>NZ_SMJZ01000072.1 GCF_004348345.1 Nonomuraea longispora
CGTAAGGAGATCCGGTGCCGTAGGGAGAACCGGTGTTGTAGGGGGTTCCGGTGCCATAGGGCGGCTCGGTGCCGTAGGCGATCTGCACCGTGTAGGCCGGACCGTCGCCGTCTACGTGACGTGGATCCGCACCGTACACGGTCGTCGTCCCGTCACCCCGCTCCGTCGCGTGGCCGAGGTCGGCGACGGCCGTCGTCGCCGACGTATCGGTGGAACCGCCGGCGGACGGCTCGACCGAGGGAGCCGTCGGCGGAATCGTGACCGGTTCACCCTGCTTCCCACGGCCACCCTGATCCCCGTCCCCACGGTCACCCTGATCGCCGGTATCCCTGCTCCCCGTCCCACGGTCACCCCGATCACCGGCATCCCTGTCCCCGGCTCCACGGTCACCCTGGTCACCGGGCGCTCGATCGCCCGTGCCGCCCGGGGTCCCCTCGGTGCCGGGGGTGCAGGTGCCGTCGCCCGTGCTGGGACGGCCGGGGTCGATGGAGCCTGCCGGACCGTCCGGGCGGATGTCGCGTTCGGCCCACTCGCCCCTGTCGTACTCGCCCGCCGGAACCTCGACTCCCGGCATATTGTGCGGCGGGATGTCGCGGTGCTGCTCCACCACGGTCCTCAGCGCGTCCTGGCCGGGCGGGGTCGTGCCGGCGGACACCACGTCGCTGCCGTCGTTCGCCCATGCGTTGACGTTGGAGCCGGTGGTGGTGTTGTCGGCCGGCAGCCGGGGCATCTCCGCAGGAGCCACCTTGTCGGTGTTCTCCAGCAGGTCTTCGAGTTGCTCGGCGGTGGGCGGGTCGAGCGGCACCTGCAGCACCTTGACTCCGTCGACCACCACGACCTGCGGTTTGTTCACATCCTGCCCGTCCTGGGACGGGGCGTCGGACGGGTCGTCTCTTGTACCGGTCTCGGGCTCGGCGCCGCGATCGCGCCTGCTGTCCAGCTCGTCGTCCTCGGGCTGGCCGACGGGCTGATCACCGGCCCTCGCGCCGTCCCCTGTCCGGGGCTCTTCACCGGTACGAGGCTCTTCGCACGTCTTCCCGTCATCCTTCCTGGGAACGTCGGTGTCGCCCTTACCCTCATCTCTGTCCTGGTCGGCCTTCGGGTCGTCGCCCGTCTTCGGCGGCGCGTCACCGCTCTTGGGCGGGTCATCAGCAGACCTCGGCGGGGCATCCCCCGTCTTCGGCGGCGCGTCACCACTTTTCGGCGGATCGTCGGTCTTCTTCGGCGGCACCTGATCGGGTTTGTCGTCGGCGCGCGGGTTCTCGTACCGTTCCCGATCCCCCCGCACCCCCTTGGGATCGTCGGTCGCGCCCGAGCCCATCCCGGGCGGGTCGGCCCGCTTCTCCAGCACCCCGAGCCGGACGTTGACGTCCTTGACCATGTCGTCGACCGCGTCGGCGATCATGGCGGGCCGGTGGGTGGTCTGGGTGGACAGCCCGGCTCGGCTCATGGTGAGCCGGACCTGGTCCTCGACCTTGCGCATCTGCGAGGCCGCGTGTTTCACCTCGGCCAGCAGGTCACGGACCAGCTGGGGATCCATGCCGTCGAACTTGCCCATGGGCCACTCCCGACGTCGGATGAGAAACCCGCCACACGGACTGCCGCCGCGGCAGCGGCCGGGAACGACAGCGGGGCGGCAGTCTGATGGGCAGGTTTCTCGATGGCAGCCGCTCCGCGCCTCACCGTAATTTGGCCGGGCCGCCGCCGCAGCCGGAATAAGCAGCCGGTATACGTCAGTCGTCGGTGGCGACGTAGCCGATGATGCCGCGCAGTTTCTCCACCCGGATCGCCCCTCGCCGCAACATCCTGGGCACGGCCGTGGTGAGGTCGAGGATGGTGGAGGGTGTCTGGTCGGTGGTCTTGCCGGCGTCGAGATAGACCGCGACCGACTCGCCGAGCTGCTCCTCGGCCTCCTCGGCCGTGGTGGCGGCGGGCGCGCCGGAGCGGTTGGCGCTGGAGACGGCCATCGGCCCGGTCTCCTTGAGCAGGTCGAGCGCGACCGGGTGGAGCGGCATGCGGACGGCCACGGTGCCCTTGGTCTCGCCGAGATCCCACGAAAGGGCCCTGTTGGCCTTGCAGACGATCGTGAGGGGCCCCGGCCAGAACGCGTCTATCAGGTCCTGCCCGTAAGGCCCCAGGTCGTCTATGAGCGCCGTGGCAGCCCTGACGGTGCCCACCAGCACCGGCGGCGGCATGTCACGGCCCCGGCCCTTGGCGTCGAGCAGCTCGGTGACCGCTGACGGGGTGAAGGCGTCGGCGCCGATGCCGTAGACGGTGTCGGTCGGCAGCACCACGAGCTCGCCGCGGCGTACGGCGGCCGCCGCCTCAGTCAGCCCTTCGGTCCGCTGCTCGAGGTCGGAGCAGACATAACGTTTTCCCACGGTGGTGTCGCCTCGCTCCGCTCGGCTAGGAGCGGCGCTTCCGAGGCCTCCTCCCCTCAACTCGTTCGGTGGCTTCGCTCCCTCTCGTCGTGCGGGAGAAGGTCGGGCCGCTGGCGTGCATCCTAGTCCTGGCCCAGGCGGGCCGTGACGAAGCGGTCTCGTCTGGTGAGATCCTGGCGCAGGCGTACGTCACGCCAGCCGTTGTCCTCGGGGAACGTCAGGTAGACGGCCCTGCCCTGCTCGTCGGCGTGCTCGACGGCCACCCAACCGCCGGGACGCAGCAGGCGGCGGGCCGTGCGCTCCACCGCGCGCACCTCGCCGAGCCCGTCGTCGCCCGAGCCGAACAGAGCCCGGGTCGGGTCGTAGTCGCGCACCTCGGGGTCGCGCGGGATCGCACCGGGCGGGATGTAGGGAGGGTTGGAGATGACGAGGTCGGCCTTGCCGTTGAGCTCGGGCAGCGCCTCGGCGAGGTCTTCCGGGTGCAGGTGGGTGCGGCCCTGACCGTGCTCGGAGATGTTGCGCTTGGCCCAGGTGTACGCCCCCGGGTCGACCTCGACGGCGTGGACCTCGGACAGCGCCACCTCCTGGGCGATGGAGAGCGCGATCGCGCCCGAGCCGGTGCCCAGGTCGACCACCAGGGGCGCGGTGACGTCCATCGCGCGCAGCGTCTCGATGGCCCAACCGGCCATCACCTCGGTCTCCGGCCGTGGCACGAACACGCCGGGCCCGACCGCCAGCTCCAGGTAGCGGAAGTAGGCGTGGCCGGTGATGTGCTGCAGCGGCTCGCGGGCCTCGCGCCTCGCGACGCCCTCCCAGAACAGGGCGTCGAAGTCGGAGTCTCTGACCGTGTGGAGCTCGCTCCTGCGCACGCCGTGGACGAACGCCGCGATCTCCTCAGCGTCTGTGCGCGGTGAGGGAACTCCTGCCTCGGCCAGCCGGGCAGTGGCAAGGGCGATCTCGTCCAGCAGAAATGTCATGAGTGTTGTGCGAGCTTCTCCGCCATCTCGGCGTCGATGAGGGCCTGGGTGACGGCGTTGAGCTCACCGTCGAGAACCTGGTCGAGGTTATACGCCTTGAAGCCGACGCGGTGGTCGGAGATGCGGTTTTCCGGGAAGTTGTAGGTGCGTACGCGCTCGGAGCGGTCGACGGTGCGGACCTGCGACTTGCGCTCGGCCTGGGCGGCGGCGTCGGCCTCCTCCTGCGCGATGGCCAGCAGCCGCGCGCGCAGGATGCGCAGCGCCGACTCTTTGTTCTGCAGCTGGCTCTTCTCGTTCTGGCACGAGACGACGACGCCGGTCGGCAGGTGGGTGATGCGGACCGCCGAGTCGGTGGTGTTGACGCTCTGGCCGCCCGGGCCGCTGGAACGATAGACGTCGATGCGCAGATCGTTGGGGTCGATCTGGACGTCGACCTCCTCCGCCTCCGGGTAGACGAGCACGCCCGCGGCGCTGGTGTGGATGCGGCCCTGGGACTCGGTGACGGGCACCCGCTGCACGCGGTGCACGCCGCCCTCGTATTTCAGCCTGGACCACACGCCCTCGTCGCCCTTGGCCCTGATGCCGACCGTCACGTCTTTGTAGCCCCCGAGGTCGGAGGGCTGGCTGTCGATGATCTCGGTTTTCCAGCCGAGCCGCTCGGCGTAGCGCAGATACATGCGCAGCAGGTCGCCCGCGAACAGCGCGGACTCCTCGCCGCCCTCGCCCGCCTTGATCTCCATGATGATGTCCTTGTCATCGTTGGGATCACGGGGGATGAGCAGGTGCCTGAGCCGATCCTCCAACTGGGGCACGCGCTCTTCGAGCTCTGCCGCCTCGGAGGCGAACGTCTCGTCCTCGCCGGCCAGTTCTTTGGCGGCGGTCAGGTCTTCGCGGACCGACTCGAGCTCGCGGTAGGTGCCGATGATCGGCGTGAGCTGGGCGTAGCGCCTGCCGAGGGTGCGGGCCTTGTGCTGGTCGGCGTGCACGGCGGGATCTCCGAGCTGCGACTCCAGCTCGGAATACTCCTTGAGCAACTCGTCGAGATTCACCGTGCGTCCTTCGTCGTGGGTGGGGGCGTCGCAACCGACAACGCCGACCCGGCGCACCGGGGTGCGTCCGGGCCGGCGTCGGTGAAGCTATTTGCCCGCGGCCTTCTTGCCGAAGCGCTTCTCGAAGCGAGCCACTCGGCCGCCGGTGTCGAGGATCTTCTGCTTGCCCGTGTAGAACGGGTGGCAGGCGGAGCACACGTCGGCGTGGATAACGCCGTTCTTCGCGGTGCTTCGCGTGGTGAACGTGTTACCGCAGGAACAGGTCACCTGCGTCACGTGGTATTCGGGGTGGATGTCGCGCTTCATCGCTGTCCTTTCGGGCTGCGGCCGCCGGGTCGCCTTGAACGCATGGCGTGAACCGGAACCGCAAAATGGTCAGCTACCAGTGTGCCAGATCGTGCAACCATCCCAGGCCATCAGGCATTCCCGATCTCGCGACCAGGCCTCCGCCCTCCGGCGGGAACGCCGAAAGAGGCGGCGGGGAACCCCCGGCCGCCTCTTTCACGCGACGAAGCCCGTCAGTCGCGGTCGTTGCTCACCGTGGTCTTCTGGACCTGCAGCAGGAACTCCGCGTTGGACTTGGTCTCCTTCATCTTCTCCAGGAGCAGCTCGAGCGCCTGCTGCATGTCGAGCGCGTGCAGCACCCGGCGCAGCTTCCAGACGATCTGGAGCTCTTCCTTGGCCATGAGGATCTCTTCCTTGCGCGTGCCGGACGCGTCGACGTCGACCGCGGGGAAGATGCGCTTGTCGGCCAGGGAGCGGTTGAGCTTGAGCTCCATGTTGCCGGTGCCCTTGAACTCCTCGAAGATGACCTCGTCCATCTTGGACCCGGTCTCGACCAGGGCCGTGGCGAGGATCGTCAGCGAGCCGCCGTTCTCGATGTTGCGGGCGGCGCCGAAGAAGCGCTTGGGCGGGTAGAGGGCGGTGGAGTCGACACCGCCCGACAGGATGCGACCGGACGCCGGGGCCGCCAGGTTGTAGGCACGGCCGAGGCGGGTGATCGAGTCGAGCAGGACGACCACGTCATGGCCCAGCTCGACCAGGCGCTTGGCCCGCTCGATGGCGAGCTCGGCGACCGTGGTGTGGTCTTCGGCGGGACGGTCGAAGGTCGAGTGGATGACCTCGCCCTTGACCGACCGCTGCATGTCGGTGACCTCTTCAGGCCGCTCGTCCACGAGCACGACCATCAGGTGGCACTCGGGGTTGTTGCGGGTGATCGCGTTGGCGATGGACTGCAGCACCATCGTCTTGCCGGCCTTGGGCGGCGAGACGATGAGACCGCGCTGGCCCTTGCCGATCGGCGACACGAGGTCGATGATCCGCGTGGTCAGGATGTTGTGCTCGGTCTCCAGGCGCAGGCGTTCCTGCGGGTAGAGCGGCGTCAGCTTGTTGAAGTCGGGCCGGTTTCGGGCCTGCTCGGGGTCCATGCCGTTGACGGTGTCGAGGCGGACCAGAGCGTTGAACTTCTCGCGCCGCTCGCCCTCGCGGGGCTGGCGCACGGCGCCGGTGATGACGTCGCCCTTGCGCAGGCCGTTGCGGCGGATCTGGGCGAGCGAGACGTAGACGTCGTTGCTGCCGGGCAGGTAGCCGCTGGTCCTGACGAACGCGTAGTTGTCGAGGATGTCGAGGATGCCGGCGATCGGGATGAGCACGTCGTCGTCGCCGATGACCGGCTCGCCGCTGTCGAAGCGGTCGCGGCCACGGCCACGGTTGCGCTCCCTGAAACGGCCCCTGCGCCCGCGCCCGCCACGCTCGTCGTCATCGCCGCCGCGCTGGTCGTTGCGCTGGTCGTTGCGCTGGTCGTTGCGGTTGCCCGAGTCGGTGCCGCGCTGGTCGCCACGGCCGCCGTCGCGCCCGTCGCGGCCGTCACGACCCCCGTCGCGGCCGTCACGGCCCCCGTCGCGGCTGCTCTCGGAGCGGTCGCCTCCGGGTCGGTCGTTGCGGTCTCCACGGTCACCACGGTCACCGCGGTCTCCACGGTCACCGCGGTCACGCCGCTCACCCCGGCTGCGGCGCTCGCGACGGCTCTCGCCGCGCTCGGAACGCTCGGGACGTGTGTCGTTCTGGCCGGCTTCCACGGGCTGCGCCTGCTGCTGCTCGACGACCGGCTCGGCCGGGGCGGCGACAGGCTCGGGCGCGGAGGAGGCCACGGGGCTCGCGGCCTCCGCGGCGGCGGCCTGCGGGGCGGGCTCTTCCGCTGTCTTGCGCGACCGCTCTCTGCGTGTCCGCGTGGGCCGCTCCGCGGCGGGCGCCGTCTCCGCCGGGGCCGAGGCGGAAGCCTCGGACGCGGCTGCGGGAGCCGATGCGCCTTCTCCGGAACCGCCACCCTGCTTCTCCTGGATGGCCGCGATGAGCTGGCTCTTCCGCATGCGTCCGGTCCCGCTGATGCCCAGCTCGGCCGCCATCTTCTGCAGCTCGGGCAGCACCTTGGCGGACAGGCCGGTGCCGGAGCGACGCGCACGCGGCTTGGCCGGGGCGCGGGTGGGGGTGTCGCCGGACGCTGGCTCGGCGCCTGATGCGTCGGAGAGGAGTTCGGTGGTGTCGCTCAACTAAAAGGTCCTTCCCAGGGGTCGGGCGCCGGTTTTGTTCTGCCGGGCGTCCCGGAGGTGCTTGCGATCCGGCGGGACAGACCGGGTCGGGGTGCACTCTGCGATCTTCGGCTGTCGCTGGAGACGGCCGCCACTCTTGGGGAGGGGCTGGTCCAGGCCGCCACAGGACCGTGGCGCGTGGCTGACACCCCCCAGATTGCTGTCGCCAACCAGATGTCGAGATGATTCGAACGCGCAGGTCCCCGTCGTCGCCACCTCACGTTGAGCCAACCGGGTGTGGGCCAACCGGAGGCAACGGATTCCGGGGAGACAGCCGCGCTGCTCACGCCTCGCGACGTGAAGCATGATGCAGCGATGTGTGGCTGACAAGCACGCACCCACCAAGGGGGCATCTGGTGCGGCTATCAGCCTAACATCACCAGCGCACACGGCTATTCCCTGAAGGTCTAAAGAGGCATCAGCGTGTCTCGGGGAACTGAACGTTCGCACCAACCGGGTCGACGTCCATTTGCTGGATGTGCCAGTCATTACCCACTTCTGGCGCGATCAAATCCTGCGAATCCGATGCAGAAAACGCAAGAACCGCGGGACCCGCTCCCGAAACGACCGCGGGCACACCCACCGCACGCAGACGTTCTACCAGATGCGCGCTCTCCGGCATGGCAGGCGCGCGGTAAGACTGGTGGAGCCGATCTTCTGTCGCGGCGAGCAGAATCTCCCGCTCGGGCCGTCGGGTCAGCGCGGCGATCAGCAACGCGGCCCTGCCGGCGTTGAAGGAGGCGTCCTTGTGGGGCACGTCCTTCGGCAACAGCTCCCGTGCCGCCTCCGTGGACAGCCGGGTCGACGGGACCACGACCACCGGGCGGATGCGCTCGTCGGGAGTCACTTTCACCATACGCGGCACGCCCGTGTGCTCGTACCAGGCCACGGTCAGCCCTCCGGCCAGGCAGGGAGCGACGTTGTCGGGATGGCCCTCCATCTCGGTGGCCAGCGCGAAGACGTCGTCGTCAGAGAATTCCGCGGCGCCGGACAACGCCCGCGCGGCGAGGATGCCCGCGCACACGGCCGCCGACGACGACCCGAGCCCGCGCGCGTGCGGAATCGCGTTGCGGCACCGCATGCGGATCCCGGCCGGCTGGGCCCCGCCCATGCGGGCGAACGCCGTGCGCATGGCCCTGACGACCAGGTGGCCCTCGCCGAGATCGACCTCCCCGGCGCCCTCGCCCTCCACGGTGACGGTGACCTCCGGCTCGGCGGTGAGCGTGACCTCGACCTCGTCGTACAGGCTCAGTGCCAACCCGAGCGCGTCGTAGCCCGGCCCCAGGTTGGCCGATGTGGCGGGCACGCGGATCTGAACGGTGCTGCTCACGTTTCCCTCATGATTCCTCACTTCCCCCGTGGTCCCCGCCGCCCCTGCGTGACGTCAGGCGAGGTTGAGCGCCGCCGCCGCGGCGTGTACGTCGATGGGGATCACCACGGGCGCGGGCGCGCCCGAGATGGCCCAGTCGGGGTCTTTCAGGCCGTTGCCCGTGACCGTGCAGACGATCCGCTGCCCGGGCTCGACCATGCCCTGCTCGTGCGCCTGCAGCAGGCCCGCCACGCTGGCCGCTGACGCCAACTCGACGAACACGCCCTCTTCCTGTGCCAGCAGTTTGTACGCAGCCGCGATCTGCCGGTCGGTCACCGCCTGGATGGCCCCGCCGGACTCGTCACGGGCCGAGGTGGCCAGCGACCAGGACGCCGGGTTGCCGATGCGGATGGCGGTGGCGATCGTGTGCGGGTGTGAGACGGGCGCCCCCTCCACGATGGGCGCCGCCCCGCTGGCCTGGAAGCCGAGCATGCGGGGCCGCTTGGTGGCCACCCCGTCGTCGGCGTATTCGCGGTAACCCATCCAATAGGCCGAGATGTTGCCGGCGTTGCCCACCGGGATGCAGTGCACGTCGGGGGCGTCGCCCAGGGCGTCGACGATCTCGAACGCCGCCGTCTTCTGCCCCTGCAGCCGGTACGGGTTGACGGAGTTGACCAGCGCGATCGGGTAGTTGGACGACAGCTTGCGGGTCATCTCGAGACAGTCGTCGAACGACCCCTCCACCTGCAGCAGCGTGGCGCCGTGCACGAGCGCCTGGGCCAGCTTGCCCATGGCGATCTTCCCCCGTGGCACCAGCACGGCGCAGGTCAGCCCGGCGCGCACGGCGTAGGCCGCGGCCGAGGCCGAGGTGTTGCCGGTGGAGGCGCAGATGACCGCCTTGGCGCCCTCTTCGACGGCTTTGCTGATGGCCACGGTCATGCCGCGGTCCTTGAAGCTGCCGGTCGGGTTGGCGCCCTCGACCTTGAGATGGACGTCGCACCCTGTCAGGGCGGAGACGCGGTGCGCGGGCACCAGCGGCGTGCCGCCTTCGAGCAGCGTGACGACGGGCGTCTTCGTGGTCACGGGAAGACGCTCGCGGTATTCCTCGATGAGACCGCGCCACGACCTGCTCATGATGGACTCCCTACCTGCGGTGTTCGGCACAGAGTGTACGGGGTGCGGACGACCGTCGCGGAGCCGCGTCCACAGGACGGACGCGGGTCTCGTACCCCTGCCCGGAACAGCCGTTGGACAGGGGCACTATTCAGGAAATTCTCAGCATCTCCCGATAAGGTCTCGGCCAGGGGGTCACCACCATGAACGCGCGTCCTGCTCTGAGGCAGAACGACTATTCACCAGTAGCGGTTCCGCAGCTCGGCGCCTGGTCACCCGACCTGTCCGTGAGCGTGGTGATACCGGCTCACGGCGGCCAGGGACTCGAACTGACGCTGGCGGCGCTGGCCGCGCAGACGTACCCGGATCACCTCATGGAGGTCCTGGTCGTCGACGACGGCAGCGATCCGCCGATCCGGCTTCCCGAGCTCAGGCCGGTCAACACCCGCGTCGTCCGTGTACGCGACGGGTGGGGCATCTCCAACGCCGTCAACACCGGCGTCAAGGCCGCCGACGGCGAGATCATCCAGCGGCTCGACGCCGACATGGTGGCCTGCCGCGAGCACATCGAGGCCATGGCCCGCTGGCACCACGCGACCGACTACCTGGTCAGCATCGGGATGAAGAAGTTCGTCGACACGCCGCCGGTGACGCCGCGCCAGGTCTTCACGGCGCGGCGCCTGGACGAGGTGTTCGATCTGGCCGAGGCCCTGCCCAGCTCCACCGAGGCGACGATCGCGAAGACCGACGGGCTGCGCAAGAGCCGCAATCCCTACCACGTGTGCACGGGGCCGACCTTCGCGCTGCCCAGGGAGGTCTTCCACGCCGTGGGCGGCCTCGACCCGAACGTGGTGCGCGGCGAGGACACCGAGTTCTCCTACCGGCTGGCGATGTACGGCGTGGTGTTCGTGCCAGAGATGGAGGCGCAGGCCGTGCACCTGGGGCTGCCCTCGCAACATCGTGACAGGGAGCGCGCCGTGCGGGCGGTCGAGCCGTACCTGGCGCACCGGATCCCGCTGCGCAGGGACCTGCGCAAGGACCGCGGGCGGCGCTGGCTGGTGCCGTACGTGGAGATCGTGCTCGACGTGGCCGGCGCGGCCGAGTCGGTGGTGCGGCGGGCGGTGGCGGCGGCGCTGGACGGCAAGCTGCAGGACGTCGTGGTGACGCTGGCCGGGCCGTGGTCGCGGCTGGACGACGAGCATCGCGCGACGTTGTCCGACCCGGACTTCGAGCTGCGGCTGATGCGTGACCTGTTCGCGCACGACGAACGGGTACGCCTCATCGACGAGGCCGCCCCGACGCCCGCGCCGACGCCCTTCCGCTACCGGGGCCCCGTGGACGTGCCGCTGCACCGGGCGACGCTGGAGCGCATGATCGAGTCGGTGCAGAAGGACCTCGCGGGCGTGCTGGTCGTGGACCTCCCCGACGGGCGGACCGCCCGGCTCGAACGCACCTCGGCGCTCGGCCGCGCCCTGCTCCTGACGGACGGCGGCACGGACGACGGCACGGACGACGACGACGTCATCGGCACCACCCACGGCGTACGCCACGAGCCGCCCGACCGCTACTGGCCGGCGCCGCCCGCGCCGGAGCCCGTCACCATCCCCGCCCAGGTGACGGCCGCGGAGCCGCCGGAGAAAACCCTGCTCAGGCGCCTGAGATCGGCCCTGCGCCCCGGCTGACGGCACGCGGGGCGGGGGCGCCTGATCCCCGCGGTGGTCAGCCGCCCAGGCGCCCGCGCAGGGCGCGCTTCATGGTGGTGGACACCAGCACGCGCAGACTTCGCTGGGCGCGGTTGGCGGCGGCGATCTGGCGGCGCAGAGTGCCGACCTCGCGGCGCAGCTCGACCGCGCTCTTGCGCCAGCGCCCCGACTCCTCTTTCCACCTCGCCACCTGCGCCCGCAGCCGCTCGTTCTCGTCGGCGCGCCTGGCGACCTCCGCCTGCGCCTCGACGCGGGCCTTGTACGCGGCCCGCCGCCTGGTCGGCGGCGTGGGCTCGGTGGTGAAGCCGTAGCTCTCGCCCTCGACCCAGGCGACTCCCGACACGGTGTCCACGGCGTCGTCGAGGTCCTCGTCCGGGTCCGCCACAAGGCGCGCCCTGGCGAAGGCCGACGTACGTTCGAGCCGGGCGGCGACGACGCCGTCCGCCGACTCGTGCAGCAGGACGTTGACCAGGCCGAGCCCTTCGTCACGGGCCAGGTCGAGCAGGCGGGCGACGGTGTCCTCGCCGGGCGCCCAGCCGGGCGGCAACCGCAGCACGAAGGGCACGGACGGGTCGATCTGCTCGGTGGACGCCAGGCGTACCCGGTGTTCGTGCGCGTAGTGGCCGTGGACCAGCACCAGTTCGAGGTCGGGGTCCTTCAGCGGCGCGCGGCGTTCGCCGCCGAGCCGCTCCCACGGGCCGACGAGGAGCACGGACAGATCGGGGACGGTGCCGGCGAGCAGGGCGTCCACCGCGGGCCGCACGGTGTCGTACCCGGCCGTGCCGTCCATCACCACGCTGATGTACGGGATCTTCCACCGCCGCGCGGGATGGCCGCGCAACCAGCGGTAGGCCGGGATGCGGTCGGCCACGAACGCGTGGCTCACCCGGTCGATGGGCTGCTTGTCGCGCATCCGCATGGTCGGCCCGAGGTGGTAGGCGCGGGCCCGCGGCTCGGGTACGAACACCGCCCCCGCCTGGGCGAGGCGGTAGCCCAGCTCGGTGTCCTGGCCGAGGATCAGGTCGTCGTCCATCGGGCCCGCCGCCGCGACCAGGCGGGCGTTGACGGAGGTCGCGCCGCCGACGTGCAGGCTGAACGGGCGCTGCGGGTCGGCGGTGAGCCCGTCGGTGCGCTCCACCAGGTCGACGATCCAGGCGTGCGGCTCGGCCGGCTCGAACGCCGCCTCCGGATCGTCAGGCAGCACCTCGGGCAGTGGGGCCTCGGTGAATCTGATGTAGCCGGTCACGACGACGTAGGGGGCGGCGTGGTGCCAGCGCATGTGCGCCTCGATCGCGCCTGGCGTGAGCACCACGTCGGAGTCGAGCCAGTGGATCACGTCGCCGGTGGCCTCGGCGAGCCCGGCGTTGCGGGCGGCGGCCCTGCCCGGCTTGTCGCAGACGACCAGGCGGGCCGCCGTGCCCCCGGGCAGGCGCAGCGGGGGCGAGGTGCCGTTGTCGACGACGATGATCTCGGTCAGCTCCGCGGGGTAGCTCTGCCGCGCCAACCCCTGCAGCACCAGGTCGAGCTTGTCCTGGCCGCCGTAGGCGGGGATGACCACGCTGACCGTGAGCTGCGGAGTGAGGAGCTCGGGAGGGCCGAGCACCCGGTAGTCGTTGCCACGCACCCTCACCCGGCCGGTGGAGGTGCGCTGGGCGGGCGTGCCGCCGGCGTCCCTCGGTGGCGTCATGCGGCTTCCATCAGCAGGCTCGGGCGGAAGCCACGCCACTGGTTGGCGGCGACCTTGAGGAAGTGGGCGAGCGGCAGTTGCCAGGTGTGGTCGCTGCTGAGCCCTCTGCGCAGGACGTAACCCAGCCCGTGGGTACGGTAGATCCGCGCGCCTGCCTTCTGCGCGGCTTTCAGGAACTCGAGATCGACGGCACGCGGCACAGCAGGAAATCCCCCTATTTCCTCAAATTTTGCAAGAGAAACCATGATCGTTCCTCCGGCCACGTGATCGGACCACACCTCGCTCGGATAACGCGCCCCGCTCGCGAACGTCGTACGCCTGATCGTCGCCTTCAGCGGCTCCAGGTAGAAGAACTCGGCGGTCGTGCCCACCACGTCGGCGCCGGTGTAGGACATCGCCATGAACAGGTCGGCCAAGTGGCGGGGACCGTACCAGTCGTCGTCGTCCCACTTCGCCAGATGGTCGCCGCTCGCCTGGGCGGCCGTGCGGTTGAGCACCTCGCCGAACGGCACCGACGCGTCGGCCTCGATCCACCTCACCGGCAGCGAGCACGCCTCGACCGCCTCGCTCACCTGCTCGAACCCCACCCCGTGCAGGCCCAGCAGCACCTCCACCTCGACGTCGCGCTGGCGTTCCATCTGGGCGAGCGCGGCGCCGATCAGGCCGGACCGTTTGCTCGACATGACGATGCTGATCTTCGGGCGGGCCGGAAGCGGGTGCGCCAGCCGGCGCAGGCGTACGCTGTGCTCCTCCCGCCGCAGGTCGGCGAGGGATCGCGCGGTGCCGTCGGCGGCGTGGCGGAGCCAGTCGCGGTCGGTGAGCAGCGCGGCGAGGCCGGCCGGCACCCAGGGCTCGGCGCGTTCGGCCGTCAGCGGGACGCCCGCGGCGGCCAGGCTCAGCAGGCCGTCGAGCGGCACGGCGGCGGCGGGCCACTCCACCTCCAGGCCGCGCAGCGGGCGCAGCCCCGGCACGTCGGGCGGCTGCCCGTCGGCCGCCCACTGCCCGTCTGCCCAGCGCAGGCGGCCCAGCCCCTTCTCCGGCGTGCGCGCGAAGCCGCCGGGGGTGGCGGCGGGTGGGGTGGCGGACATGGAAGGGCGCTCCTCGAACGCTCGGGACCCGGTCGGCGCCTACCTTACGCCCGATCTACCTGTCGCTGAGCAAACCTGTCAGAATCGGCGGCCGATCTCTGGCGACGCCGTGGGGCTGGCACCGCGTGACGACGCGGTGCGGCGTGCCCGGACGTGCTAGTCGTCGCCCTCCACCCGCATGAGACTGGCCACCGCGCGGACGATGTCGAGCTCGCGCAGCCCCTCCATCGTCGCCGACAGCGCGGCGTCGGTGGCGCGGTGCGTGACGATGACGAGCTGGGCGTCGTCGCCGTGGCCCTCCTGGCGCACCGTCTGGATGGACACGTCGTGCTTGGCGAACAACTCGGCCACCCGCGCCAGCACGCCGGGCTTGTCGGCCACGTCGAGGGCCACGTGGCAGCGCGTGACGGTCTCCCCCATCGGGTGCACCGCCAGGTCGGCGTAGGTGGACTCGTCGGGCCCGCGCGTGCCGGCCAGGCGGTTGCGGGCCACGGCCACGAGGTCGCCGAGCACCGCGGAGGCCGTCGGCGCCCCGCCCGCGCCCTTGCCGTAGAACATGAGCTGCCCCGCCGACTCGGCCTCCACGAAGACCGCGTTGTACGCCTCGCGCACCCCGGCCAGCGGATGCGACCTGGGGATCATCGCCGGGTGCACCCGCACCCCGAAGGAACGGCCGTCGTCGGACCGGGCGCAGATCGCCAGCAGCTTGATGACGTAGCCCATGTCCTTGGCCGAGGCCACGTCGGTGGCGGTGATCTCGGTGATGCCCTCGCGGTGCACCTCGGCGGCCGTGACGCGGCTGTGGTAGGCGAGCCCGGCGAGGATCGCGGCCTTGGCGGCGGCGTCGAAGCCCTCGATGTCGGCCGTCGGGTCGGCCTCGGCGTAGCCGAGCGTCTGCGCCTCCTCCAGGGCGTCGGTGAAGGACCCGCCCGTGGTGTCCATCTTGTCGAGGATGTAGTTGGTGGTGCCGTTGACGATGCCCAGCACCCGCTTGACGTGGTCGCCCGCCAGCGACTCGCGCAGCGGCCGCAGCAGCGGGATGGCGCCGGCCACGCTGGCCTCGAAGTAGAGGTCGCCGTTGCCCCGGCGGGCGGCTTCGTACAGGCTTGCGCCGTCCTCGGCCAGCAGCGCCTTGTTGGCGGTCACCACCGACTTGCCGCCCGCCAGGGCGGCGACGATCAGCGAGCGGGCCGGCTCGATGCCGCCGATGACCTCGACCACGATGTCGATGTCGTCTCGGGTCACCAGCGCCTCGGCGTCGGTGGTGAACAGCTCGGGGGCGATCTCGACGTCGCGCTTGCGGCCCAGGCGCCGCACGGCGACGCCGGCCAGTTCGAGCGGGGCGCCGATGCGTGCGGCCAGGTCGCCGGCCTGCTCGTGCATGAGCCTGATGACCTGCGAGCCGACGACGCCACAACCCAGCAGCGCCACTTTCAGCGGTTTCACAGCTGCCCCCTCAACAGGTCGTCCTCGGTCTCACCTTGCACGATCACGCGGCACTCGCCGCGCGAGACGGCCACCACGGCGGGTCTGGGCAGGTAGTTGTAGTTGCTGGCCAGCGAACGGCAGTAGGCGCCGGTCGCCGCCACCGCGATCAGGTCGCCGGGGGCGAGGTCGGCGGGCAGGTGGCAGTCGCGCACGATGATGTCGCCGCTCTCGCAGTGCTTGCCGACCAGGCGGCTGAGCACGGGCTGGGCCTGGCTCTCACGGCTGGCCAGCACGGCGGTGTATTCGGCGCCGTAGAGCGCCGTGCGCACGTTGTCGCTCATGCCGCCGTCGATGCTCACGTAGGTGCGCAGGCCCTCGACGTCCTTGACGGTGCCGACCTCGTAGAGGGTGATGCCGCCGGGGCCGACGATCGTGCGCCCGGGCTCGACCGTGAGGCGCGGCACGGGCAGGCCCGCGTCGACGCAGACCTTGGTGACGATCTCGCGCAGGCCGTCGGCCAGCTCCTTGATGTCGGGCGCCTCGTCGCCGTCGATGTAGGCGATGCCGTAGCCGCCGCCCAGGTCGAGCTCGGGCAGCACCACGCCGTGCTCATCCTTGATCTGCACGAGCAGGGTGGTCAGCCGGCGCGCCGCCACCTCGAACCCGGCGGTGTCGACGATCTGGGAGCCGATGTGCGAGTGCAGCCCGACGAGTTGGAGCTGCGGCAGCGCGAGGATGCGGCGTACGGCCTCAGCGGCGGCGCCGGAGTTGAGCGACAATCCGAACTTCTGGTCGTCGTGGGCCGTCGCGATGAACTCGTGGGTGTGCGCCTCGACCCCGGTGGTCACCCTGACCATCACCTTGGGCCGCCTGCCGAGCCGCTCGGCGTGGTAGCCGAGGCGGGCGATCTCCTCGAACGAGTCGACCACGATGTGCCCGACGCCGGCCTCCAGAGCCCTGGTCAGCTCGGCGGCGGACTTGTTGTTGCCGTGCATGGTGATGCGGCCGGGCGGGAACCCGACGCTCAGCGCGACGGCCAGCTCGCCGCCGCTGGCCACGTCGAGGCCGAGGCCCTCGTCGTGCAGCCAGCGCACGATCTCCTTGCACAGGAACGCCTTGCCGGCGTAGTGGACGTCGGAGTCGGCGAACGCCGTGGCGTAGTCGCGCATGCGCGAGCGCACGTCGTCCTCGTCGAGGACGTAGAGCGGGGTGCCGTGGTCGCGGGCCAGGTCGCGGACGTCCACGCCGCCGACGGTGAGCGCGCCCTGCGGGGCGCGCGCCGACGTTCGGGACCAGATCGCGGGGTTGATGCGGTTGATGTCGGCGGGCGCCAGCGGCGGGCGCTCGTGGGGCATCATCTCGGCGTGGCGGTCCCCGGCGGGATGGACGTATCGACTCACCCGATCGAGGCTATCGGAACCGCCAGCCCTCCCAGGACTCGTGACCACGGATCGAGACGGGATCACGCCTTGGGAGGGATATTTTTACGCCATTTCGCCGTTTGGCCGGATATTTTTGTGAGCCGTCACAACCGATCCGGTCCGGTGAGCACCCTGCCCACCGCCTCCGCCAGCCGCACCCGCGCCGCGTGCACGGGCTCCGCCGGAGCGTCCCCCATCGGCACGGCGGGCGCGTGCTCGTGCGCGTCGTGATAGGCCAGCGCCAGCCGCACCAGATACGTCTCCCACCTCGTGTCCCGGCTGACCAGCCGCCCCGGCAGCTCGGCCAGCACCCGCAGCACCCGCCGGTCGTACGGGCCGGACAGCAGCCCGGGGGCGAAGCCGTGCGAGGGCACCCCCAGCTGGCACGCCCACCGCCGCACCGCGCACGCCCGCGCACGCCCGTACCGCACCACGAAACCGGGGTTGTCCCAGGTGCGCGGGAAGTCGGGCCATCCCGGCTCGGGGACGTCCGGCGGCTCCACCGAGTCGACCAGCTCGCCCGGCACGTCCACGACGATCCGCAGGAGACCGTCCTCCCGCACCTCCACGGACGACACCCCGCCGAGCCGGCGCACCCGGCCGGCGAGCGTCGCGGCCGGGACCCGACGCCTCAGCGCGGCGGCCGAGACGTACGCGGCCTCCCGCTCCCACGTCCCCTCGGGCGCCGGCGGCTCCCCCAGCACCTCGGCCAGCTCCCCGGGCGTCATGGGGACCGGCTCAGATGAGGGCGTGCGGCTCGGCGGAGCCGTACTCGACCAGGTGGGCGGCGCCCAGCAGCCAGCGGTCCTCGTCGCGTACGCGCACGTAGCCGAAGCGGTCGGCCGAGAACACCTTGATCCCGTCGGTGCGGCACTGCCGCATCAGCACCTCGTCCCATCCGTCGGTGAGGTCGGCGAAGCGCAGCTCGCGCAGCGTGTTCCTGCGCGCGAGCAGGGTCGCTCCGGCGATCTCGGGCAGGTAGGAGTATTCGGCGTCCGGCTGCTTGAGCAGCGTGGCCTGCGGCTTGCGCAGGTGGGCGTAGTAGGCGGCCTTGCCGACGATGTCGGCGGTGCTGAACAGGAACGCCCGCCGCAGGTCGGACAGGTAGTGGGCGCCGTAGACGTCCCGCGGGTCCATGACCGCCACCAGGTCCGCCTCGCACAGGTCGATGCCGGAGTTGAGCATCGCGCCCTCCGTCATCGACGGCTGCGGCCTGCGGTAGATCACGTCGACGTCGGGCAGCACGTCGCGGGCCCGCAGCTCGGCCTCCGGCGGCCCGATGACGATGAGCTGGTCGACGCCCGACTGCTTGGCGGCCTGGGCCAGCGCGTGCTCCATCAGGTAGGGGTCGAGTATGGGCAGCAAAACGGAGGTGTTGAGGGTGGCGCGGGCGCTGGGCAGGCCGATCGCGTCGAGCAGCTCGTCGATGCGCTCGGTCATCGTGCCCATCTGGTACGCCCTGCGCAGCGCCACGTGCGCCCGCCGCGCGTCGGGTTCGTCGCCGATGGGAGTGCCGCAGGCGGCGATCTCGGCCAGCCGCCACTGGGGCGTGCCCGGCGGGCAGTCGGCCGCGGCCGGCCAGCGGTAGGAGGTCAGCACGTCGGGGTAGGCCAGGTGGCCGGGCAGGAGCTGGTCGAGCGTGAGCACCCGGTCGATGCGCCCGCCGGCGAGCGGCAGCGGATTGTGCACCCGCGGCTGCACCCCGAACTGCAGCCGCGGCCAGGCCACGGTCAGGTCGGTCGTGAAGCGGTGCTCGAACAGCTCGGCCGCCGCGGCGTAGGCGGCCACGTCGCCCCCGGTGTGCCAGAAGACCGTGCGTATGCCGCGCTCGGCGCACCAGGCCAGCAGCGCCCTGAGCCCGTCGCCCGGCTCGCCGGTGATCTCCTCAGCCCACGGGCCCTGCGTGACCGACTCGACCACGAGCAGGTGGGGCACCTCCAGCGGGAGAACCCTGGCGAAGTCGCGCGGTGTGAAGCCCGTCGTCTGCCGCCACTCGTAGCGCAGCAGCGCCTCGGCGTGGGGGTCGGCGATGACCGCGGCCGTCAGGTGGGGCCGCGTGTTGGGGCCGGTCGGCACGCGGAACGGCTTGAGTTTGAAGGAGGCGCCGTTGAGCGTCCTGGTGGTGCTGGTGGCCTGGAACGCCGCCCCCGGGCGCTCGTCCTTGGCCTTGCCCGCGCCGGCGACGGGCCTGCGCTTGGGCGCGGTCGGCCGCTTGACCGGCTTGGCGGCGCCTCTGAGGCCCTTGGCCAGGCGCACGGGGTTGCTCTTGCCGCTCTTGATGGCGTCGCCGAGCCGGTTCCAGCGCGCGACCTTGATCGAGGACAGTTTCCAGTTGGCCACCTCGGCCTGGAAGCGCTGCTCGGCCAGCTCCCTGCGGAGCTTGTCGGCCGCCGCCTGCTCGGCCTCCAGCCGTTGCTCGGCCTCGCCCAGCTGCTCGGCCAGCACCCTGGCCTCTTCGGCGCTCTGTTCGGCCGCCGCCAGCCTGGACTGGGCGGCGTCCAGCAGCCTCGCCAGCTCGGCGGCGCGCTCGGCCTGTGCCACGGCGTCCCGCAGCGCCCTCCGCGTGCTCTCCAGCTCAGTAGACAAAAACCGGCCCTCCGCTCTCTCGGCCCGGCAAAGGATACTCTTCTGCAGGAAGCGTCTCGAAGGGATGAGATCCGGTGCAGTTCAACGTGCGGCCCTACGTATGCGGCGCTCTCGGCCGGATCGACACCGCCATGCTCGGCAAACTGACCGCCGCGGGCCCCAAGGTCCGGCCGGCGCTCCAGACGGCCGAGGCCGCGCTGTTCAGCTCCACGCCTCTGCCGCCCTACCACCGGGCCCAGGGTTCGTTCGCGTTCTCCTGGGGTGAGCGCAGGCCCGCGGCTCCCGACGACTGGATGACGGTCGCGGAGACGTACGAGACCCCGGGCCTGATCGGCGACGGCCGGCGGGTGACGCTGCACACGGGGGCGCTGGGCCTGGTCGACGTCTACTACGTGCGCCACGGCGACGCGGTCTACTTCTCGTCCCTGATCCAGCCGCTGCTCAACCTGGTGCCGATCGCGATCGACTGGGCGGCGTGGGCCTCGATCATCCAGGTGACGTTCCCGATGGGCGAGGCGACCCCGTACACCGAGGTCAAGCGCCTGCCCGGGTCGAGCGCGCTGGTGTTCGAGCACGACCGGCCGATGGTGGAGCGCCGGCTGCCGCGCTGGTTGCGCACCGAGCCGTACGAAGCGTGGATCAGCCCGCGGGAGATCGTCGAGCTGCTGCACGAGGTCTACGCCGGCTACGAAGGGCGCCCGCTGCTCGTGCCGGTCAGCGGCGGCTACGACTCGCGCCTGCTGGCGAGCGTGGCCAAGGCCCGCGGCGCCGACGTCGAGTCGTGGACGACCAGCCCCGACGACGGCACCGACACCGACATCGCGTTCGCCCGGTCGATCACCAGGGAGCTGGGCATCCCGCACCGGGTGATCACGCAGGACGCCGCCGACTATCCGGCCGACACGGTCGACGTGGCCCGCAGGCTCGAATATCTGACGCCCCACCACGCCTGGTACGCCCCCTTCGCCAAGGAGGTGCACCGCTCGGGCCGCATCCTGATCGACGGCCTGGCGGGCGGGCCGCTGCTGAAGAACTTCATGGTCAGCGGGGCCGCTTTGGAGGCGAGGACCCAGGCCGAGCGCTCGGCCGCCGTGCTGAGGTCGTTGTCGCTGGGCGCTCCGTCGCAGCCGTTCCTGTCCAAGTCGGCGGCGGAGTGGATGGAAGAGACCGTACGCGAGCAGTTCGTGGCGGCCACGTCCATGCTCCACGGGCACCGGGCCGAGTTGCCGCTGTCGGTGCTGCACACCAGGACCGTGCGGGGCATCGCGCGCTCGGCGGTCAACCTGGTGGGGCCCGAGGCGTCGTTCGCGGCGCCGTTCATCCATCCCCGCTTCTTCGACGCGGCGCTGTCGGTCGGCGTGGCCCGCAAGGACAAGGGCCGCTTCTACCGCGAGGTGCTCCACGCAGCCAACCCGCGGGTGGCCGCGCTGCCCTCGACCAACGTCGTCAAGCAGCCGCTGCGGCGGGTGCCGCTGCGGTCGACGGCCGCTCCTGCCCGAAATTATTCGCACGGGATGCTGGAGACTCTGGTGAACCGGGTCCCCGGTCTGCTGTCGGATGAGCTGCACGAGGTGATCGCGGGCGGCCCTGACGCGCTGACCAGGTTCAACGGGTGGAACGATCGCTTTTGGGTGCGCGGATTGGTGCTTTTCGGGCTCTGGCTGAGCGACTTCGAAAACGACCTCTCGGACGTCGCGCCACCTTTTTAGTGAACTCTGGGTAACAGGGTGATTACATACGGATCTCTCGGGTATGAACCCGGCACAGCAGAAGCGGGTTCCGGAAAGCCAACGGGCTGGTAGTGTTCGGCCCGTAAGCGCCGCACAAACGGGCACCAGATCACAAATCCGGTCTCGTTCATGGGCATGGAGTTCGCAGGGATGACGACTCCAGGCGGCGCGGTCACCAGATAAGAACGCCGGGGCAACCGGTGACTTCGTCCTGCCCACATCTCTTCCTGTGAGCGACATATGATCAACGCATCCCCAACACCGGAGCCGATCTCCGAGGCGTTCGTCTCGGAGGATCCAGCCTGGTACAAGCGGGCGGTGTTCTACGAGGTCCTCGTCCGGGGGTTCAAGGACTCCAACGGCGACGGCACCGGCGACCTGCGCGGTCTCATCGAGAAGCTGGGCTATCTCGAGTGGCTGGGCGTGGACTGTCTGTGGCTGCTGCCGCTGTACGAGTCGCCGCTGCGCGACGGCGGTTACGATATTTCGGATTATATGAAGATCCTCCCGGACTTCGGGGATCTGGGCGATTTCGTCCAGCTGATCGAGCGGGCCCACGAGCGCGGCCTGCGGATCATCACCGACCTGGTGATGAACCACACCAGCGATCGGCACCCCTGGTTCCAGGCCTCCCGGCACGACCCCGAAGGGCCGTACGGCGACTTCTACGTGTGGTCCGACCACCCCGGCGCCTATCCCGACGCGCCGATCATCTTCATAGGCGCCGAGGAGTCCAACTGGACCTACGACCCGGTGCGCAAGCAGTACTACTGGCACCGCTTCTTCCACCACCAGCCGGACCTGAACTATGACAACCCGGCGGTGCAGGAGGCGATGCTGGAGGTCCTGCGGTTCTGGCTCGACCTGGGCATCGACGGGTTCCGGCTGGACGCGGTGCCCTACCTGTTCGAGCGCGAGGGCACGGCGTGCGCCGGGCTGCCGGAGACGCACGCCTACCTGAAGAAGATCCGCGCGGAGATCGACCGGCTCTACCCCGACCGGGTGCTCCTGGCCGAGGCCAACGGCTGGCCCGAGGACGTCGTCGAATACTTCGGCGACCCGACCACCGGCGGCGACGAGTGCCACATGGCCTTCCACTTCCCGCTGATGCCGCGCATCTACATGGCGGTGAAGAAGGAGACCCGCGAGCCGATCTCCGAGATCATGTCGCTCACGCCGAAGCTTCCCGAGTCCGCCCAGTGGGGCATCTTCCTGCGCAACCACGACGAGCTCACGCTCGAGACGGTGACCGAGGAAGAACGCGACTACATGCACAAGGAATATGCCAAGGACCCGCGCATGCGGGCCTACCTCGGCATCCGGCGCCGCCTCGCCCCGCTGCTCGACAACGACAGGGACCGCATCGAGCTGTTCACGGCGCTGCTGCTGAGCCTGCCGGGCTCGCCGGTCATCTATTACGGCGACGAGATCGGCATGGGCGACAACATCTGGCTGGAGGACCGCGACTCGGTCCGTACGCCGATGCAGTGGAGCCCCGACCGCAACGCCGGGTTCTCCAACGCCGACCCAGGACGCCTCTACCTGCCCGCGGTCATGGACCCGATCTACGGCTTCCAGGCGGTCAACGTGGAGGCCCAGCAGCGCCATGAGGGCTCACTGCTGCACTTCACCCGCAAGATGCTGGAGATCAGGCGCAGGCACCCGGTGTTCGGGGTCGGGGCGTACACCGAGATGTGGTCCTCGAACCCGTCCGTGCTCACCTACGTGCGCGAGGACCGCGACGACGCGATGTTGTGCGTCAACAACCTGTCGAAGTTCCCGCAGCCGGTCGAACTCGACCTGCGCCGCTTCGAGGGCATGGTCCCCGTCGAGGCGCGCGGCGGGGTGCGATTCCCGCCGATCGGCGAGCTGCCCTACCTGCTCACGCTGCCGGGCCACGGGTTCTACTGGTTCGCGCTGAAGCGGGAGGAGCCGGCGCGGGCGGGCTCGGTGAGCGAACCCGTCAGCGCGCGGTGACCGGCACCTGGGCACGGGCCGCGCGGCGGGCGGGGATCAGCGCCACCGCCAGGGCCGTGCCCACGGCGATCAGCACGGCCACGGCCAGCGTCAGCGGCGAGGGCGGCCGGCCGATGCCGGCGCCCACGCCGCTGGTGTGACCCTGCAGGTCGATCAGCCAGGTCACGACGGAGGCGCCGACGGCGGCGCCCGCGCCGACGCCGAGCACCACCAGCAGCCCGGTGCCCGTCACGAGCGTGGCCATGACCTGCCGCGGCGTCAGGCCCATGGCCTTCAGCACGGCCAGGTCCAAGGCATGGTCACGCAGGCCCAGCGCGCTCGCGGTGAGCAGGTTGGCCAGGCCGATCAGGGCCAGCACGGCGATCAGGGCCACGATCACGACCCTGATGATCGACAGTCGGTCCGCCGGGTTGACCACGGCCTGCACGTCCAGGCCCTCGGCCGACTCCGCCAGCAGCCGCCCCCGCACCTCCGCCCGGTCGGTGCCCGGTTTGAGCGCGAGTGCGTAGTATTCCGGCGGTACGGAGTCCTTGGCGGCCAGGCTGTCCAGCCCCACCGACAGCACCACGCCGTCCTGGTCCGGCTCGACGGTCCTGCCGACGATCCTGACGATCAGCGGCGAGCCGCCCACCGTCAGCCGCACCCGGTCGCCGATCTTGATGCCGAGCAGGTCGAGCAGGCCCTGCCCGGCGACGGCCTCGCCCTGGCGGGCATAGCTGCGGCCCTCCACCACGGGGAACGGGTAGGGCTGCGTCGAGCTGCCGATGGCCCGCACCCGCACCGAACGCGCCTCCCCCGGCGCCAGGGCGTTGACGTCGGTGCCCGGATAGACCGCGGCCACGTCCCTGTCGCGCCCGGCGATGCGCCTGGCCTCCGACGCCTCCAGCTTGCCCGGCCTGACGTACAGGCCGGCGTGCTGGCCGACCTGCTCGGGATGGCTGAGGAAGTTGTCGAGCGTGGCCCACACGCCGAGGCCGATCGTGATCATCATCATCGGTACGGCCAGCCCGAACGCCGTCAGGAACGCCGGCACCCGCCTCGTGAACGCGTCCCTGGTGCCGAGGACGAGGGCCGGTGGGAGGCGTACGAGGAGAGCCATCCTGGCCAGCCGCGACAGGTGGCCGCGCGGCGGCGAGGCGGGCGCCGCGGGGATCGGCGGCGTGCGGCCGCCGCGCCACGCGGGCAGCCCCACCGCGGCCAGCACCACCAGCGCGGTGCCCGCGACGATGGCCAGCACCGGCATCGGCGCCACGGAGGTCGGGCCGAGCGTCACGGCCATCACCCCCCAGCCAGCCACCGCGCCGAGCGCGACCCCGAGCAGGCCGAGCGCGCCGTGCTCGACCACCAGCAGCAGCGTGACCTGGCCCCTGGTGAAGCCCATCGACTTGAGCGTGGCCAGGTCGCGCAGCTGGCCGAGCACCCGGCCACCCGCCGCGTTGGCCAGCGCGAGCGCCGCCGCCACCAGCCCGACCACCCCGAACAGCGCGAGCAGCGTGCCGAGCAGCCGGTTGTCCAGCTCCATGGCGCCCCTCACCTCCCGCCAGGTGTAGACACGCTGGAGCCGCTCCTCCAGCATGACGACCACGCGCTGGGAGACGACCTGTGCGGCCTCGGGGTCGGCCAGGCGCAGCCCGGTCACCCACTCGCTGCGGCCCGGCATGGGCTCGATCCGGTCGAGCGTGACGGGCAGTACGTAGGCCAGGCCCGGCGTCCACTCGGGGTAGAAGCCGTGCTCGGCGGTGTCGGCGATGCCGCGTACGTACAGGGTGTGGCGCTCGCCGCTCAGCGCGATGATCGTCAAGGGCGCCCCGACCCCGAGCCGCAGCGAGGACGCGAACGACCGCTCGACGACCACGCCGTCCGGCTGGGCGGGGTCGAGCCAGTCGCCGTCGGCCACCAGCGGGTGCGCCACCCGCGCCGGCGTCTCCGGCATCGCGCGCAACGCGGCGGGCTCCCGCTTGCCGTCCTGGGCCACGGTCACGGGCGCCGAGCGGTACGGGCCCGCGATCCGCGTCACGCCGTCGATGCCCCCCAGGGCGACCTCGGGGCTGTCGCCGGTGTAGAACCACACGTGGGCGCCGTCGGTCTGGGCCGACAGGCTCCGCCACGGGTTGGTGCCGTCCTCCAGCAGGGTGGCCGCGGTGATCAGCGCGGCCACGATGCCGGCCACGGCCAGCACCGTCAGCACCGCCTGGGCCTTCCTGGCCCGCAGGTCGGCCCTGATCCACCGGCTGCCCGCCAGCGCGGTGCTCACCGGCCGCCCGCCGGTCGCGTCGTCGTCGCGCACTGTTCGCTCACCGCAGGTCGATCACTTCACCGGCCGTGCGCGTACGTCTGCGGGCGATGCGGCCGTCGTCGGCGATCTCCCCGTCGAACAGTGAGACCACCCGGTCGGCCAGGGCGGCCACGCGGGCGTCGTGGGTGACCATGACGATGGTCTGGCCCTTCTTGTGCACCTCGCCGAGCAGGCGGAGCACGTCGCGCGTGTTGCGGCTGTCGAGGTTGCCCGTGGGCTCGTCGGCCAGCAGCAGGCTGGGCTCGTTGGCCAGCGCCCTGGCCAGCGCGACCCGCTGCTGCTCGCCGCCGGAGAGCTGGGCGGGGGCGGCGTCGGCTCTGTCGGTCAGATCGAGCGCGCCGAGCAGGCTCTCCCTGCGCTCGCGGGCCACCTTGGGCGAGACCCCGGCCAGCAGGGCGGGCAGCTCGACGTTGTCGCCGACGGTCATGTTGGCGACAAGGTTGAAGAACTGGAAGACGAATCCGACCTTCTTGCGCCGTAGCAGCGCCCACGCGCTCTCGGAGAGGGTGTCGACACGTTTGCCGTCGAGCCAGATCTCGCCGCTCGTCCTCGCGTCGAGCCCGCCGAGCATGTGGACGAGCGTGGACTTGCCCGAGCCGGACGGGCCCATGATCGCGACGAACTCACCCGGCTCGACCTGGAGATCCACCCCGCGCACCGCGGGCACGGGGATGGCACCATCCTGGTAGATTTTGACCAGATTGACCGTTTTCAGCACGGTGCTCATGCCAGATCCTCCTGGCAACGTTCCAGCCAGTCAAGATCCGCCTGGAGGTGCAGCATGGCGCCCTCGATGAGGAGTATCGCCACCCGGTCGGTCGGTGAGGTGCGGTCGAGGAGGTCGTTGAGGTCGCTCATGAGCGACAGGTAGTGGCGGCGCTGCCTGTTGATCAGCGCCATGCGGTCGGCGATGCCGGTCAGCGGGGCCAGGACGAGCTTCATGAAGAACTCGTCGCGCACGCGGGGGCCCTCGGTGGGCTCGTCGACCCAGGTGGTGAGGTGCTCGCGGCCCTTGGCCGTCAGGTAGTAGACCTTCTTGTTGGGCCGGTTGGACTGCTCGACTCCCACCGCCCTGACCAGGCCGTCCTTCTCCAGCCTGCCGAGCGTCACGTATATCTGGCCGATGTTGGGGGAGGGATAGGCGCTGCCGAAGGTCTGCTCCAGAGCTTGCTTGAGCTCGTAGCCGTGAGCCGGCTCTTTGGCCAGGAGCGCCAGCAGGTGAAGCCGCACCGCCCCACCTCCCCGCTGTGTTACGCATGCGTTACGAAGATATCCGTTGACCTACAGATTACCGCTGTGCATAACATGAATGCATCTACCTAACACGAATGTAAACCCTCTGAACACACGGAGGAAACAGAGTGCATCGTCCGCTCGCGCTCCTGCTGGCCGTGGCTCTCACGGCCGGATGCGCGGCGGCGGGCGACCAGGGCGGCGGCACGACGGGGACGGGCGGCACCGGGCCCATCACGTTCGCCACCGGACGCGACACCACGGCCTACCTGCAACCGCTGCTGGACCGCTGGAACCAGGCCCACCCGGCCGAGAAGGTGACGCTGCTGGAGCTGCCCGAGGCCGCCGACGAGCAACGTGCCCAGATGGTGGCCAACCTCCAGGCCCAGAGCAGCCGTTACGACGTGCTGGGGCTCGACGTGGTGTGGACCGCCGAATTCGCGGAGAACGGCTGGATCATCCCCCTGGAGCGCGGGTTGTTCCCGCTCGACAGGTTCCTGCCGCCGGTCGTGGAGACGGCCGTCTACAAGGGCAAACTCTGGGCCGTCCCCTACACGAGCAACGCGGGGCTGCTGTACTACCGGACCGACCTGGTCGGCAAGCCGCCGAAGACGTGGGCCGAGCTGCGCGACCAAGCACGAGAGATCACGAAAAACCATGACATAGACGGCTATGCCGGGCAGTTCCTGGCGTACGAAGGGCTCACGGTCAACTTCTCCGAGGCCGTCCAGTCGGCCGGCGGCCAGATCGTCAGCCGCGACGGCAAAGAGGTGACCCTCGACCCCGCCCAGGGCGCGACCGCGCTCGGCTTCCTGCTCCAAGGGCTGCGCGAGGGCTGGATCCCCGAGGAGTCACTGAGCTACAAGGAGGAGGAGTCGCGCCTGGCCTTCCAGGAGGGCAGGCTGGCCTTCGCCCGCAACTGGCCGCATGCGTACGGACCGGCGAAGGCCCGGTTGGGCGACAAGGTCGCGGTCACCAGGCTGCCGGGCCTCGACGGGCCGGGGTCGAGCACGCTGGGCGGCGCCAACCTGGCCGTCAGCGCCTTCTCCAGGCACCAGCACACCGCGCAGCAGTTCATCCGCTATTTCACGAGCCTGGAGAACGAACGCCGGGTGCTCACCGAGGGCTCGTTCCCGCCCGTGTGGACCGAGCTCTACGACGACCCCGCCCTGATCAAGCGCTTCCCCTACCTGCCCGTGCTCAAGGAGAGCATCC
Source organism: Nonomuraea longispora (assembly GCF_004348345.1). Lineage (GTDB taxonomy): Bacteria > Actinomycetota > Actinomycetes > Streptosporangiales > Streptosporangiaceae > Nonomuraea > Nonomuraea longispora. The sequence continues at coordinate 27,782 of NZ_SMJZ01000072.1, forward strand.
TCGCCGCCAAGACCCGGCCGGTCAGTGCCAACTACAACCAGCTGAGCCTGGTGATCGCCAGTTCGGTCGCCAAGGCGCTCGGCAACCCCGACACCGAGTCCGCCGACGACGTCGCGGCCTCCATGAAGTCCGAACTCGAAGAGATCATCAGAACCCAGTGAGGCAGCCATGCGAAGAAGCAGAGCAGCAGCGATCCTGGCCGGGCTGGCGGTAGCGGTCGCCGCCTGCGGCAACGCGCCGACGACGACGGAGCCCACCGCCTCGGGGTCCGCGCCGGCCGGCGGCGACAAGACGCTCGAAGGCGTGACCCTCGAGGTCGCCGCCAAGTGGACCGGCGCCGAGCAGAAGAACTTCGAGCAGGTGCTCAAGGCCTTCACCGACAAGACGGGCGCCAAGGTCACCTACGCCTCCACCGGCGAGGACACCGGCGCCTACCTCGGCCCGCGCATCCAGGGCGGCAACCCGCCCGACGTGGCGATCCTGCCGCAGCCCGGCCTCGTCCAGCAGTACGCCGACCAGGACGCGCTCAAGCCGCTGAACGACGCCGTCATCAAGGAGATCGACACCAACTACACCCCCTACTGGAAGGAACTCGGCTCCGCCGACGACCAGGTCTACGGCGTACTGATCAAGGCGGCGCACAAGTCGCTGGTCTGGTACCGCTCGCAGGCGTTCGAGGACGCGGGTGTGCAGGCGCCGACCAACTGGGACGAGCTGGTCAAGGCATCGCAGACCGTCGCCGACTCCGGCACGCCGCCGTTCTCCTTCTGCGGCGCCTCCGGCTGGACGCTGACCGACCTGTTCGAGAACGTCTACCTCTCCACCGCGGGCCCGGAGAACTACGACAAGCTCTCCAAGCACGAGATCCCCTGGACCGACCCCACCGTGGCCACCGCGCTGGAGAAGATCCAGCAGATCGTGAGCAAGGAGGAGTTCCTGGTCGACGGCGTCTCCGGCACCATGCAGACCGACTTCCCCTCCTGCGTGAGCAAGGTCTACGGCACCAAGAAGGCCGCCATGGTCATCGAGGCCGACTTCGTGGCCGTCGAGGCCGACCAGGCGGGCGCCAAGGTCGGCGAGGACGCGAAATACTTCCCGTTCCCCAAGGTCGGTGACACCGCCCCGGTCGTGCTCGGCGGCGACATCGCGGTGGCCATGAAGGACTCCCCCGGAGCCATGGCGCTCCTGCAGTTCCTTGCGTCCAAGGAGGGCGGCGAGGTCTGGGCCAAGCTGCCGGGCTACCTGTCGCCCAACAAGAACGTCTCCCCCGACAACTACCCCGACGAGCTGACCAAGCAGCTCGGCCAGACGATCGTCTCGGCCGGCGACGCCGTCCGCTACGACATGTCCGACCTGGCCCCCAGCGCGTTCGGCGGCACCGACGGCAAGGGCGAGTGGAAGGTGCTGCAGGACTTCCTGCGCAAGCCCAGCGACGTCAAGGGCGCCCAGGAGGCGCTCGAAGCCGAGGCCGAGAAGGCCTGGAAGTAAAGAGGTAAGGCCGTGACCGAACGGTTGGACGGCCCGCAGGACCCGCCCGCGGACACCGCGGGCGGGCCCTCCACCGGACCGGCTGAAACCCCCCAACGCAAACGACGCCTCGGCCCCTCGCCGGCGGTCGCCATCGCCTTCCTCCTCCCGGCGGCGCTGCTGCTGGGCATCTGGGTGATCTATCCGATCGCCTACTCCCTCTTCCGGAGCCTGTTCGACGCGACGGGCAACGGGTTCGTGGGACTGGGCAACTACACCACGATCTTCACCGACGCCGGCACCCTCACCACCATCCGCAACAACCTGATCTGGGTGGTGGTCGCGCCCATCGTGGTGACCACGATCGGCCTGATCTTCGCGGTCCTGACCGAGCGGATCAGGTGGGCGACGGCGTTCAAGCTGATCGTGTTCATGCCGATGGCCGTCTCACTGATGGCGGCCGGCGTGATCTTCCGGCTCGTCTACGAGGAGAGCCCCGACAAGGGCCTGGCCAACGCCGTGCTCACCACGGTGCACGACACGTTCTCCTCCTCGCAGGGCTATCCGGAGGCCCGCCCGCGCGGGGGCGAGGAGTCGCCTGTCGCCGAGCAGGGCGGCGCGGTCGTCACCAAGCAGCCCGCCCAGGCGGGTCAGCCGGTGCTGGTGCCGATCGTCGGCGTCAAGCCGGAGCTGATGCCGGGCGACGCCCAGCCCGCCAGGACGCCCACGGGCGGCGACGGGCTCCAGGGCACCGTGTGGTTCGACTTCACCCCCGGAGGCGGGGGCACGAACAACGCGGTGGACGGCGCCGAGAAGGGCCTGCCCGGCATGACCGTCGAGGCGGTGCGCGACGGCCAGGTCGCCGCGACCGCGACGACGGCCGAGGACGGCTCCTTCGCCTTCGAGGGGTTGCCCGCCGGCTCCTACGTCGTACGGCTGCCCGCCTCGAACTTCGAGGCCGCCTACGGCGGTCTGAGCTGGCTCGGCCCCACGCTCATCACCCCGGCGATCATCGGCGCGTTCGTCTGGGTGTGGGCCGGCTTCGCCATGGTGCTGATCGCGGCCGGGCTCGCGGCGATCCCGCGTGACGCGCTGGAGGCGGCCCGCATCGACGGCGCGAGCGAGTGGCAGGTGTTCCGCAAGATCACGGTGCCGCTGCTCTCGCCGGTGCTGCTCGTCGTCTTCGTGACGATGATCATCAATACGCTGAAGGTGTTCGACCTGGTCTTCATCATCGCGCCGGCCTCGGTCCAGCCACAGGCGAACGTGGTCGCGCTGGAGATGTGGCGCGTGTCGTTCGGCGGCGGCAACAACCAGGGCCTGGGCAGCGCGCTGGCCATTTTCCTGCTCATCCTGGTCCTTCCCTTCATGATCATGAACATCCGCCGGTTCAGGAGGGAAGACACGTGAGCGAGCCCAACGACAGGGAGGGGCACATGACCACGGCGACGGTCACGGCGCCGACCGAGACGCGGGCGGGAGCGCCGCGCAGGAGCCTCGCGGGAAAGCTCGTCGACCGCCTCGGCGGCGGGGCGGTTCAGGTCGTGATGGTGCTGCTCGGCCTCTTCTGGCTGGTGCCGACGCTGGGCCTGCTCGTCGTCTCCATGCGTACGTCGCAGGTCAACAGCGCCGAAGGCTGGTGGACCATCTTCACCAAGCCGGCCGAGCTGACCATCGCCAACTACGCCAACCTGCTGGGCAGCGGCTTCACGGCGTCCTTCTGGAACACCGTGCTGATCACCGTGCCTACCACGGTCCTGGTGATCGGCATCGCGGCGATGGCGGCGTACGCGTTCGCGTGGATGGACTTCCCCGGCCGCGACACCTCGTTCCTCATCGTGGTGGGCCTGCTGATCGTGCCGATCCAGATCGCGCTGATCCCCGTCGCCTCCCTCTACGGCGCCGCCCAGATGTTCGGCTCGATCGCCGGCGTGGTGCTGTTCCACGTGGCGTTCGGGCTGCCATTCGCGATCTTCCTGCTGCGCAACTTCTTCGTCGGCATCCCGAGCTCGCTGCTGGAGGCGGCCCGGATGGACGGCGCGTCGGAGTGGAAGATCTTCGCGTCGGTGGTGTTCCCGCTGGGCAAGCCCGCCATCGCCTCGCTGGGCATCTTCCAGTTCCTCTGGGTGTGGAACGACATGCTCATCGCGCTGGTCTTCGCCGACACCGGCAACCAGCCGATGACGAAATATCTGCAGTCCCAGATGCGGCAGTTCGGGTCGAACGTCGACATCCTGTCGTCCGGCGCGTTCCTGTCGCTGATCATCCCGCTGGTGCTGTTCTTCGCGTTCCAGCGGTACTTCGTCCAGGGCATGATGGCCGGCTCGGTCAAGTGACCTCGCGGGCGCCCGCCGTACCAATGTGATCATTCCGGTACGGCGGGCGACCGCGTTTCGCCCACAAGCCGTACCAGACATGGCTAAGCTTCACGGCCATGGCTGGTCGTCCCCTTCATGAAGTCGTCGAGGCCGGATGGGCGCGGGCGCTTGAGCCCGTCGCCGCGCAGATCTCCCAGATGGGCGAGTTCCTGCGCGGGGAAATCGCCGAGGGCAGACAGTACCTACCTGCCGGCGGGCACGTGCTGCGGGCCTTCAACCAGCCCTTCGACGACGTCAAGGTGCTGATCGTCGGCCAGGACCCCTACCCCACGCCCGGCCACCCCGTCGGCTTGTCGTTCTCCGTCGCGCCCGACGTGCGGCCGCTGCCGGGCAGCCTGGTCAACATCTACAAGGAGATGGAGAGCGACCTCGGCCTGCCCCGCCCGGCCAACGGCGATCTCACGCCGTGGGCCGAGCAGGGCGTGCTGCTGCTCAACAGGGTGCTGACCGTGATGCCCGGCAAACCCGCCTCCCACCGGGGCAAGGGCTGGGAGCAGGTCACCGAGCAGGCCATCCGCGCCCTCGTCGCGCGTGACAAGCCGATGGTCGCCATCCTGTGGGGGCGCGACGCGCGCAACCTGGCGCCCATGCTCGGCGACGTGCCGCGCGTCGAGTCCGCCCACCCCTCGCCGCTGTCGGCCCGCAGCGGTTTCTTCGGCTCGCGGCCGTTCAGCCGCGCCAACGAGTCGCTGGTTCAGCAAGGTGCGGCGCCTGTGGAGTGGAAGCTCCCCTAACATCGTCGCCATGACTGATGAACCGAAGTTCCTGCGTCTGACGGTCGAGCTGACCGTCGAGGTGCTCGACGTGGACGCATTGCAGGCGGCGGCGCTGGCCGAGATCCGGCATCCCGACGCCGACCTTTCCGAGGAGGAGCGCACCGAGCAGGCCGAGCTCGTCTCCGCCGACGACTCCGGTGCCTCCGCGCTGCAGTGGCTGATCGAGCCCGACCACGTGCTGCAGCTCGTCGACCACATCACCGAGATCGAGCCCCGCGAGGCCGTGCTGGGCGTGGAGCCGTCCGAAGGCCCCAGCGAGGAAGAGGAAGAAGAGCACGACCACGGGTGACGTTTGCCGGAATGGTCAGCGGCGGCCACGGCGTTCGACGGCGTCGTGGCTCTTCGCGCAGCTGCCGATACGATCGAGGGCCCGGCATGGCGCGGAGCAGCGGGAGCGGCTCCTGCGCGAATCGGTCGTCCATCGCAGGAGGCACACAGTGATCGTCGCATTCTCCATCACCCCGCTGGGCGTCGGTGAAGGGGTGGCCGAGCCCGTCGCCCGCGCCGTCCAGGTGGTCCGCTCCAGCGGGCTGCCCAACCGCACCGACGCGATGTTCACCACGATCGAGGGCGAGTGGGACGAGGTGATGGACGTCGTCAAGCGCGCGGTGGACGCGGTGGCGGAGGTCGCCCCCCGCGTGAGCCTGGTGCTGAAGGCCGACCTCCGCGAAGGCGTCACGGACGGCATGACCTCCAAGCTGGAGGCCCTGGAACGCCACCTCTCCTGATATCAGCGGGGCGGCCGGACGCACACGGACCCTACGCCATCATGATCGTGTGCGCACCGGAACCGATGGCTCAGAGCTTGCACCGGGCCCCTTCGGACGGGGACTTCAGGGCGACCAGGTAGGCGGCCACGGTCCTGCTGACGCAGGCGTTGCCGGCCATGAGGGCGCCGTGCTGCTCGCCCTCGACGGTGAGCAGACTGCCGCGGAGCGTCCTGGCCAGGGTCCAGGCGCTGGACGCCGAACTGGAGGCGACGATCGAACGGCTCAGTCGCGTACGCACGGAGCTGACCCTCATCCTGCGCCATCGCGCGCCGATCCATGTGCCGCCCGGGTTCGCGGCTCTGGCTCAAGACCTCTCCGACACGAACAAGTCCCTGTTCATGGTCTATTCGACAGTGTTCAGTGAGGAGGGCCTGGAGGAGTTGCGCCGGATCATCACGGTGCGGGACGACACCGGCGAGGAGTTCGAAGCCCTTCCCCCGGACACCGACGATGCCACGATCGACCGGCTTGCCGAGCGCATCCTGCCGGCGGTCCTCAGGATGCGGGAAGAGCACCCGCGGTCGAACGGCCCGGTGGCGGATTCACCACGGGGAGCGGAACTGGCTGGGAACGCGATGGCACATGCGGCGGCGGAGTTCTACAACCCCGCGCAGCTACGCGTCCTGCGGCGTCTGCACCACCTCCTCGACCAGGCCACGGATCCGCACGACGACCCACCCGGGCATGGCGCCGTCCACGATTCGGCCCCGGACGTACGGTTGCGCGAGGAGTGACGGCCGGCACGCCTGGAACCTCGCTCATCAGAAAAGACCGCGCATCGCCACCTCACGTGTTGTGGGCGGTGAGCTCGTAGCCCGCCTCCTCGACGGCGGCGCGCACCTGCGCGAGGTCCAGCTCCCGGTCGCTGGTCACCGAGACTCGGTCCGCCTCGACGTGCACCTCCACGGCGGTGACGCCGGGGACGCGTTCGAGCTCCTCGGTGACGGCGTCCGCGCAGTGCCCGCACGCCATGCCGAGCACGGTGTAGATGCTGTTGATCACGCTGGCGCCGCCTGTTCGCCGAGCGCCGCAGTCGCCTGGTCGCCCTTCTCTCCTGCGGGGACGGTGCGGGTGAGCATGTGCGCCCTGCGCATCCGCCCGTCGCCGGCGAACTGCCCGAAGAAGTACACCTCCATGGCGAACTCCTTCTTACGCTGCTGCACGTGCAACGTATAGCGCGCGGCGATCCGGTCGCCGTCCGCCACTGCCTCGTGCACCTCCATACGGCTGATGGGCCGGTTCTTGCGCACCGGGCGGGTGTGCGCAATGAGTTTGTCCCGGTCCATCCGGTGACCGTCGGCTGTCTCGATGATGTCCTTGGTGTGATAGCGGTCCACGATCGCCGCCGGATCCTCGTCGTCGCGCAGGAGTTCTTCGGAGAAGGAGGTGAAGAACCCGGCGATGAACTCCTTGGGGTCGCTGTCACTGAGTGGACGCACGTGGGCTCCCGTCGATCGTATTAACTTTGACAGCATGTAAGATATGCATACGTGGTCAACTTTGGCAAGGTGTAAGAATTGAGTTCATCCCCGGCCCGCGCTCGCCGCGCCGACGCCCGGCGCAGCAGGGCGGTCATCCTGGACGCGGCGATCCGGCTGCTCAACGCCCGGCCCCACGCCAGCGTCGACGCCATCGCCACCGCCGCGGGCGTGACCCGCCAGACCGTCTACGCCCACTTCCCCTCGCGCCAGCGGTTGCTGGCGGCGGTGCTCGACCGGCTCACCGAGGAGACCGTGGCCGAGATGGACGCCGCCGGCCTCGACACGGGGCCGGCCGCGGACGCGCTGCTACGGCTGATCGACGCCGGCGCCAGGACGGCCGGGCGCTATCCCGTACTGATGCAGGTGCTCAGCACGCTGCCCGTTCCCGCAGAAGAGGACCAGGCCCGCCACAGGGCGGTCGCCGACCGGCTCAGGCGCGTCATCGAGCGAGGTCTGCGGACGGGGGAGTTCGACCATCACCTTCCGGTCGGCTGGCTGGTCACCGCCACCATCACGCTGAGCCACGCCGCGAGCGAGGAACGCACCGCCGGGCGCCTGCCCGACGAGGAGGCCGACGAGGCGCTCCGCATCAGCCTGCTCCGCCTGCTCGGCGCTGAATGACCGCCCGGCCGGGGCGTCCCGCAGCCGGGGCAGCCCCGCGACCGGGACGGCCGCCCAGACGCTCCTGGTCTGGCGCGGAGTGCCGGTGACCCCGGTCGAACGGCACCCGGGCACCTCCATCCAGCCCAAGGCGTTCGGCGTCGGGCCACGCGCGATCAGCTCATGCGCCTCCTCGTGGACGTCGAGCTCATGGACGTGGAAGGACGGTTCGGCCAGGCTTACGGCGTCAACAGGGGCGGCGCCGTACTGGTCCGGCCTGACGGGTATGTGGCATGGCGCTCGCCTGATCCCGTCGAGGACCCGGCGGCCACCCTGGAGCGGGTCATGCAGCAGATCCTCAGCCGCTGACCGGCTCCGGGAGCCGCCAGGGCCGACGTGAGAGTGGCGGCCTGGGGTCACTGGTGGGAAGGGTGGTCAGGCCGTCAGGCGACGAGGCCGGGACCCGAAGGTGGATCGCCGGTCACGCGGCCAGGGCCGAACCTGGAGGGTGGGCGTCGGCCAGTGAGGCGTGGGAGGTGCCCTGGGTGGCGCAGAGCCAGTCGTTGGTGGAGCCGGTGAAGCCCGAGGGCGGACCGACCTTGAGGCAGGTGATCCGCCCCGTGCCCGGCGCGGGCCCGACCTTCAGCCGCCGGACGCCGCTGGGCCCCACCGCGCCGGCTTCGTACGGGGTCAGCCGGACGCGGAACGGGAGGCCGCCGTCGGGCTGGATGTGCAGGAAGTCGTCGATCGTGCGCCGGGTGGCTCCCGGATGGGTCGTGACGTAGGCCAGATGGTCGGTGACCAGGCAGTGGGCCACCGTACGCAGGAGGTTGGTCGCGCACAGGTTGTGGGCGCAGGCGGCACCGTCGAGGGTGATCTCAGGAAGGCCGAACCGGCGCAGCCCGCGCGAGGTCACCCGGAGGCAGGAGCAGTCGCCCTTCCCCGCCGGATCCCAGGGCGGGCAGGGGACGGCCTCGTGGACCTGGACGTCCCAGGCCAGCCAGTCGTCGTTGAGGTGGAAGGTCGCGGGCTCGCCGGGGCATCGCCCGCAGGTGAGGATGGCGGCGCCGGTCATGGGATCGATCAGCAGCCCGTCGCACTCGCGGGCCAGTGCTCTGGCCGCGGCCCTGGCCGCCTGCACGCCGGCCGGAAGCCTGTGCGGCGGCGCGGTGGCGGACACGACGACATGGTGTTTCGTCCGCCGCAGGAGCCGTCTCTCCTCGTCGCCGAGGGTGGCGCCGGTCGGTCTCCATGGGCTCGGGTGATGGGTCAGGGTCAGGGCCCCGCGCCGCACAGCGCTGATCGCGGCCTTTCTGTGCGGGTCGCCGACCCGCCAGGGCACGAAGGTATCGGCGTCGAACGTCAGGTGCTCCATGGCTACGACGAACCGGGATGTCAGGGTGCGGGGCAACGGGAAAGTGAGCTTCATGAGCGGCCTCCGTACGGATCGAGACGAGTGTCGAAGCGGTGAGGCCCTTATGGTCAGGGAAGGTCGGCGGGGTGGAAGTGAGGGGAACGAGATTCTGTGGATGACGTCGAGTTATCCACAGTGGGGCGCGCCGCGGCCCTCCGTCATCGTGGAAGCAGGGCCCATACCACCCGCTCGCCGACCCAGGTGCGGTACGTCCCCCAGCATCCACGAGTGAGGTCGTCCACGACCCACAGACCCCTGCCCCGCGTTTCCCCGGGACCTGGCGTGCGAGGCAGCGGAACGGCCCTCGACAGGCCGGGATCCGCGACCGACAGTCGCCAGTAACACCTCTGTCCCTCCTCCACCGGAAGCAGGCCCATCCGCACCCACGGCCCGTCACCGTGAACCAGCGCGTTGGTCACAAGTTCGGAGGCGATGAGGTGGAGGTCCCCGAGAGCCGGATGCTCACCTACCCAGCTCCTAAGCTCTCGGCGGGCCATCCCGGGAAGCAAGGCACAGTCGTCGAGCTCGCGGATCGACCACACCTTGATCCTCGCGTGCGGACGCTCGAACGCGGGGTGAACTGTCATGAGGACTCACCATCCTTCCGCGATGCGGAGATTCCGTACGTTCTCGCCGGTGCCTGTCCGAGGCCCATGGCCACCCAACGTCGTGACCGTCATCGCACCCTCACCTCAATAACCGGAATTTCCGAATTCCGTGAATTCGGAATCTGTCACGAAGCATCCACACAAGTCGCCGGGCTGTGCATTCCATGTCACGGCCAGCGCGAAAGCGGAAAGCTTTGGCATTCAGTTTGCCCTTGCAGGTGCTTAACTTGCAGGCAGCGGGCATGCACAATCGAGCCCTAAAGGCCACCTTCATGGGGGCCAGGTGTCAATCGATGTCAATTTCTGTCAAGCCGCTGGGGACGAACAGGTGGGGATGGACATGGCGAAGGACCTTGATCCGCGTCTGACGCCGGTTCAGCGCTTCGGCAAAGAGCTGGCGCGAACTCGAAGAGATCATGGTCTGACCCAGGTCGCCCTCGGCAGGCGACTGGGTTGTTCGTCATCCCTCATCGCCCACATCGAGAAGGGCGACCGCACCCCCAAGCCCGATCTCGCCGTCGGATGCGACCAGGTGTTCGGCACAGGAGACCGCTTCTCCCGCCTCTGCCGCAGCATCGCCTCCCCCTCTGGGCCAGGGTGGTACCTGCGCTGGACCGACGAGATCGAACCCGCGGCCCGCATACTGAGAAGCTGGGACCCTCTTCTGGTCCCCGGCCTGCTCCAGACGGAGGACTACGCGCAGGCGGTTTTCCGGGGCGATCTGGCCGGAGCCTCGCCCCAGCAGGTGCAGGACGGCGTCAGCGCTCGCATGCGACGCCAGCTGATCCTTGACCTCGGCTATTCAGCCGGAATTTCACTCCGAAGATCGATAAATGAAGAAGGTGCCTCCGACCTGCGATGATCTGACTGCTTAGATCAAGACATCGCACAGAACGGACGCACCTTCCGGGTGAACGGT
>NZ_SMJZ01000073.1 GCF_004348345.1 Nonomuraea longispora
GAGGATGCGGAGTTCCAGTTTGGCCAGGTGGTTGCCGAGGCAGAAGTGCGCCCCGCCGCCTCCGAAGCCGATATGGGGGTTCGGGTCGCGGCCGATGTCGAAGACGTCGGCGTCGGGGAAGACCGTGGTGTCGCGGTTGGCGGAGGAGTAGAAGACCACGACCTTGTCGTCGGCCTTGATCTGCTGCCCGCCCAGCACCTGGTCGGTCGTGGAGGTGCGGCGGAAGAGGTTGACGGGGGAGACCCAGCGGACGATCTCGTCGGCGGCCGTCCCGGCGAGGGTGGGGTCGGCCACGAGGCGGTCCCACTGGCCGGGGTGGTCGAAGAGGGCGAGCATGCCGCCGGAGGCGGCGTTGCGGGTGGTCTCGTTGCCGGCCACGACGAGGAGGAGGACGAACAGGTCGAACTCGTTCTCGTCGAGCGTCTCGCCCTGCTCGTCGGGCTGGATGAGCTTGGTGACGATGTCGTTCCTGGGATTGGCCCGGCGTTGCGCCGCGAGCTGGTTGGCGTAGGCGTAGACCTCCATGGCGGCGGCCGAACCCTCTTCGGGGGAGTCGGCGTAGTCGGGGTCCTGGGCGCCGATCATGCGGTTCGACCAGTTGAAGAGCTTGTCGCGGTCGGTCACGGGCACGCCGAGCAGCTCGCAGATCACGTAGAGGGGCAGGGGCGCGGCGATCTCGGTGACGAAGTCCACCTCGCCTGAGCACTTGTCGAGCAGGTCGTCGCAGATGTCGCGGATGTGCTGTTCGAGGGCTCCGATCGTGCGTGGGGTGAAGCCCCGGTTGACCAGGGAGCGCCGTCTCGTGTGCTCGGGCGGGTCCTGGTTGAGCATCATGTGCCGCTGGAGGGCGACCTGGTCGTCGGCCATCTCGTCGAACAGGGCCAGCCGCCGGTAGGAGGAGAAGAGATCGGAGTGCCGCGAGACGTGGACGACCTCGTCGTACGTGGTGACGGCCCAGAAGCCGGGATCCCCGTCGTGCCAGTGGATCGGCGAGTTCGCGCGCAGCCAGGCCAGCTGGTCGTGCGGAGGTCCGGTGGTCGCGTAGACGTCCCGGTCGACGAGGTCGATGTGCACCCGGATCACCCTCTTGATCAAGCGCTCGGTTACGCACTACTGCAACGTGTTCTATTACGCCGCTGTACGGCCGTCAAGGAGCCTCGTGGTCGACACGCTTAGATCGTTCCTGGCAGGCCCTTTGCGGTTGCTGTGGCGCCTGCCCTCTGGGGTGCACGTTTCACCTCCGATGTTTGGGGTGGGGAAAATCTGGCTATGTGAACGTAGCCATCGGAGCGCTCACCCAATTCACCGCCCACGGCCCTGCCCGGCACTCTTCTGTGAGTCACGTATCAGGACATGTCCGGGTTGTCGCCCTTGACACGCTCAGCCCGCTCGCACGAGCATCAGAGCTGAGACATCCGATGTATAGATGAAGGATGCGGTGTGAAGCTGCTGCGAGTAGGACCTGCCGGCCAGGAGCGGCCGGTGGTGCTGGATGACGCCGGGAAGCTGCGCGACATCGGGGAGCCCGAGATCGACGGAGCTTTCCTCGCCTCCGGGGGAGTGGCGCGCGTCCGCGAGGCGCTCGAACGCGGCGATCTGCCCGTCGTCGACGCCGAGGGGCTGCGGATCGGCGCCCCTCTCGCGCGCCCCGGCAAGATCGTCTGCATCGGGCTGAACTACAGCGACCACGCCGCCGAGTCCGGTGCCGAGGCGCCGGCCGAGCCGGTCGTGTTCATGAAGGCGTCCAGCACCATGGTCGGTCCGCATGACGAGGTGCTGATCCCGCGTGGGAGCGTCAAGACCGACTGGGAGGTGGAGCTGGCCATCGTCATCGGCCAGGAGGCCCGCTACCTGGGCAGCGCGGAGGAGGCCCGGGGGGTGATCGCCGGTTACGCGATCTCCAACGACGTCTCCGAGCGTGAGTTCCAGCTCGAGCGCGGCGGCCAGTGGGACAAGGGCAAGTCGTGCGAGACGTTCAACCCGTTCGGTCCGTGGCTGGTGACGGCCGACGAGGTGGGCGACCCGCAGCGGCTGCCCCTGCGTCTCTGGGTGAACGGCGAGCTGCGCCAGGACGGCGACACCAAGAACATGATCTTCGATGTGGCCGAGGTGGTGCGTTACCTGAGCCAGTTCATGGTTCTGGAGCCGGGCGACGTGATCAACACCGGGACGCCCGCCGGGGTGGCGATGGGCATGCCGGGGCAGCCCTACCTCCGGGCCGGCGACGTGATGGAGCTGGAGATCGAAGGGCTGGGCCGGCAGCGCCAGACGGTGGGGCAGGCATGAGCGGCTACCGCATCACCGGGATGACGACGCACGACGTACGCTTCCCGACCTCGCGCGAGCTCGACGGCTCCGACGCGATGAACCCCGACCCCGACTACTCCGCCGCCTACGTCGTGCTCACGACCGACGACGGGTGCGAGGGACACGGGTTCGCGTTCACGATCGGGCGTGGCAACGACATCCAGACCGCGGCCATCACCGCGCTGGAGCCGTACGTCGTCGGCAAGGACGTCGAGGACCTCGGCACGCTCTACCGCGACCTGGTCAACGACTCGCAGCTGCGGTGGCTGGGGCCGGAGAAGGGCGTCATGCACATGGCGATCTCCGCCGTGGTCAACGCGCTGTGGGACCTCAAGGCCAAGCGGGCGGGCAAGCCCCTCTGGCGGCTGCTGGCGGAGATGCCGCCCGAGGAGATCGTCGGCCTCATCGACTTCCGTTACCTGAGCGACGCGCTGACCCAGGACGAAGCCCTCGAAATCCTGAAAAAGGCGGAAAAGGGGAAGGCTGAGCGCATCAGCCACCTGGTCGAGACCGGCTACCCCGCCTACACCACCTCGCCCGGCTGGCTCGGCTACGACGACGAGAAGTTGCGCAGGCTCTGCAAGGAGGCCATCGACCAGGGCTTCGGGCAGATCAAGCTGAAGGTCGGCGCCGACCTCGACGACGACCGGCGCCGCTTCAGGGTGGCCCGCGAGGTGTGCGGGGCCGGCTACCCGATCGCGATCGACGCCAACCAGCGCTGGGACGTCGGCTCCGGCATCGAGTGGATCAACGCGCTGCGGGAGTTCGACCCGCACTGGGTGGAGGAACCGACCAGCCCCGACGACGTGCTCGGCCACGCCGCCATCGCGCGGGGCATCGCGCCGGTCCCGGTGGCGACCGGCGAGCACGTACAGAACCGCATCGTGTTCAAGCAGCTGCTGCAGGCCGAGGCCGTCTCCTACGTGCAGATCGACGCGGCCCGCGTCGGCGGGGTCAACGAGAACCTCGCGATCCTGCTGCTCGCGGCGAAGTTCGGCGTCCCGGTGTGCCCGCACGCGGGCGGTGTCGGGCTGTGCGAGCTGGTGCAGCACCTGTCGATGTTCGACTACGTGGCCGTCACCGGCTCCATGGAGGGCCGCGTGATCGAGTACGTCGACCACCTGCACGAGCACTTCGCCGACCCGGTCGTCATCAGGAACGGCCGGTACGTCGCTCCCTCCGCGCCGGGCTTCAGCGCGCAGATGCACGCAGCGTCGATCGCCGCCCACACCTTCCCCGGCGGCGAGGTCTGGAGGAACGCGTGGGCCTGAAAGCGATCGTCACCGGCGGCGGCTCCGGCATCGGCCTGGCCACGGCCGCCGAGCTGACCGGGCGGGGGATGAAGGTCGCCTGCCTCGACCTCAACCCGCCGGGCGAGCCGTACCTCGGGATCAAGGCGGACGTCACCGACGACGCGGGGGTCAGGGCCGCGGTGGCGGAGGCCGGCGAGCGCCTGGGCGGAATCGACGTGGTGGTCAACAACGCGGGCATCGGCGCCCAAGGGACCATCGAGGACAACCCGGACGCCGAATGGCACAGGGTGTATGACGTCAACGTGCTGGGCATGGTCCGGGTGGCGCGGGCGGCGTTGCCGTATCTTAGGAGGTCGGAGCACGCCGCCATCGTCAACGTCTGCTCGGTCGCGGCCACCGCGGGGTTGCCGAACCGGGCGCTCTACAGCGCGACCAAAGGCGCGGTGCAGTCGCTCACGCTCGCCATGGCCGCCGACCACATCCGCGAGGGCATCCGGGTCAACTGCGTCAACCCGGGCACCGCCGACACACCGTGGGTCGCCAAGCTGCTCGACGTGGCCGACGACCCTGAGGCGGAGCGGGCGGCGCTGAGCGCCAGGCAGCCGATGGGCCGCCTGGTCAGCCCGGAGGAGGTCGCCGCGGCGATCGCCTACCTCGCCGGCCCGGAGGCGAGCGCCACCACCGGCACCGTGCTCGCGGTCGACGGCGGGATGCAGGGGTTGCGGCTCAGACCCAACTGACCAAGGAAGGTGACACCCCCATGAAGCTCGGATCGGCGGTCGCGGCGGCGGCCCTCCTGGCGGTCGTCACCGCCTGTGGCCCAGGCACGGCGGGAGGAGGCGACGGCGGCACCAGGATCGGCATCGACCACCCGCGCGCCGACTCCGACTTCTGGAACTCCTACATCAAGTACGTTCCGCGGATGGCCGGCGAGCTCAAGGTCGACCTCATGCCCGCCACCAACTCGCAGAACGATGTGGCGAAGCTGGTCAACAACGTGCAGGCGCTGATCGGGCAGGGGGCCAAGGTGATCGTCATGGCCCCGCAGGACACCGGCGCCGTCGCCAACACGCTCCAGCAACTGGAGAACAAGAAGATCCCGGTCGTGACCGTCGACACCCGGCCGGACAAGGGCAAGGTCTACATGGTCGTACGCGCCGACAACCGCGCGTACGGCACCAAGGCGTGCGAGTTCCTGGGTGAGAAGCTCGGCGGCAAGGGCAAGGTCGTGCAGCTCCAGGGCGCGCTCAGCTCGATCAACGGCCGTGACAGGTCGGAGGCGTTCCTGGAGTGCATGAAGACGAAGTTCCCCGGCATCACGGTCTTCAGCGAGCCGACCGAGTGGGAGGGAAGCAAGGCGGCGTCCATGTTGCAGACCCGCCTGGAGCAGAACCCCGACATCAAGGGGATCTACATGCACGCCGGAGGTGTGCACCTGGCCCCGACGTTGCAGGTGCTCAAGCAGAAGGGGCTGCTCGTGCCGCCGGGCGACCCGAAGCACATCTTCGTGGTCTCCAATGACGGCATCCCGCAGGAGTACGCCGCGATCCGCAAGGGCGACATCGACGCCACCGTCTCGCAGCCCGCGGACCTGTACGCCAAGTACGCGCTCTTCTACGCCAAGGCGGCGGCGGACGGCAAGACGTTCAAGCCTGGCCCGACCGACCACGGCAGCACGATCATCCAGCTCCCGAACGGCCTGGAGGACCAGCTTCCCGCGCCGCTCGTGACCAAGGACAACGTGGACGACAAGAGTCTCTGGGGCAACCAGGCCGGCTGATGAACCATCACGTCGAAGCCCGGAACGTCGTCAAGCGGTTCGGCCCCACCACCGCGCTCGACCGCGCGGGCATCGAGATCGCCGAGGGCGAGACCCGCGCGCTCGTCGGCAGGAACGGCGCCGGCAAGTCCACCCTCGTGTCGATCCTCACCGGGCTCCTGCGGCCCGACCAGGGCGAGGTGCTGTTCTCGGGCGAGCCGGCACCGCCCATCGCCGACCGTGACGCCTGGCGGCAGCGTGTCGCCTGCGTCTACCAGCACTCGACGATCATCCCGGGGCTGTCGGTCGCCGAGAACCTCTTCCTCAACCGCCAGCCGGGCAGGGGCGGCCTGATCAGGTGGCGGGCGCTGCGGGACAGGGCGCGCGAGCTGCTGGACACGTACGAGGTGGACGTGGACGCGCAGGCCCTGGCCGGCGAGCTCACCGTGGAGCAGCGCCAGCTCGTCGAGATCGCCCGCGCGTTGTCGTTCGGGGCCAGGTTCATCATCCTCGACGAGCCGACCGCGCGGCTGGACGGCCCGGCCATCGAGCGGCTGTTCGCCCGCATGCGCTCGCTGCGCGAGCAGGGCGTCACGATGTTGTACATCTCCCACCACCTCGACGAGGTTTACGAGATCTGCCAGAGCGTCACGGTGTTCCGCGACGCCCGCCACATCGTGACCAGCCCGGTCGCGGATCTCCCGCACGACGAGCTGGTCGCCGCGATGACGGGGGAGGCCACGGTGGCCTACACGTCCCGCTCGCGCACGCCCGGCGGCACGGTGGTGTTGTCGGGCGAGCGGCTGTCGCTCGCCGGCCGCTACCAGGACGTCGACCTCACGGTCAGATCCGGCGAGGTCGTCGGCCTGGCGGGCTCCGCGAGCAGCGGCAAGGTCGGCCTGGCCGAGACGCTGGTCGGGCTGCACAGGGCCGACTCCGGCACGGTCACGGTCAACGGCAGGCGGCTCCGGCCGGGAGACGTGCCCGCCGCGCTGCGGGCAGGGCTCGGCTGGGTGCCGCAGGACCGCCACCGCGAGGGCTTCGTCCCGCGGTTGTCGGTGGGGGAGAACGCCACGTTCCCGATCGCCCGCAAGCTGGGACGGTACGGCCTGGTGTCGCCGTCGCGCCGCCGGGCGAAGGCCGAGGAGCTGATCGAGAGCCTGGACATCAAGACGGAAGGAGCCGACCAGCCGGTCGGTGACCTGTCCGGGGGCAACGCCCAGAAGGTGGTGTTCGCGCGGGCGCTCGTGGACGACCCGGACGTGCTGGTGGTGATCAACCCGACCGCCGGCGTCGACGTCAAGGCCAAGCAGGCGCTGCTCGGCGCCGTCGAGGACGCCGTCGAGCGGGGCGCGGGGGCCGTGGTGGTCTCCGACGAGCTCGATGACCTGCGCATCTGCGACAGGGTGCTGGTGATGTTCCACGGCAGGGTCGTCAAGGACTTGCCGCGTGGCTGGACGGACCACGAGCTCGTGGCCGTGATGGAGGGCATGGAAGAGTGACCAGTTCAACTGCGCCGGTCCTCCGGGTGCGGCCGGCCCGGTTCCGCGACCTGACGCTCGTGCCGGTGATCGTGCTGCTGCTCGTCGTGGGCGCCTTCCTCGACCCGACCTTCCTGACGGCGGGCAACCTGACCAACGTGCTCCAGCAGCAGGCGGCGATCTCGCTCCTGGTGCTGGCCGAGGCGATGATCCTCATCGCCGGGAAGTTCGACCTGTCGCTGGAGTCGACGGTCGGCACCGCGCCCGCGATCGCCGTGATGCTGATCATCCCGGTGTCGGCGGGCGGGTTCGGCACCGGGCTGCCCGGCCCGCTCGTGATCCCGCTGGCGCTGCTGGTCGGGGCCGCGATCGGGGCGATCAACGGTCTCCTCATCATCAGGTTCCAGCTGTCGGCGTTCATCGTCACGCTGGCCATGCTGATCGTGGTGCACGGTTTCCTGCAGGGGCCGACGGAGGGCAAGACGTTGTTCCAGCTGCCCGAATCGATCCTCTATCTCGGCAGCGTGTCGTGGCTGGGCCTTCCGGCGGCCGTCTGGATCGCCGGGGCGCTGTTCGCCGCCGGCGTCTTCGCCCTCGGATACCTCAGGGCCGGCCGCGCGCTCTACGCCATCGGCGGCAACGCCGACGCGGCCCGCGCGGCCGGCATCCGCGTCGACCGGGTGCTCTGGGCCGTGTTCATCCTGGGCGGCACGCTGGCGGCGCTGGCCGGGATTCTGGAGACGGGACGCCTCGGGGCGATCGGCAACAACCAGGGCGTCGGGTGGATCTTCATGGTGTTCGCGGCGGCCGTCATCGGCGGCGTCAGCATGGACGGGGGCAAGGGCACCATCCTGGGCGCGCTCACGGGCGTGCTGGTGATCGGCCTGGTGCAGAACATCCTGACGCTGATCGGCGTGTCGGGCTTCTGGCAGCCTGTCATCTACGGCGCGATCATCCTCATCGCGCTGATGATCAGCAGAATCGCGGGCGGAAAGGCACAAGATTGAACTCAATGGAGCTGCCGCGCCACGGGTTCGGCGGGGCGCCCCTGGGCAACCTGTTCGAGTCGGTCGCGGAGGAACAGGCCCGCGCCACGGTGGACGCCGCGTGGGACGCGGGTGTGCGGCTGTTCGACACCGCCCCCCACTACGGGCTCGGCCTGTCGGAGCGGCGTCTGGGCGCGGCGCTGGCCGGCCGCTCGGGCTACGTCCTGTCCACGAAGGTCGGCCGCCTGCTGGTGCCCGCGCGGCCGGGGAGAGAGCGTGACGGCGAGGGCTTCGACGTACCGGCCGCGATCGAGCGGGTGTGGGACTTCTCCGGCGACGGCGTACGCAGGTCGCTGGAGGAGTCGCTTGACCGCCTCGGGCTGCCGTCCGTCGACATCGTGCTCATTCACGACCCGGACGACCACGTCGACCAGGCGATCACGCAGGCGTACCCGGCGCTGGCCGAACTGCGCGACCAGGGTGTGGTGAAGGCCATCGGCGTCGGGATGAACCAGTGGCAGGCGCCGTTGCGCTTCGTCCGGGAGAGCGGCGTCGACGTCGTCATGCTCGCGGGCCGCTACACCCTGCTCGACCAGTCGGGCCTGCCGCTGCTGGGGGAGTGCGCGCAGCGCGGCGTCAGGGTGCTGGCGGCCGGGGTGTTCAACAGCGGCCTCCTCGCGACCCACGAGCCGGCGGGCACCTATGACTACCGGCCGGCGCCGGCCGAGCTGGTGGCGCATGCCAGTCGCATCGCCGCCGTCTGCGAGCGTCACGGCGTCACCCTGCCCCAGGCGGCCATGGCCTTCCCGCTGCGCCACCCCGCCGTCGCGTCGATCGTGGTGGGCGCCCGAGCTCCGGAGGAGGTCCGTACGAACGCCGCCCTGTGGTCCCGGCCGGTTCCCGGCTCGCTCTGGGAGGAGCTCGCGGCGGAAGGGCTGCTGCCGGCCTGACCGCGGCCGCTCATCCGGCCTCCCTCCCACAGGGCGCTCGCATCGATCGCCCGCATCCGGGCGCCGAAGGCTCGGGTGGTCAGGAGGGGATGAACAGCCAGGACTTCGACGGTCCCGGCTCGTACGGCGCGTCCAGGCGCTTGGCCACCACTCCCGGCAGCTCCTGCTCGCGGGCCGCCTGCCGCACCGGGCCCGCCTCGCCCGGCCAGGACGGCGCGGTCTGCCAGTGGGGGCCGGCGAGGTCGAGCGCCTCCAGCGCGGCCCTGCGGTCCGTGTAGGGCTGGTCCACCAGGGACCGCCCGTCGTCGTAGAGGAGGTCGTAGAAGACGAGGATCTCGGCGCCTCCCAGGGTGACGAGCTCGCCGTCGAGCAGCGCCGTACGGCTGCCGAACGACTCCGCCAGCCCTCGCAGCCACGGGTGCTCGCGGGACGCAGTGGTGCGGCCGCCCTCGACGGGCACCAGCAGCCGCCGGCCTCCCCAGGCGAACTCGAAGGCGTAGGCGGAGGCGTCGCGCGGCGGCCTGGCGCGTTCGGCGGGCAGCATGGGCTCGACGTCGGGGAACGGGTCGCGGACCGGGGGATCCATGCGGTGGATCATCCAGTTCTTGCCCCGCGTACGGAACAACACGAACCGGCCGGAGGCCCGCGTGCCGTGCAGGACGACCTTGACCTCGCGCTCCGACCACTTCTCGGTGTCGTACGTGCCGGTGTCCCAGATGGTCATGGTGCCGCCGCCGTACTCGCCCTTGGGGATCTCGCCGTGGAAGGTGAGGTATTCCAGCGGGTGGTCCTCGGTGTGCACGGCCAGGTGGTTGGTGGCGGGGTCGGCGGGCAGTCCCTTGGGCACGGCCCAGGAGACGAGCACGCCGTCGCGTTCGAGCCGCAGGTCCCAGTGCAGCGACCGCGCGTGGTGCTCCTGGATGACGAACGCCCGGTCGTCTCCTGGGGCCGGGGGTTCGGCGGGGACGGGTTCAGGGGTGCGTCGGTCGTCGCGCTTGCTCCGGTATCGCGCAAGTTTGTCGGACACACCAGGCTCCTACCCGCCGGTGCTCTCTCTGATCATCAGCTCGTACGGCACCCGGATCTCGCGTGCCTCGGCCTGCGAGCCCTTGGCCATGCGGGCGGCCAGCTGATCGACGGCCTGGCGGGCGATCGCCTGCTTGTCGGGGGAGATCGTGGTGAGGGTGGGGGTGGCGTACCTGCCGTCCTCGATGTCGTCGAAGCCCGCCAGCGCCACGTCGCCGGGCACGTCGTGGCCGCGCTCCAGCAGCGTGCGCAGGGCGCCGAGGGCGAGCAGGTCGTTGAAGCAGAAGACCGCGTCCGGCGCCTGGCCACAGTCGAGCAGCCGGGCCATCGCGCGGGCGCCGTCGGCGCGGTGGTAGGTGTCGACGTGCTGCACGAGCCGGTCGTCGGCGGGCAGGCCGACCTCGGCCAGCGCCTCGAAATAGCCGGCCAGCCGCAGCCGTGACGTCTCCGCCGCGACGTCGTCCTGGGCGCCGATCGCCGCGATGCGCCGCCGGCCGGTCGCGGCCAGGTGGAGGGTGGCCTCCTTGGCCGCCGCCACGTTGTCCACCACGACGTGGTCGGCAGGCCCGTCGTAGACGCGCTCGCCGAGCAGCACCATGGGTGTGTCGTCCATGCGGGCGGCCAGGTCCTCGGGCGTCAGCGCGAGCGGGCTGAAGATCAGTCCGTCGATCAGGTGGGCGCGGAACCCCTCGGCGACGAGTTGCTCGCGCTCGCGCGACGCGCCTGTCTGGTCGATCAGCACGGTCAGCCCGCGTTCCTCCGCCGCGCTCACCACGAGCCTGGCCAGCTCCGCGAAGTAAGGGATGTCCAGTTCGGGCACGGCCAGGGCGATGATCCCGGTGCGGCCCTGCCGCAGGTTCCTGGCCGACAGGTTGGGGCGGTAGTTGAGCTCCTTGATGGCCGCCTCGACCCGGCTCCTGGTGGCCGACGTGACGTGTACGTAGCCGTTGACGACGTTCGAGACGGTCTTCACCGATACTCCGGCCAGCCTGGCCACGTCCTTGAGACCGACGCGCGGTTTCTCCATGACGGAAAGTGTAAAACCCTGTGTACAACGTTGAATACAACGATGTATAGATGAGCAGAGCCCTGACGAAGGAGGACGTGCCCATGGATTCCGCCAAGCTCACCCTGGACCCGGCGTTCGAGGTCGGCCCGGTAGGGAAGCGACTGTTCGGCTCGTTCGTCGAGCACATGGGGCGGTGCGTGTACACGGGCGTGTTCGAGCCCGGACACCCGCGGGCGGGGGAGGACGGGCTGCGCCGCGACGTCATCGAGCTGACCAGGGAGATGGGCGTCACCACCGTGCGCTACCCGGGGGGCAACTTCGTCTCCAACTACGAATGGGAGGACGGCGTCGGACCCGCGTCCGAGCGGCCCACGCGGCTCGACCTGGCCTGGAAGCAGATCGAGACGAACGCCTTCGGGCTCGACGAGTTCATGACCTGGCTGCGCGAGGTGGACGCCGAGCCGGTGATGGCCGTCAACCTGGGCACCAGGGGCGTCAAGGAGGCTCGCGACCTCGTCGAGTACGCCAACTTCCCCGGCGGCACCCGCTGGTCCGACCTGCGGATCAAGCACGGCGTGCCGGAGCCGTACGGCATCAGGGTGTGGTGCCTGGGCAACGAGATGGACGGGCCCTGGCAGATCGGCGGCAAGACGGCCGACGAGTACGGCAGGCTCGCGTACGAGGCGGCCAAGGCCATGCGCCGGGTGGACCCCGGCCTGGAACTGATCGCCTGCGGCAGCTCCAACATGCGCATCCCGACGTTCGGCTCGTGGGAGGCCACGGTTCTGGAGCACTGCTACGACCAGGTCGACTACATCTCCGCGCACTCCTACTACGACCCGGTGGGAGGCGGCCGGGCCGACTTCCTGGCCTCGGCCGTGGAGATGGAGCAGCAGATCGAGGGCGTGATCGCCACGGCCGACCACGTGGCCGCCAAGCTCGGCAGCGGCAAGCGGCTCAAGGTCTCCTTCGACGAGTGGAACGTCTGGTCGCAGAGCCTGTTCGGCGGCGAGAACAGCCTGGACTGGGAGCACGCGCCGCGCATCATCGAGGAGGAGTACGACGTCGCCGGCGCGGCCGTCGTCGGCAGCCTGCTCATCACCCTGCTCAACCACGCCGACCGGGTCGGCATCGCCTGCCAGGCCCAGCTCGCCAACGTGATCGCCCCCATCCGCACCGAGCCGGGTGGCCCCGCCTGGCGGCAGACGATCTTCCACCCGTTCGCGCTCACCGCCGCCCACGCCCGCGGGCGCATCCTGCGCGTGCAGGCCACGGCGCCCGCCATGCCGACCGAGCGCTACGGCGAGGTGCCCGTGCTGGCCACCGCGGCGACGCTGGACGACGACCGGCTGGCCGTCTTCGCGGTCAACCGCGGCGACCGGCCGCTGCCGGTGGAGATCGATCTGCGCGGCCTGCCGCGGGCGACGGACCTCTCGCACGTCACGGTCGCCGACGACGACACCGGGGCGCGCAACACCGAGAGCGAGCCGCGCCGCGTGGAGCCTCGGGCCGCCGACGGAGCGAAGATCGACCGTGACCGGCTCACGGCGGTGCTGCCGCCGGTGTCCTTCAACCTGCTGAGGGCGCGGCTCTCCTAGCGCTGGAGGGCCGTCCCTGGTGATCAGCCGAGCTCCAGTGCCCGGCGCAGCCACGACTCGACCCCGGCCACGTGCACGGTGGCCCAGGAGCGGGCGACGTCGGGCCGGCGGGCGGCGATGGCCTCGTAGATCGCGGTGTGCTGCTCCCTGGTCTTCTCCATCGCGCCCTCCTGGGTGAGGCCGCGCCAGATCCGCGCCCGAGTGGTCGGACCTGACAGGCTCTCGATGAACGAGCAGAGCACGCTGTTGCCCGACCCCCGGGCGATGCGCTGGTGGAAGGTCAGGTCGTTGGCCACCAGTTCCTCGACCGTGGGCTCGGCAGGGAGCGCCTCGAGGATCTCGCGCAGCTCGGCGATGTCCTGGTCGGTCATCAGCTCGGTCGCCATCGCCGTGGCGGCGGGCTCAAGGATGCGGCGGACCTCGAAGAACTGCAGCACCGTGTCGTCGCGGTGCAGGTCGAGCACGAACGACATGGTGTCGAGCAGCAGGCGCGGCTCCAGGCTGGTGACGTAGGTGCCGTCGCCCTGGCGTACGTCGAGCACGTTGATCAGCGACAGCGCGCGCACGGCCTCACGCAGCGAGTTGCGGGACAGTCCGAGCCGTTCGGCGAGGTCGGCCTCCTTGGGCAGCCGGTCGCCCGGCGCCAGCTCGCCGGAGACGATCATCTGCTTGATCTTGTCGATGGCCGCGTCGGTGACCGCCACGCTTTTCTCCCTGGACATCGGATGTCTAGGAGTCTAGAGCCTGGAAGCGGACCGGCTCGACACCGGCGTGGCGGCGTACGTGGCCCTGCACCTCCAGGGTGCGCAGGTGGGCCGCGGCCTCTCCGGCGGCCATGCCTCTCAGCATGGGGGACAGCTCGTCCCATGGCCTGTTCCAGGTCATCATCGCGGCGACCTCCCAGATGGTCAGCGGCTCCGGCCGCTCGGCCAGGAGGGCGCGCAGCCGTTGGAGCTTGTCCTCGTGATGGTCGCGGATCTCGGCTGCCCGCGCGGCCACATTGGGAAATGTCCATTCATGTGCTGGCAGCGCGTCCAGCGGCCCGAACCCGGCCACCCGATCCAGGGATCGCAGGAAATCCCCGAGCGGATCGACGTCGTCTCGGTCGTAGGGATAGATGCCGACGTGCGGGGTGATGCCGGGAAGGACGTGGTCACCGGTGAAGAGCCGGTCGGCGTCCTCCAGGTGCAGGCAGATGTGGCCGGGCGTGTGGCCGGGCGTGTGCACGGCCCGCAGCCTGCGCCCCGGCAGGTCGACCAGGTCGCCGTCGCGCAACTCGCGATCGGGCTGCGCCGGCGGCGCGGCACGGCCGCCCGACGCCTCGCGCGCCTCGTCGGGATCGGCCCCCGCCCGCCTGAGCATGTCGGACCGGAACGTGTCCTGCGCGTCGCCCGCGTACCCGATCATGAGCCTGACCAGCGCCGCGTCGTCCTCGTGCATGGCGATCCAGGCGCCGGACGCCTCCCTGACCTGCCCGGCGAGCCCGGCGTGGTCGGGATGGAAATGGGTGACCACCACGCCGCGCACCGAGGCCACGTCCATGCCGAGCGTCGCCAGGCCGCCGCTGAGCGCCTCCCACGCCTCCGGATGGTTCCACCCGGCGTCGACCAGCACCGGTCCTTGGGGCGACTCGACGGCGTAGACGAGCGTGTAGCCGAGCGGGTTGCCGGGGATCGGCACCGGCACGCTCCACACCCCGCCGCCGAGGTCCTGAGGACGTTGCTCGGTGTACGGCCTGCGTCTGGTCTTCATGCGCCCCCGATCGTGGTGCCCTGCGTGAAAATCGTGCTGAGAAGTCAGCCGATGCGCTCCAGGATCGTCGCCGTGGCCAGCGCCCCACCCGCGCACATCGTGACCAGCGCGGTCGCCGAGTCCGAGCGTTCCAGCTCGTGCAGGGCCGTGGTGATCAGCCGCGCTCCCGTGGCCCCCACCGGGTGGCCGAGCGCGATCGCGCCGCCGTTCGGGTTGACCCTGTCCAGGTCGGGCTCGTGCACGCCCGCCCACGACAGCACCACGGACGCGAACGCCTCGTTCACCTCGAACCTGTCGACGTCGCCGACCGTCATGCCGGCCGCGGCGAGCGCCTTCGCCGTCGCGTCCACGGGCCCGTCCAGGTGATAGTGCGGTTCCGCGCCGACGAGGGCCTGCGCCAGGATGCGCGCCCGGGGCCGCAGCCCGTGCCGCCGCGCCGCCCGCTCGCTCATCACCAGCACGGCCGCCGCCCCGTCGGAGATCTGCGACGAGGTGCCCGCAGTGTGCAGGGCGCCCTCCGTCACCGGCTTGAGCCCGGCCAGGCCCTCCATGGTGGTCTCGCGCAGCCCCTGGTCCTTGCGTACCTCGCCGATGGGCACGATCTCCCGCTCGAACCGCCCGTCGGCCCACGCCTTGGCCGCCAGCCGCTGCGAGCGCGCCCCGAACCAGTCGAGCCTCTCGCGTGTCAGCCCGCGCCGCCGGGCGATCCGCTCGGCGGCGGTGAACTGGTCGGGCAGGTCGATGTTCCAGTCGTCGGGGCGCGGCCTGGCGGGGCGTACGTTGCTGCCCAGCGGCGCCCGGCTCATCACCTCGACCCCGCATCCGACGCCGGTCTCGATGACGCCCGCGCTGATCAGGGCGGCCGCCAGGTGCACGGCCTGCTGCGAGGACCCGCACTGCGCGTCGACCGTGGTGACGCCCGTCTGGTAGGGCAGCCCGGCGTAGAGCCAGGCGTGGCGGCCGATGTGCCCGCCCTGCTCGCCCGCCTGCGTCACGCAACCGGCGAACACCTGGTCGACGGCCGCCGGATCGAGGCCGGAACGTCGGACGAGCCCGTTCATCGCCGTGGCCAGAACCTGTTGCGGTTTGAGGTCGGCCAGCCAGCCGGCCCGCTTGCCGATGGGGGTGCGAACGGCCTCGACGATCACAGGTGTGCCCACTGTCGCCTCCAGAACGATGCTCTGGAGGCGACAGTAACGCGTTCTACTTTGTCGCGGAAGCCTCGGCCGGCAAAGTCTCCGGCAGGCCGAACGTGTCGAACAGCCGCAGTTCGAAGAACATCCCGACGTGGCTGATGCCCTGCCCGGAGAGCGTCAGCACCATCAGCGCGAACCGCCGGTGCACACCGTCTTCGAGGTGGTAGAGCGCGAAGCCCGGCTGGCCGTTGGCCGCGATCGGCACCATCCGCAGGTCGCCCGCCTTCTCGGCCGGGCATCGCACCTTGACGAGCTCGGCGATCGTGCGCGGCCCTTGGTACCAGCCCACGAACGGCGGCATCTCCCACACGGCGTCCTCGGTGAACAGGTCGACCAGGCTGTCGATGTCGTAGTTCTCGAACGCCGCGACGTAACGGTCGAGCTGCTCGCGCTGCTCCCGCGTCAGCGGCTCGACCGGGTCGTCCATGGTCGGCGACACGTCCTTGAGCTGGGCGCGGGCCCGCTGGAGGATGCTGTTGACGGCCGCGGTGGAGACGCCGACCGCCTCGGCCACCTCGGCCGCCTTCCACCGGAGCACGTCACGAAGGATCAGCACCGCACGCTGCCGGGGCGGCAGGTGCTGCAGCGCGGCGATCAGCGCGAGTCTGATGCTCTCGCGTGAGGTCACGATCGAGGCGGGGTCGTCGGCGCCCGCGCCCGCCAGCGCGTCGGGCACGGGCTCCAGCCACGGCACCTCGGTGTCCTGCACCAGCGGCGCGGTGGCCTCCGTGCTCGGAGCGCCGAGGCCCGTGGGCAGCGGCCGCCTGCCGCGGCTCTCCAGCGCGGTCAGGCAGGTGGTGGTGGCGATGCGGTAGAGCCACGTGCGCAGCGAGGAGCGACCCTCGAACCCGTCGTAGGCACGCCACGCGCGGAGGTACGTCTCCTGAACGAGGTCCTCGGCGTCGTGCACCGAGCCCATCATCCGGTAGCAGTGCGCCAGCAACTCGCGCCGCATCGGATCAGCCTGCCGGAGGAAGTCCTCGTTCGTCGGCTTGTCGGTCATACCCCCTGTATAAACGTTGCCACTGACATAACGGCGACATCTTTACCGTCGCGCGGTCGATTCGCCGCCCGGTCCTGAACAGGGGCGGGCGGCTCAGACGTCGGCGAGCAGCCTGGTGGCGGCGGTCTCGATGCGGCGCTGGATCTGGTCGTACGTCCGGCGCCCGCGGAGCATCTCCAGCAGCTCCTGCACCCACACGCTGGCCAGGGACCCCGCGAGGTCGAGCTGCTCCTCGGTGGCGTCCTCGATCGACAGGCCGTCGGCCGAGACGCGCAGCAGCAGGCCCGTCATCCGGTCGCCGAACGGCGTCTGCACCTCGGCCATGATGAGGGAACGGATGAGCGCGTCGGCCAGCTCGGGCTCGCGCATGAGCCCGCGGGTCGCACGCATCAGCACGTCGACCGCGCGGCTCGCCGGGGTGGCGGCGCCGGGCGGGCGGCGCTCGATGCTGCTCTCCAGCAGGTCGAGCTCCTCGCCGACCACCGCCACGACAAGATCCATCTTGGACGGGAAGTAGCGGTAGAGCGTGCCGAGCGCCACGCCCGCGCGCTCGGCCACGGTGCGCATCTGCATCGCCTCGACCCCGCCGCGCGAGGCCAGCGCCGCCGCGGCCTGGACGATGCGCTTGCGGCGCTGGTGCTGGCTGCGACTACGGACGCTGTGCCCGCCGGGGGCGGGGTGGCTGTCGATGACCCCCTCGATGTCGCCGGAGGGCTCGGCGGTCGTCGCGTGCGTGGTACGCATAAGAACACGTTATCTGATTTCTCGATGACGCGGCTTGTTACTCGCGGGTCACAAACTTGCCGTATAGGTGCATGTCTACGGCGTTACAGGCGTATATCTCGACTTATCGGTATAGGTGGCTACTGGACAGATATTAGAATCTGTTCTAGTTTGCGATTCGTCTTACCTAGCGCCTGCTGGAGGAGCGATGACCGCGGACACGCTCGCGTCCCTGCTTCTCGACCGGGCCGAGGACGACCGGCCGGGGCTCATGTTCGAGGACACGACGTGGTCGTGGCGCGAGCACGTCGCCGCCTGCCGGGCGACCGGCGCGTGGTTGCCGGCGCAGGGCGCTGGAGCGCACGTCGGGGTGCTCTGCGACAACGTTCCCGAGCTGGTCTTTCTCGTGGGCGCGGCGGCGCTGGGCGGGCCCGTGGTGGTCGCGCCGAACCCGACCCGGGCGGTCGGCGAACCGGTCCGTGACGCCCGCGCCACCGACGTGAGCCTCCTGCTCGCCGGCGACCCCTACGGGCCGGCCGCCCGTACGGTCGCCGAAGTCTGGCTCCGCACCCCCGGCGGGTTCCGGCTGCGGACGGACGCTGACGTCAAGGGGACAGAGGAGGAGTTCGTACGGCACGGCAGGCACCACCTCTTGGAGCGCTGATGGATTTCGATCTGGACGAGACCCAGCAGGACCTGAACAAGCTGGCGGCCGAGGTCCTGGCCGGGGAAGGGAACGAGGACCGGCTCCGGCAGGCCGGTCTGATGAGCGTGTGCGTCCCCGAGGAGGCGGGCGGGGCCGGGCTCGGGCCGGTGGAGATGGCCGTGGTGCTGCGCGAGGTGGGGGCGCGGGCGGCGCCGGTCCCCGCGCTGGCCACGTTGGTGAGCACGCTGGCCCTGGCCCGCCACGGCACCCCTGACCAGCAGCGTCGCGTCACCCGTGCCACCGTCGCCCTCCGCGAGCCCGGCCGGGCCCTGGCCGAACCGCCCACGACGGCCGCCCGCCGTATCGGCGGCCCGGACGGCTCCGCGAGTCGCGGGGCGGTTCCGTCCGATGCGCCCGGCGACGCGGGCGGAACGCCGGTTCCCGCCGGTGCGTCCGACGGCGGATGGGCGCTGACGGGGCGGAAGGTGTCGGTGCCCCATCTCGGCGGCTCGGCGCTCGTCGCAGCCGACGCGGGGTTGTTCCTGGTCGAAGGGATACCGGATGGGTCGGGCGGCCCCGGTGGGCCGGTGCGCGGGGTGCGGGCGGCTCCCGAGTTCGCCTCCACCGGCGAGCCCGCGGCCACTCTCGTGTTCGACGACGCCCCGGCCGAGCGGGTCGGCGGGCCCGAGGCGGTGGACGGAACCAGGAGGCTGTTCATGGCCGCCGTCGCCGCCCAGGCCTCCGGCGTCCTCGCGGGAGCGCTGGAGCTGACCACGTCGTACATCAGGACACGTCGGCAGTTCGGCCGGGCGCTGGCCGAGTTCCAGGCGGTGACCATGCAGATCGCCGACGTCTACATCGCGGGACGGGCGCTCGACGTGGCCATGTGGTCGGCGGCGTGGCGGCTGGGGGAAGGGCTGCCGGCCGACCAGGACCTGGCGCTGGCCGCGTACCACGCCGGAGAGGCCGTCAAGGCGCTCCACACCTGCCAGCACCTGCACGGCGGGCTTGGGCTGGACGTGACCTACCCGCTGCACCGCCACTTCGCGCAGGCCAAGCACCTGTCCCACCTGCTCGGCGGTGCCGGAGCCCAGCTCGACCTGATGGGAGCGCTCGTCTGATGCTGATCGACCTCACTCCTGACCAGCGCGCGCTCCGGGACGAGCTGCGCGAGTACTTCCATGGTTGCCTGACCGCCGAGGACCGCAGGAAGATCGCCGAGGACCCGTTCGGCGAGACGTACATGGAGCACTGCCGCCGCCTCGGCCGCGACGGCAGGCTCGGCCTCGGGTGGCCCAAGGAATACGGCGGTGGCGGCTACGGCCCCCTGGAGCAGCAGATCTTCGCCAACGAGATCGCCCGCGCCGGCGTGCCGTACCCGATCATCACGGTGCAGACCGTCGGGCCCACGCTCATGCAGTACGGGACTCCGGAGCAGAAGGACTTCTTCCTGCCGCGCATCCTCGCCGGCGAGTGCCACTTCGCCATCGGCTACAGCGAGCCGGAAGCGGGCACCGACCTGGCCTCCCTGCGGACCACGGCGGTGCTCGACGGCGACCACTACGTCGTCAACGGGCAGAAGATCTTCACCAGCGGCGCGCACTACGCGCAGTACATCTGGCTCGCGGCCCGTACGAACCTCGAGGCCAAGAAGCACAAGGGCATCACCATGATGATCGTCTCCACGGACGACCCCGGCTACTCGTGGACCCCGATCGTGACCATGGACGGCCGCCACCACACCAACGCCACGTACTACTCCGACGTGCGCGTCCCCGTGAACATGGTGGTAGGCGAGGTGGACCGCGGCTGGGACCTGATCGTCAACCAGCTCAACCACGAACGCGTCACCCTGGGCCCCGCGGGAAACCTCGGTCAGACCTACGACCGTTTCCTCGCCTGGGCGCGCCGTACGGGCCTGGCGGGCCATCCTGACGTACGGCGCGCGCTGGCCGCGGTGTGGGCCGCCTTCCGCACCAACGAGCTGCTCAACTGGCAGGTCGCCGCCAACATGGACCTCGGCTGGCTGGGAGCGCCCGACGCGTCCGCCACCAAGATCTACGGCTCGGAGCGCATGCAGGAAGCGGGCAGGATCGTCGGCGACACCCTGGCGAGGCACGGCGACCCGTCCGACCCCGAGACGGCCGAGCTGCTCGAACGCGTGGACCTCGGGGTCAAGGGCGCGGTGGTGCTGACGTTCGGCGGCGGGGTGAACGAGGTGCAGCGGGAACTGATCGCGATGCTCGGCCTGAACCTGCCGAGGCCCCCGCGATGACCGAGGCGGAGCTGCGGGAGCTGGCGGGCAAGCAGGCGGCGCTGGGGGAGGTGCGCGGCGCGCCGGGCCCCGACCCGGTGAACGCGCCCATGATCAGGCACTGGCTGGCCGCCATGGGCGACACCAACCCGGCCTACCTGGACAAGGGCCTGGCCCCACCCGCGATGGCGCAGGTGTGGACCATGCAGGCTCCCCGCCAGGGCCGCTCGCCGGTGGACGACCCGATGGCCGCGCTCGACGGCGCCGGCTACACGGGCGTGGTGGCGACCAACTGCGAGCAGACCTACCACCGCTACGCGCGCGTGGGTGAGCGGCTGACGCCCGCCACCCGGTTCACCGACCTGGCGGGCCCCAAACAGACCGCGCTCGGCGTGGGCTACTTCGCCACCTGGAACGTCACCTGGTACGGCGACGGCGACGAGCCGGTGGCCGAGATGCTCTTCCGCGTGCTCAAGTTCCGGCCCAGGCAAGGCGCGGGCGAGGAGCGGCCGCCGTACCCGTTGCAGCCGGCGGTCAACCAGGACACGGCGTTCTTCTGGGAGGGCGCGAAGAGCGGCGAGCTGCGCATCCAGACCTGCGCCGACTGCGGGCGGTTACGCCACCCGCCGGGCCCTCTGTGCACTCGCTGCCGCTCGTCCCACCTGACCTACACGGTCGCGAGCGGCCACGGAACCCTCTACAGCTACGTCGTCCACCACCATCCGCCGGTGCCCGGCCGGGAGACGCCGTTCGTGGTGGGCGTGGTGGAGCTGCCGGAGGGCGTACGGGTCGTGGGCAACGTCGTGGGCTGCCCGCCCGGGGAGGTGGAGATCGGGATGGCGCTGCGCGTGGCGTACCGGCCGATGGACGACCGGCTCGTCCTCCCCATGTGGATCCCGGAGGAGCCGTGATGCGAACGCTGACCGCGGACGAGGTCGAGGCCGGAGCCGAGCTGCCCGAGTTGTCCGTCGAGCTCACGCCGACCGTGGTCGTCTCGGCCGCCCTGGCCACCATGGACCTCACCCCGGTGCACCACGACACGGAACGGGCCCGCGCCCAGGGCTCGAAGGACATCTTCCTCAACATCCTGACCACGATGGGCCTGGTCCAGCGGTACGTCACCGACTGGGCGGGCCCGGAGGCCGTCATCAAGGGCATCGACGTCAGGCTCGGCGTCCCGGCGTACGCGGGCGACCGCCTGACCTTCACCGGGACGGTCGTGTCGCGCGAGGGCGGGCGCGTCACGGTCGAGGTGCGCGGCAAGGTGAGCCTGGGCTCCCACGCCGGCGGCACCGTCACCCTGACCCTTCCCCCAGCCGGATGAACCAGAAGGAGAGGGTGTTGTCGCGAACGAGCGCCGCCATCGCGGGCATCGGCGCCACCGAGTTCAGCAAGCGGTCGGGACGGTCGGAGCTGCGGCTCGCCGCCGAGGCCGTGCTGTCGGCGCTGGACGACGCCGGGTTGTCACCCGGTGACGTGGACGGCCTGGTGACCTTCACCCAGGACGCGAACCAGGAGATCGCCGTGGCCAGGGAGACGGGCATCGGCGAGCTGACGTACTTCTCCCGCGTCGACTACGGAGGCGGTGCGGCCTGCGGGACGGTGGCGCACGCCGCCATGGCCGTGGCGACGGGCATGGCGCGTACGGTGGTGTGCTACCGCGCCTTCAACGAACGTTCGGGACGTCGCTTCGGCCAGCCGAACGCCCGCACAGGAGGCGACCCCACCTCGCAGGGGCTGGAGATGAGCTGGCACGTGCCGTTCGGGCTGATGACGCCGGCGGCCTGGGTGGCCATGTTCGCGCAGCGCTATCTGCACGTCCACGGAGCGAGCTCCGAGGACTTCGGCCGGGTGGCGGTGGCCATGCGCAGGCACGCGGCCACCAACCCGGCCGCCTGGTTCCACCAGCGGCCCATCACGCTGGAGGAGCACCAGGCGTCCAGGTGGATCGTGGAGCCGCTGCACCTCCTCGACTGCTGCCAGGAGAGCGACGGCGCGGTGGCGCTCGTCGTGACCGGCGCCGAACACGCCCGCGACCTGCGCCGCTCGCCGGCGTACATCACGGCGGCGGCCCAGGGGGCGGGCGCGGACCAGATGATGATGACGAGCTACTACCGGGACGACATGACCGGGCTTCCCGAAATGTCGGTCGTCGCCCGGCAACTCTGGGAACAGTCCGGCCTGACTCCCCGCGACATCACCACCGCCATCCTGTACGACCACTTCACCCCGTTCGTGCTCACCCAGCTGGAGGAGCTCGGCTTCTGCGGTCGCGGCGAGGCGCCGGAGTTCGTCAAGGACGGGGGCATCGGGCTGGACGGGCGCCTGCCGGTCAACCCGCACGGCGGGCAACTCGGGGAGGCCTACATCCACGGCATGAACGGCATCGCGGAGGCGGTGCGCCAGATCCGGGGCACCGCCGCCAACCAGCTGGCCGGCGTCACCAACGTCCTGGTCACGGCCGGGACGGGGGTGCCCACCAGCGGTCTCATCCTGTCCGCGGCGGTCAGCCGTTGAAGATCGGCACGGAGAAGAAGACGATCATCGCGATCGCCACGCACATCAGGAACCCGACCAGCTCCCAGACCCAGTCGTAGTGGCGCTCCCGGCGGCGCCGCACCTTCCGCGGCCCGACGGGCGCCGGACGTCGCTTCGGCGCGGGCCTGGCCCGCACCGGGCGCGGCGCCAGCATCCCACCATCCTTCCGTGCGGAAGTGCCGCGAGCGGACGCCTCTGACGGCTCCCCGGAGCGCGGCCCGAGCATTGACGACTTCCGAGCGGGCTGCTCAAGCCCTCCGGAGGGCTGGTGGGCGGGATTCCTGCGGGTGGGGTGCCCCAGAGTGGGCGGCTCGCTCTGGTGAACCGCACTCTCGGGAGCCTCGTCGAGCGGAGCCTGCTGCTGGTCGGGCAGCCGGTAGACCGGCTCGGACGGCGCGGCGGACCGGGAGGGCGCGGCGGCCGGTCCGGCGGTGGCGTTTCCGCCGCTCCTGGCGCGCGGCCGGAACAGCGGCGCCGCCTCGCGGGCTTCGTCCTCCCCGCGCGACGGCGGCGGCGCTGGGCGGGCCGGCCCCTTGTGGACGAGGACGTCCCCCGTCATGTAGGGGTCGGGCGCGTCCTTGGGCAGGATCACGTCGCCCGTCGCGAACGGCCCAGGACCGTCGGGCTCGGGAGCGGCCATGAAGAACGGCCGCTCCCCCGGCGGTGAGGCCGACGCCCAGGGGCCGCCGAGCGGGTCCCTGAGCGGCCGGATGGAGCCGAGCGGGTCGCGCAGCCGATGGTGGTCGTCCGTGGCCTCGCGGTATTTCGGCATCGGGGTGGTGGTCGCGTCGTGCTCCGGCACCTGCGACGTCGAAGGCGGCGTCAGCAGCTCGGCGGGGAAGATCACCGTGCTGGTGGCGGGGTCGCCCTCGGCCGGCGGCTGCGGCCACATCGGCGGGCTGGGCCAGCGCGGCTTCACGAACAGCGGGCCTGGAGCCGCGGAGCGGGAGCCGGCGAAGTGGATGCGCAGCGCGCCGGGCGGCTGCGGCCACGGCAGCCGGCCGAGCACGTCGTTCAGCGGCGCCACGTGCAGCGCGCTGTAGACTTCGGCCACCGGCTTGGGCACGCGAATCCCGGTCGCGGCGAGGGCCGAGCCGAGCGACTCCCTGAACCGGTTGGCGGCCGCCACCGTCAGTTCCTCGGCGGTGTCGGGCGCGATGTCCAGCACCCACGCGAGCTCGGCCTTGCTCAGCCCGCAAACCGCGCACAACACCAGCACCTCGCGCTGGTGGGGCCGCAGGTCGCGCAGGACGCGCTCGACGAGCGCGGTGGCCGGGTCGATGAGCGGGTCGACGGCGGGCGGGGAGTAGACGATGTCGCGCCGGTGGATCTCACGGCGGGCGAACGCGTAAAGGGCGGCGCGGGGAGGCTGGGCGACCGGGACGCCGGTGAGCACGGCCACCAGGACATCGGACGCTGAGCCGACGTCGCCGAGCTGGTCGGCGCAGTATGCGAACAGCCCTGCGGCATGACGGTCGTAGAGCTCCGCGATCTGTTCGGCGCGCGGGCGCTGATCGGTGAGCGGCTGGGACACGGGCCGATCCTCTTGCTGAGTGCCGACGCTGAGGGTGAGGGTGCGCGTCAGGAGATTGTTGTGGTAATCATGCCAATCCCGATGGTCCGGCGCACTACCAGATGCAGATTTGGTGTAAATATCCCTGGTCAGTGAAACGCTTAAGCCCGCCCCGATGAGGACAGAGCGGCACGGATCGCCGTAGTCTGTGGATCCAAGAGATCATGCGGCGGTCGTGGCAGGGGGCTGCGACCCCTGCCAGAAGCCCACGGAGCGAAAGTTCGCGCGTGATCACATTCGACGCTGTCACCAAACGTTTCCCGGACGGAACGGTTGCCGTGGACGACCTCACCCTGGAGGCCCCCACAGGCGAGATCACCGTACTCGTCGGGCCCTCGGGCTGCGGCAAGACGACCTCCCTCCGGATGATCAATCGCATGATCGACGCCTCGGAGGGAAAGATCCTCCTCGACGGCGTGCCGGTCCAGAGCATCGCCCCCCCGACGCTGCGCCGCGGCATCGGGTACGTCATCCAGCAGGCCGGGCTGTTCCCGCACCGGAAGATCGTCGACAACATCGCCACCGTCCCCTACCTCCTCGGCTGGGACCGGAAGAGGGCCCGCGGCAGGGCCATGGAGCTGCTCGAACGGGTCGGGCTCGACGCGGCGCTGGCCGGCCGCTACCCGTTCCAGCTGTCGGGCGGGCAACAGCAGCGCGTGGGCGTGGCCAGGGCGCTGGCCGCCGACCCGCCCGTGCTCCTCATGGACGAGCCGTTCAGCGCGGTCGACCCCGTGGTGCGTACGACCCTGCAGGAGGAGCTGCTCAGGCTCCAGAGTGAGCTGAACAAGACCATCGTGTTCGTCACGCACGACATCGACGAGGCCATCAAGCTCGGCGACAAGGTGGCGGTGCTGCGCGTCGGCGGCAGGCTCGCGCAGCTGGCCGCGCCCAAGACGTTGTTGTCGGAGCCGTCCGACGACTTCGTCCGCGAGTTCCTCGGTCACGACAGGGGGATCAGGCGGCTGCAGTTCGTCTCCACGGAGGGGCTGCGGCTGCGTACCGACCTGACGGTCCGGCAGGGCGGCGAGGGCGGCTCGTCGGAGGAGCCGTGGCTGCTGGTCGTCGACGAGCAGGGCGGGCCGGTCGGATGGATCGCCGGGGCGCGCCCCGGCGAGCTGGAGCCGTTCGGGACGTTCCTGTACGGCCGCGACTCGATGCGCTCGGCGCTCGACGCGGCGCTGCTGTCGCCGTCGGGCTGCTCGGTGGCCGTGGACGACGAGGGCAAGGTCGTCGGCGTGGCCACGAGAGAGGCACTCGACGAGGCGCTGGCGGAGGCCGCGGATGGGTGAGGGTCCTCCTTCCCTCTGGGAGTGGATCGGGCGCAACTGGGACACCGGCCGGGCGGGCAGCATCAAGGACCTGCTCCTCGACCACCTCACCATGTCGCTCGTGCCGATCCTGCTCGCGCTCGTCGTGGCGCTGCCGCTGGGCCTGGCCTGTGTGCGCTGGCGCTGGCTCTACCAGCCCGCCTCCGGCCTGATGAACGTCGTCTACGCGCTGCCGTCGCTGCCGGTCTTCATGCTGCTGATCTCGGTGACCGGGCTGACGCAGACCACGGTGATCATCCCGCTCGCCTTCTACGGCGTGGCGGTCCTCCTGCCCGCCGTGGTCGGCGGGCTGGACTCGGTGCCCGACCACGTGCGCCAGTCGGCCGTCGCGATGGGCTTCACGCCGCGGCGCCGGCTGCTGGCGGTGGAACTGCCGATCGCGGTGCCGGTGGTGCTGGCCGGCCTGCGGGTGGTCGCGGTCTCCAGCATCAGCCTGGTCAGCGTGGGCGCGCTGATCGGGCAGGGCGGCCTCGGCGGGCTGTTCACCCGGGCGTACCAGAACCCGTTCATGCCGCCGGTGATCGTCGGCATCGTACTGATCGTGCTGCTGGCGCTGATCGCGGACGGCCTGCTGGTCCTGGCGCAGCGGCTGCTCACCCCGTGGGTGCGCGCGCGGAAGGGGGCCACGTCGTGAACTGGCTGATCTCGTTCTTCGCCTGGATGGGGGAGTTCTTCGGCAACGGCGAGAACTGGTCGGGACCCGGCGGAATCCCCATGCGACTGCTGGAGCACCTGGAGTTCTCGGCGCTGGCGCTGCTGCTGGCCGTGCTGGTGGCCGTGCCGCTGGGGCTGGTGATCGGGCACACGGGCCGGGGAGAGGTGCTGGTCGTCATCTCGGCGAACCTGGCGCGGGCGCTGCCGACGCTGGGGCTGCTGGTGATGTTCGTGCTGCTGCTCGGCACGGCCTCGATCTGGCCGGTGATCATTCCGCTGGTGCTGCTGTCGGTTCCGCCGATCCTGGTCAACACCTTCGAGGGCATCAAGGGGGTCGATCCCGACCTGCGCGACGCGGCGTACGGGATGGGCCTGCGCGGCGGGCAGGTGCTCGGGCGGGTGCTGGTGCCGGTCGCGCTGCCGCTGATCCTGCTGGGCTGCCGGCTGTCGGCGATCCAGGTCGTGGCCACCACGACGGTCGCGGCGTACACCGGGCTCGGCGGGCTCGGGCGTTACGTGATCGACGGTTTCGCGACGAAGGATTACGCCGGCGTCGTCGGTGGTTCCGTATTGATCGTGCTGTTCGCGCTCGTGGTGCAGCTCCTGTTCACACTCGCGCAGAGGGTGACGGTCTCGCCGGGGGTGAGCCGGCGAGTGAATGTTCGATAGCCTCCTGAATTACCTCCCGCTTGAGAAGGGAAAGCAACATGAGACGCATGTTCGGCACCGCGGCGGTGCTCGTGTCAGCGGTGCTCACGCTGGCCGCCTGCGGTGGCGGCGGCACCGCGGGCAACCCGCTCGACACCACGAGTGCGGCCCCCAGCGGTACGGCCTCGGGCGGGGGCAAGGCCGTCATCGGATCGTTCGACTTCGACGAGAGCGTGCTGCTCGCCTCGATCTACGCCCAGGCCCTCGAGGCCAAGGGCGTGCAGGTGGAGGAGAAGCCGCGCATCGGCAGCCGCGAGGCCGTCTATGACCAGGTCAAGAGCGGTGGCCTGACCATCGTGCCGGAATACAACGGCAACCTCCTCGCCTTCATCGACCAGGCCGCCACAGCCGCCACCACCGACGAGGTGAACACGGCGCTGAAGGAGAAGCTGCCCGCCGAGCTGGAGGTGCTCGACTCCTCGCCCGCCGAGGACAAGGACACCCTGTCCGTCACCAAGGACACCCAGACCAAGCAGTCGCTCACCACCATGGACGACCTCGCCAAGGTCTCCACGAGCATGATCGTCGGTGGCCCGCCCGAGTTCAAGAAACGGTGGGAGAAGCGGTTCAAGGACGTCTACGGGGTCGAGTTCAAGGAGTGGAAGCCCACCGGGCCCACCACGGCCGACGCCCTGAAGGACGGCACGATCCAGGTCGGCAACGTCTTCAGCACCGACCCGAAGATCGCCGCCAACGACCTGGCGCCGCTCGAGGACACCAAGAACATCTTCCCGGCCCAGAACGTGACGCCGCTGCTCCACAAGGCGTCCGCCTCCGACCCGATCCGCACGACGCTCAACGGCATCTCCGCCAAACTGACCACCGAGTCGCTGCTGGAGATGATGCAGAAGATCTCCGTCAACAAGGACGAGCCCGCCATGGTGGCCGAGGAATGGCTGACCTCCAACGGCCTGCGCTGACGCCCGCCGCATGGGCCGCCGGACGCCGGGGGTCCTCGCGGTGAGCGAGTTCACGGAGGCGATGGCGCAGCTCGCGGCCGGCGTGGCGGTGGTGACCGTACGCGACGGGCGCGACGATCTGGGCACCACCGTCTCGGCGCTGATGTCCGTGTCGCTGGATCCGCCGCTCGTCCTGGTGAGCGTGGGCAGCCGCGGTTACCTCAACGAGGTGCTGCTGCGCCAGGACCGCTGGGCCGCGTCGCTGCTGTCGTCGGGGCAGGCGGCCGTCGCCAGCAGGTTCGCCACCCCCGGGCGGCCCAGCGCCCGCCTGCTGGTGGCCGGCACACCGCACCATCGCGGGCCGCACACGCAGGCGCTGGTGGTGGAGGGAGGGGTGGCCGCGCTGGAGGCCGAGACCACCAAGGTGGTGCCGGCCGGCGACCACACCCTCTATGTCGCCACCGTCCTCGCCGTCGACTACGTCGAGCCCGACCTGCAGCCCCTCGTGCGGCTCCGCGGTCGCTACCGCGCGATCGGCATGTGACGGCTGCGCCCCGCCGTCAGCGGATGACGTACCACGAAGGCAGGATGAGCGGACCCGTGGCGGGCAGGCCCAGCTCGGCGGAGAGCCGGGCCAGCGGGCCCCAGGCGTCCATGCGGAGCCTGGCCAGCGCAGCCGACTTGTCCTCGCTCGAGTCGGGGCCGCGCAGGCGCTCCAGCGGGTTGAGCCGGGGATAGACCCGCACCGGCGCGTCGTCGGCCAGGCCGGCCCGCCCGCGCGCCAGGGCCAGCGCGTGCTCCAGCCCGCCCAGCTCGTCGACCAGGCCGTTCGCCTGCGCGTCGGCGCCGGTCCACACCCGCCCCCTGGCCAGCTCGTGGGCGCGCTCGCGGGTCAGGTCGCGGCTCTTGGCCACCTTGCCCACGAAGTCGTCGTAGATCCGGTCGAGCCAGGCGTTGATCCGCTCCCACTGCTCGGGGGAGAAGCCGCGCGAGGAGGAGAACATCCCGGCGTTGGCCCCGCTGCCCACGAGCTCGGTGCTCATCCCGATCTTCTCGAACAGCTCGGCGAGCACGGCCTTGCCGCCGTAGACCCCGATCGAGCCCGTCAGCGTGCCCGGCTGCGCCACGATCACGTCGGCGGCCATCGACACGAAGTAGCCGCCGGAGGCCGCCACGTCGCCCATCGACACGATCACCGGCTTGACCTTGCGCGTCAGCGTCACCTCGCGCCACACCGTGTCGCTGGCGACGTAGGAGCCCCCCGGGCTGTCGACCCGGAACACGACGGCCTTGACCTGCTCGTCCCGCCTGGCCGCCCGCAGCGCGGCGCTGATCGTGTCGGAGCCCATCGCCCCGCCCCCGCCGAGCGGGCTGCGCCCGCTGCGGCCGGACCTGATCATGCCGTGGCCGTGGACCAGCGCGACCGCGTCGGACATCGGCTGCGGCAGCCTGCGCACGGCGGCGCCCTTGGCGTAGCGAGAGACGTACAGCAGGTGGGCCTCGGCGCCCGCGGACCGCTTGACCTCGTCGTAGACCTCGTCGCGGTAGGCCAGCGCGTCGACCAGCCCTTCCTCCAGCGCCTCGGCGGAGGTGAACGGGCCCCGGTCGAACAGCTCGCGCACCTTGCCGGGGTCGAGCCTGCGGCCCTCGGCGATGCCCGCGACCAGGCTCTCGGTGACCGACTCCACGATGCGGCCGATGGACTCGCGGTGCGCCTCGGTCATGTGGTCCTGGGTGAAGGTGTTGGCGGCGGTTTTGTACTCGTGCCGCTGCGCCACTTCGTAGCCGACGCCCAGCTTGGACAGCGTGCCCTTGACGAAGCGCTGCTCCACCGCCACCCCGGTCAGCCCGACGTCGCCGCTCGGCTGCAGGTGGACCCGCTCGAAGGCGGTGGCCAGGTAGTAGGGCACGGTGCCGCCGCCGAACTCGCCGAACGTCTCGGCGAACGCCACTGCCGGCTTGCCGGAGGCGCGGAAGTGGGTCACCGCCTGGCGCAGCTCCTGCACCATGGCCAGGCCCATCGGGTTGCCCCCGATCTTGACGACCAGCCCCTTGACCCTGGGGTCCTGCCTGGCCCGCCGGAGCCCCGACAGGACGTCGGACAGGCGTGGCTTGCGCATCGACAGGACCACGGTGAGCGGATCCGACGGTGGGCCTTCCGTGAGGCCCTCGGTGAGGTCGAGCTCCAGCACCAGCGGGGCGGTGCGCCGCTGGCGAAGCCTGTCGACGGTTTCGAAGATCGCCTTGCCTGCGTCCATGAGAGCCACCCTAAAGCGGCACCATCCGAAACGCGCTGAGAAGATGTGGCCGGGGCCCGCGCTCCTGGCCGGGGCCCTTGGCGGCCAGGAGCGCGGGCGCCGCGATAGCTTCGACATGAGTGCCGGTCAAAGGAAGGGAGCGCGGCGGGGTATGCCCGGGGTTTCGATCCGTCTTCTCGGACCGTTCGAGGTGCGGCTGCCCGACCGTACGGTGCAGATCGCCTCGAAACGGCAGCGTGCTCTACTGGCGAGCCTCGCCCTGCAGCCGGGGCGCATCGTGTCCGTCGAGATTCTGACCGAGCGGATCTGGGGCGCTGACCTGCCGTCGAGCCCTCGCGAGGCCGTGCAGAACAACGTTCACCGGCTCCGACGGCTGCTCGGGCCCGAGCAGGGCGGGCTGGTGCGCAACGTCGTCGACGGATACGTGCTGGACGTCGGCCCCGACCAGGTGGACGCGTCGCGGTTCGCCGGGCTCGTCCACGACGCGGAGCGGGCCGCGGTCGACGAGCCAGAGCGCGCCCGCGAGCTGCTGCGGGCCGCGCTGGAGTTGTGGCGGGGCGAGCCGCTCGGCGACGTCGCGTCCGACTCGCTCCAGCGTGACCACGCGCCCGCGCTGACCGAGCGTTACCTCGCGGCCGTCGAGCGGCGGATCGACCTCGACCTGGCGCTCGGCGACCGCGCGCCGAGCACGCTGATCGCCGAGTTGCGCGTGCTGACCTCCCGCTTCCCGGTACGCGAGCCGCTGTGGGAGCGGCTGCTGACCGTGCTGATCGCGGACCGGCGGCAGGCGGAGGCGCTGGAGGCGTACGAGTCCGTACGGAAGATCGTCGCGGACACGCTCGGCGCGGACCCGTCGGCGGCCCTGCGTCGCCTGCACCGGCAGCTGCTGGACGGAGACCCCGAGCCGGAACGGGTGACACCGCGGCAGTTGCCGCCGACGCCGGCGGGGTTCGCCGGCCGGACGGCCGAGCTCGGCGCGCTCGACGAGGAGCTCGCCCGCTGGTCCGGCAGCGGGCTCGCCCTGGTCGCGATCCACGGCGTCGGCGGCGCGGGCAAGTCGGCGCTCGCGGTGCACTGGGCCAGGCTCAGGCAGGACCGTTTCTCCGACGGGCAGCTCTACCTCGACCTGCACGGCTACGGCCCCGGCCGGCCGATCACGGCGGAGGCGGCGCTCGGCCGGCTGCTGCGCTCGATCGGCACGCCGCCCGACCGCGTCCCGAACGACGCGGGCGAGGCCGCGGCGCTGCTGCGCACCCTGCTCGCCGGGCGCCGGATGCTGCTCCTCCTCGACAACGCCCACGACGCCGGACACGTCAGGTCGCTGCTGCCGGGTTCCGACTGCTTCGTCATCGTCACCAGCAGGAGCGACCTGCGCGGCCTGGCCGCGCGCGACGGGGCGCACCGGCTGGCGCTGCGCGAGCTGCCCGACGACGACGCCCTGGCGCTGCTGACGACGGCGATCCCATGGCACAGGGCGGAGGCGGAGCCCGACGCGCTGGCCGAGCTGGCCCGGCTGTGCGGACGCCTGCCGCTGGCCCTGCGCATCGCCGCCGAGCTGGGCTCCCAGTATCCCGACCGTTCGCTCGCCGACCTGGTCGACGACCTGCGGCAGCGTCGCAGCCCGCTGGACGCCCTGGCCGACAGCGACCCAGGAGCCGACCTGCGTACGGTGTTCTCGTGGTCGTACGACCTGCTTCCGCAGGACCTGGCCCGTGCCTTCTCCCACCTCGGTTGCTACCCGGGCAGTGACATCGGGCTGCCGGGCGCGGCCGCGCTGCTGGACGTCGCGCCGGCCACGGCGCGCGACCTGCTCGACCGGCTGGCCGCCGTGCACCTGCTGGAGAGGCACCGGCCGGGGCGCTACCGGCTGCACGACCTGCTCAGGGAGTACGCCGGGGAGCGGCTGGCCGCCGACCGGCCGGAAGCGGGTGCGGCGGCGTTGCGCCGGGTCCTCGACTGGTATCTGCGGGCGGCCGGCAAAGCCCGCATCGCGCTCGGCTTCTCACGCCCGATCTCGCTCACCGGCAGCGTCGGCGAGACCGCGGTCCCGCTGCCCGACCTTCCCGACAGCGGTGCGGCGTCCGAATGGTTCGAGACCGAACGCAGCACGCTGGTCGCCGCCGTCGCCGCCGCCGCCGACCACGGCCTGCCGGATCACGGCTGGCAGCTGGCCTCCGAGATACGGGACTTCCTCGACCGGGCGCGCTATTTCCCCGACTGGCTGGCGGCGGGCCGGTCAGGGCTGGAGTGCGCGGAGCAACTCGGCGATCCGCTGGCCGGATACCAGGCCGCGTTCGTGCTCGGGGGCGCCTACTCCATCACCGGCGCGTACGAGGAGGCCGACGCGACGCTGCGCCAGGCCCTGCGGAACGCCGAGCGGCTCGGCGACACCGCGAAGATCTCCCGGGCACTGAGCCTGCTCGGGCTGGTCTGGCAGCGGGCCGAGGACTACGACCGCGCGTTGGCCTACCATCGGCAGGCCGAGGTCGCCGCCCGGCCCGAGCCCTACGCGGTGGTCCGGGCCCATGCCCTGCTCAACTACGGCGCCACCCAGATCGTGGCCGGGCGCTGCGCCGACGCCCTTGGCAACACCCGCGAGGCGCTGGAGATCTACCAGGAGCACGGTCTTGAGCTGCAGGAGGCGTGCGCATGGACCAACCTCGCCGCGGCCTACCAAGGGACCGCCGACTACCCGACGGCGTTGGACCACTGCGAGAAGGCGCTGGCGATCTCCCTGCGGCTGGCCGACGTGAGCGGTCAGGTCGAGTCGTTGACGACCCAGGGCGAGATCCAGCTCGCGATGGGCCGCCCGGATGCCGCGCGCGCCTCCTGGGAGGAGGCGCGCGGGCTGCTCAGACCGGCTGATCCCAATCACGCCAGTCTCGATCAGCTGCTCAGGGGCCTGAGCTGCTGATCACGCGAAGCCGGTTGTCCGGTTCTGGTAATGGTTGCCTCCCCCGTGCACTTGCCACCACGTACTCCCTGGGGAGCCGATGTCGGGACAGCACATCAGAGGCCGCTATCAAATCGCTCTCATGCGCCCACCGCGGTGGAAAGCGGGATCGCCGGGGCTTGGGCGTGAGCTTCGGGAGCGTCGGCGGGTGAGCGGTGAGCGCCCACCCGCCGACGGTCAGCGGGCGCGCAACGCGGCCCACACGTCGATGCGGGGCGTTGTGACCTCGGTGCCCGCGCTCTCGTACGTGATCGGCTTGCCGGTGCGCTGCAGCGTCGCCAGCAGTCCGTCCACCGGGGCGTTGCGGCGCTTCTCGCGCAGCAGCGCGAAGGCGCCCGCCACGTGCGGGGCGGCCATCGAGGTGCCGCTGAGCGTCGCGTACGCGTTTCCGGCGATCGCCCCCGTGATGGACACGCCCGGCGCGTAGACGTCGAGCAGCGTGCCCCGGTTGGAGAAGGCGGCCACGGCGTCCTGCTTGTCCGTGGCGCCGACGGCGACGGTGTTCGAGACGCACGCCGGCCACGACACCGACGCGTCGAGGCCGGCGTTGCCCGAGGCGACCACCGTGGCGACGCCCTTGGCGAGGAGCTTGTCCACCTCGGCCTTGAAGTCGGCACCGTCGCCCGTGTCGCAGGCGGTGGTGTACTCGCCGCCGCCCAGGCTGAGGTTGACGGAGGCGAGCTTGTACTGGGACGTCAACAGTTCGGCGTACGCCATGCCGGTCAGGATCGACGAGTCGTAGGCCAGGATGCAGACGGGCTGGCCGGAGCAGTACGGCGAGTTGTCGAACCGGCTGAACACCTGCACCGGCACGATGAGCGCCTTGGGCGCGACGCCGTCGGCGGCGAAGCCGGCGGTCCGCTGCCCGGCGGCGATGCCGGCGACGTGGGTGCCGTGGTAGCACAGGCCGTACTGCGGCTGCGGGGCGTCCTTCGTGCAGGCTGCGCTCTCGGCGCTGGCGGCGCCCGGGCCGGCCTGGGACTCGGTGCCGTTGGGGCACAGCGGCGTGGAGCCGTCGACGGGGTCGGTGGCGGAGAAGCACGCCTCCGACACGATGCGGTCGCCGAAGGCCGGGTGGTCGGTGTCGATCCCGGTGTCCAGGATC
The DNA here is from genome assembly GCF_004348345.1 of Nonomuraea longispora. Taxonomy (GTDB): domain Bacteria; phylum Actinomycetota; class Actinomycetes; order Streptosporangiales; family Streptosporangiaceae; genus Nonomuraea; species Nonomuraea longispora. The sequence goes on from NZ_SMJZ01000073.1 coordinate 33,960, forward strand.
GCGACGGCCGTGCGGTTGCCGGTGGTGCCGTCGGCGTGCGCCCGGTCGGCGCCGATCAGAGGGACGCTCTCCACCAGCGAGGGTTTGTTGAGCTTGTCCTTGCGGATCGAGACGACCGCGGTCTGCGCGGCGAGCTTCTCGAGTTCGGCGCGGGTGCCGCGGTAGACGAAGAAGTTCAGCGCGCCGGCCACTGCGGCGGGCGGTGCCGCGAAGATGTTCTTCTTGCCCCGCTTGATCTTCTCAGCGCTCGACAGCACGGACTTCACCTGGTCGGGCTGTTGCACGCGGACGATGGCGCGGTGTTCGCCGCTCGCCGTGATCGAGGGGTCGATCTTGCTTTTCGGGTCGGCGAGGGCGGGTGTGGCGATGAGCGCGGCCGAAGTGGTGGCTAAGGCGATCGCGCCGGCCAGCAGAGACGACAGTCTCAACTGATCCTCCGGTGGTTCGGGGGGCAATTCTCACCGGAAGTGTAGTAATCGGACAAGTGTTGTCAGAAGGGCAGATGAGTTCTGTTATCCGTTCTTGTTCTCTTCTGTGATGACCGGCGCGGCCGGAGCCTCCGGACTCCGGCCGTGACGCCCCTTCAGACGCGTGCGGCAGGGGTGGCCCGTTCCGCGTCAATCCTGGCGGTGACCGTCGAGGTGCCTCCGGCGTCGTACCGGATGGGTGTGCCCGTGCTCTTCAGCCGCTGCAGGCTCTGCGCGACGGTGTTGTTCGCGTACGCCTGCTTCATCAGCGCGAACATGCCGGCCACATGGGGGGCGGCCATCGAGGTGCCGCTCAGCTCGCCGTAGGTGTCGTCGGGCACCGAGGAGTTGATGCCCACCCCCGGCGCGAACAGGTCCAGCATGGCCCCCCGGTTACTGAAGGCCGCGGGGGTGTCGTTGTCGCCGGTCGCGCCCACCGCGACGGCTGTGGAGATGCAGGCGGGAGAGGAGACACCGGTCGGGGAGCCGCTGTTGCCCGCCGCCACCACGGGCGCCACGCCCAGCGCCACGAGCGCGTCGAACTCCGGCTTGACCCCCGCGGCCGCGGGGTCGGCGTCGCACGCCTCGGTGAACAGGCCCCCGCCGGCCAGGCTCAGGTTCACCGCGGCGACGTTGCTGCCCCTCGCGACCCGGGCCACGTATTCGAGCGCCAGCTTCTGGTCCGAGGTGTAGCTGAGGAAACAGGGCGCGCTGCCGCCCCCTGACCCGCAGGTCAGGGGGTTGTCCACGCGGCTGAAGACCTGGATGGCGAGGATCCCCGCCGCGGGGGCGACGCCGTTGGACGGCGCCCCCGCGGTCACCGCGCCCGCCGCGATGCCGGCCACGTGCGTGCCGTGCGAGCAGGCGTTCGCCCCGTTGACCAGGCACTGGGCGGTCTCGGCATCCGCCGAGCCCGGCCCTGTCTGGCTCGGCTGGCTGTTCGGGCAGAGCGAGACGGTGCCGTCACTGGCGTCGGAGGAGGAGAAGCACGCCTCGTCCACCAGCCGGCCGCGGAAGAACGGATGGTCCCGGTCGATGCCCGTGTCGAGCACGGCGACCGTCGTGCCCCTCCCCGTCCAGCCGGCGGTGTTCGCCCGGTCCGAGCGGATCAGGGCGGTGCTGGCGTCCAGCGTGGGATGGCGCAACTCGTCCTTGTAGACGGACTGGATCCTGTCGTCCTTCCTGAGCTTGGCCAGCGTGCGCTGGTCCACCTCGGCGACGAAGAATCGCGACGACGAGGCCGCCTCCAGGACCCGGCTCCCCTCCGAGGCCTGTTCGAGCTCCTTGGCGACGACCTGGGCGTTCTGGCCGGGCTTGAGCTGGATGATGGAGCGAACCCGGGTCTTCGCCTTGATCTCCGCGACGAGCGCGGGGCTGATGACGGGGTCGCCGGTGTCTTTCGTGTCGGCTTGCAGCGGCGGCGCCGCGAACAGCACGGCGCACGACACGGCCAGCGCGCTCGCGCATGCCGACAGAGACCGTAGCCTCACATGTTCCTCCGAAGGTCGGTTCGTCCTTGAGGCTGGGAGCGTTCCGCTCCTGGCCGCGTACTGCCGCATACATCCCCCTTGCCACAAGGGTGATGTGGGAGATGAAAGCGAGCACCGCGACCTTGGAGACGTTTTTGCCTCAGGGCGACCAAAGGGAAAGGCCGGTCGGACGAGACCGGCCTTTCCCATGGGTCACCTGGTCGACTTGACGACCTTCTTCGTCGCCTTCTTCAGCGCCGACTTGGACGGCTTCTCGCTGAGCCGCACCTTCTCGGCGGCGGCCAGCGTCGTGGTGCCGTTCGTGCCGTGCGCCCAGTTCAGCCAGGCCGTCAGCAGCGCGCCGTCCAGCCTGGCCTTGCCCGTGCCGGTGTTCTTCAGCACCCGGTACGCCTTGCCGAGCGAGGACGCCTTCGTCAGCTCGGGGAACACCTTGCTCGACTTGCCGATCAGCTTCAGGTAGCAGGTGAGCGTGTCGTCGGCGATCGTCCCGCTGCCGCGGTGGATCTCCACGGCCCACTTCTTGGCCGTCAGTTTCCTGGCCGTCCTGCCCCGCGTGCAGACCGTGCTCGCCGGTTTCACGACAGGGCTCGCGGTGACCGTCACCGTGACCGTCACGGTGGGCAGCGGCACCGGTGAGGCGGACGACGTCGGCTCCGGGCCAGGGTCCGCCGGGTCGTCCGGCTGGGGAGAGGGGCCGCTGCCGTCACCCGGATCGGGGCGGGGGTCGTCGGGCGGCGCCACCGGGGTCTGCGAGATCGGCGGCTGCGGCGCGGCCCCGGCCAGCGCCGCCGCCAGGTCGAGGCGTGGCGTGGTGACCTGCGTGCCGTTGGCGTCGTACACGTACGGCCTGCCGGTCGTCTTCAGCTTGTCGATCAGCTCGGCCATCGGCGTCTGCGGGAAGGCCGCCTTCATCAGCGCGAGCCCGCCTGCCACGTGCGGGGTGGCCATGGAGGTGCCGCTGTAGACGGTGGTCGCGTCGTCCGGCACCGACGACTCGATGTCCACGCCCGGCGCGAACAGGTCGAGCACGGCGCCGCGGTTGGAGAAGTCCGCGATGGCGTCGCCGCCGTCGTTCGCGCCCACGGCCACGGCGCTGGAGATGCAGGCCGGGTACGAGGCCCCCTCGAAGAACTCGTTGCCCGCGGCCACCACGGTCGCTATGCCCTTGGCCAGCAGCGCGTCGATCTTCGGCTTGAAGATCGCCCCTTCCTCGGAGGTGTCGCACTCGTTCTCGAACAACAGCCCGCCGAGGCTCAGGTTCACCGCGGCGACCGGCTGGCTCAGCCCGGCCACGTAGTCCATGGCCTGCAGCAGCGACGACTCGTAGGCCAGCAGGCACGACGGCTCGCCGCAGAGGTTCTCGTCGTTGACCCGGCTGAACACCTGCACCGCCACGATGCCCGCCCCGGGCGCCACACCGCCGCTGCCGGCCGCGATGCCCGCCACGTGGGTGCCGTGGTCGCACAGGTTGACGCCGCCCGACAGGCACTTCCCGGTGGTCGCGTCGGCCGCGCCGGCCCCGGACTGCTGTGTCTGGCCGTTCGGGCAGAGCGACTCGACGCCGGGTTCGACGGCGGAGAAGCAGGCCTCGGCCACGACGCGGCCGTTGTACCAGGGGTGGTCGGGGTCGATGCCGGTGTCCAGCACCGCCACCGCCTGGCCGGCGCCGGTGAAGCCCTTGGCGTGTGCCTGGTCGGCGCCGATCAGCGTGAGGTTCGAGCCGGCCTGGGTCGGCGTGTACGTCCTGTCGCGGCGGATGGAGGCGACCCGCGGGTCCTCGGCCAGTCTGGCCAGCTCCTCGGCGGTGCCCTTCACGACCATGAACGCCTGGCTCTGCGGCTGCAGCACCACGTCCACGCTCTCGGCGGCGGCCTGGGCCGCGACGGGAGCGTTCTCCGCGGGGCCGGTCAGCTCGACGATGGCTCGCGCGACGCCACCGTCGACGCCTAAGCCCTCCTCGACCTTCTCCTCGGGCGGGGCCTCGGTTTCCGAGGGAGACTCAGCGGGGGG
>NZ_SMJZ01000074.1 GCF_004348345.1 Nonomuraea longispora
CCACGGAGCCCCCGACGGAGCCCCCGACGGACACCGCGCCGCCGACGGACGGCGTGCCGCCTTCGACGAGCCCCACGGAGGAGATCCCGACCTGTCCACCGGCCTCGCTGCCGCCGACCGACGTACCGCCCACCGAGGCACCGACGGACACGCCGCCGCCCACGGACGCACCCACGGACACGCCTCCGACGGACACCGGCGCCCCGCCGCCGCCTTCGGAGAGTGCTCCCGCCCAGTGACGCGGGATCGGACCCAGTGATTCGGGCCAGGCCGCGTGCCTGGCCCGAATCATGGGCCGCGCAAGCCGCTTACGGCAGATCAAGGTTGTGATAGCGGCCCTCGTGGTAGAGCAGCGGCGCCTCCTCCGAGGGCGTGCTCAGCGCCCTCACCCCACCCACCACGATCGAGTGGTCGCCGGCGTCGTGCACCGCCGTGGTGACGCACTCCACCGTCGCGATCGCCCTGTCGAACAACGGCACCCCCGTCTCGCCCCGGTGGTGCGGCCACCGTGCGAGCTGCCCGTTCAGCGGTCGCCCGCGGTGGGCGAAGAAGCGTGAGGCGTCCTCCATCGAGGCCGGCAACACCGACACCCCCCACACCCCGGTCTCCAGCACCGCTTCATGGAACCGGGCCACCTTCTCGGCGCAGAAGAGCACGAGCAGCGGTTCGAGGGAGACGGAGGTGAAGGAGTTGATCGTCATCGCATGGTCGACGCCGTCGCGGCGGGTCGTGACGATCGCGACTCCGGTGGCGAAGCGGCCGACGACCTTGCGATGGGTTGCGGGGTCCACGTGCCGCTCGATGAAATGCACGAAAGATACTTTATGCCGCTACATGGGATTATTCGGAGAGTACCCTCGCAACAACCAGGAACCCCCTGACGAGGGCGACAGCAGGTAGGCCGCCACGAGGGCCAGCAGACCACCGTACAGATAGATGTAGCCCGGAGCGCCCCGCGCGATCACCAGGTCACCCGCGCCCAGCTCCAGCGTGAACGGCATCGTCACCAGCAGCCACCCGACCGCCGTCGCGACCGCCCCGAGCCGGGCGCGCATCAGCCGGCCCGCCCCCAGGCTCACCCCGAACAACGCCAGCACCCAGACCAGCGCCGCCATCGGCACCCCGTCCATCTGCCACGCCGGATGAGTGAAGCCGCCGACGACCGCCATCACGACCCCGAGCACGAACAACATGCCGTACGCCGCCCCGCCCAGCGCCGACTCGGCCTGGCTGCGATGTTCCATAGCGACTGAGGTTAGTGGATGCCTGCGAAGAGATCGTTCTCGCGGTTGTACGGCTCGCCGAGCCCTCCGGCCTCCACGGGCGGCCCCGGCACCGGCGGGCCCGGCGACCCGATCGCCAGGGTGTAGTGCTCGACCCCCGCGATCTCCTGGCCGACGTTGTTGGACAGCGCGAACCACGGCTCCGCCACGGTGATCTGCGTGGCGTGGGCCCGCATGGCCTCGATCTTGTTGCCGATCCAGGGACGCGCGTCGATCTCGGTGGTGATGTCCTGGTCCGCGCAGCCGAAGGCCATGTCCTCGACGTCCTCCACGAGGAAGCCGACCCCGGCCTCGCGCAGCGCCTCCGAGCTGCGGCGCAGCACGGACCTGGCGACGGCGGTGTGGTAGGACTTCGCGATCCGCCACGGCGTGCCCGTGCCGAAGCCGGGGTCCGCGGCCAGCTCGAACGCCCTCCGCGAGACGCGGTGCGCCTGGATGTGGTCGGGGTGGCCGTAGAAGCCGTTCTCGTCGTACGTCACCAGCACCTGAGGGCGTACTTCGCGGATGACCTTGACCAGCTCGCCCGCGGCCTCGTCGAGGTCCGCCTGCCAGAAGGCCTTCGGGTGGTCGTTGGAGGCCACGCCCATCATGCCCGAGTCGCGCCAGTGCCCCGGCGCGCCGAGGAAGCGGTGGTCCTCGACCCCCAGCGCCTTGCAGGCGGCGTCGAGCTCGCCGATCCGGTACGGCCCCAGCGCGTCGTCCCTGTCGGCCGCCAGATGGGCGAGGTCACCGGGAATGATCTCGCCTTCCTCGCCGAGCGTGCAGGTCACCAGCGTGACGTGGGCGCCCTCGGCGACGTATTTCGCCATGGTCGCCCCGGTGCCGATCGACTCGTCGTCCGGATGGGCGTGCACGAGCAGGAGCCGTCGATCAGTCATAGCCCTGAGCGTAACAATCATGCGTCCCTGGCAGGATTGGCCCCATGAGTGAGAGCTTCCCGCGACTGTCGGCCAGGACCCGCCGGTTCACCCTCGGAGTGCCCAGAGGCTTCAGGATCTCCCCTGACGGCGGCCGGGTGATCTTCCTGCGCACGCAGTCGGGCGACGACCCGGTGACCTGCCTGTGGGAGCTCGACACCGAGACCCACGTCGAACGCCTGATCGTCGATCCGCGCACGCTTCACGCCGACGAGGAGGACCTGCCACCGGAAGAGCGGGCCAGGCGCGAGCGCAGCAGGGAGTCCGCGGGCGGCGTGGTCTCCTACGCCACCGACACCGCCGTGACCCGGGCCTGTTTCGCCCTGTCCGGCGAACTCTACGTGGTGGACCTGGCCGGCGGCCAGGCGCACCGGCTCGACACTCCGGGCGCGGTCATCGACCCCCGGCTCTCCCCCGACGGGCGGCACGTCGCCTACGTCACCGGCGGCGCCCTGCGCGTCCAGGACGTGCTCTCCGGCGCCGACCGCGCGCTCGCCACGCCGGAGTCGGGGACGGTGACGTACGGGCTGGCCGAGTTCATCGCCGCCGAGGAGATGGACAGGATGCGCGGCTACTGGTGGGCGCCGTCGAGCGACGCGCTGCTGGTCGAGCGGGCCGACGAGGCGCCGGTCAACGTCTGGCACATCGCCGATCCGGCCAACCCCGACCGTCCGGCCACGGTCCAGCGTTACCCGGCGGCCGGCACGGCCAACGCGGTCACCGAGCTGTTCGTGCTGGGGCTCGACGGGTCGCGCGTCGCGGTGCCGTACACCGAGGAATACCTCACCACCGCCGCCTGGGACTCCCACGCGCTGTCGATCGTGACGATGACCCGCGACCAGAAGACGATGCGGCTGTTCACCGTCGACCCGGCGACCGGCGCGAGCACGCTGGTACGCGAGGACACCGATCCGGCCTGGGTCGACATCGTGACGGGCGTGCCCGCACACCTCGACGACGGGTCGCTGGTCTGGGTGGCCTCCGCCGACGGCGGCCACCGGCTCTACATCGACGACCGTCCGGTCACCCCACCGACGTTGCAGGTGCGGGCCGTGCTCGACGTCGACCACGACAGCGTGCTGTTCAGCGCGAGCGGCGACCCGACCGAGATCCAGCTGTGGACGTGGGACGGCCATTCCCTGCTGCCCGTCTCGACCCGTTCCGGGGTGTTCTCGGGGCGCATGTCGGGTGGGGTGGGCGTACTGACCGAGCAGAGCCTCGCCGCCGAAGGCGTCTCGACCACGGTGGTGAAGCGCGACGGCACGGCGGTGCCCATCCCGTCGTACGCCGAGCGTCCTGGCCTCGACATGCGGGTCTCGCTCGGCCGCTCCGGCCGTCGCGACCTGGCCACCGCCGTGGTGCTGCCGTCGTGGCACGAGCAGGGCTCCCGCCGGCTGCCGGTCCTGATGAATCCGTACGGCGGCCCGCACGCCCAGCGGGTGCTCAACCAGCGCGGCATCTTCCTGGAGAGCCAGTGGTTCGCCGAGCAGGGGTTCGCCGTGGTCGTGGCCGACGGGCGCGGCACCCCCGGCCGCGGCACGGCCTTCGAGCGGTCCGTGCTCAACGACCTGGCGACCCCGGCGCTGGAGGACCAGGTCGACGCCCTGCAAGGGGTGGCCGAGCAGTACCCCGACGACCTCGACCTGACGAAGGTCGCCATCCGCGGCTGGTCGTTCGGCGGTTACCTGGCCGCGCTGGCGGTGCTGCGCCGCCCGGACGTGTTCCACGCGGCGGTCGCGGGGGCGCCGGTGACCGACTGGCGGCTGTACGACACGTGCTACACCGAGCGCTACCTGGGCCACCCCGACCAGCAGCCCGAGGTGTACGAGAAGTCCTCGTTGTTCGCCGACGCCGGCAAACTGGAACGCCCGCTGCTGCTGGTCCACGGCCTGGCCGACGACAACGTCGTGGCCGCGCACACTCTCCGCCTGTCCTCGGCGCTCCTCGCGGCGGGTCGCCGGCACAGCGTGCTCCCGCTGTCGGGGGTGACGCACATGACGCCTCAGGAGGTGGTGGCGGAGAACCTGCTCCTGCTGCAACTGGACTTCCTCAAGCAGGCGCTGGGCTGACCCATCCTGGAGCGGCGACCGTACCGACCAGGGACGTTCCCGGCGGCCACCGTACGCACCGAACTGAGGGTCTGACAAACCCAAGTCCGACACCCGCGCCGCGAAGATCAAACCCTGGTCCGACGCGATCCCGCCACCCGCTGCGGGATCGTGAACGCCATGCTGAGATCCCTCGCCCTCACCCTGGCGCTCCTGGGCGCGAGCCTGACCGCCCCGGCCGCGGCGGCGACCACCACCGCCCAGGAGTGGCGCCCCTGCCCCCGTGACAAGATCGGGATGGTCTGCACCGACCTCAAGGTCCCGGTCGACTGGAGCAAACCCGGCGGCCGCACGATCACCCTGAAACTGGGGCGGCTCAAGGCCACCGGCGCCTCGGAGGGGTCGGTGCTGGTGGCCTACGGCGGTCCCGGCGGTCCCGGCATCGCCCTGACCCAGGCCAACCCGGGCTGGTGGGCCGCGCTCCGCGAGCGTATGGACATCGTCACGTGGGACACTCGCGGCTACGGCGAGCAGTTCCAGGGCCTCAGCACGGGCCTGCGGTGCTCGTGGACCCGCGTCCCCATCCCCGACGCCCCGGAAGACGACGCCTCCCTCGGCCGACTGTCCGACACCAACCGCGGCTACGCCGAGGCCTGCCGCCTGAAAGACCCCGAGTTGTTCGCCCACATGAGCTCGGCCGACCACGCCAGAGACATGGAGGCCATCAGGGAGTCCCTCGGCGACGGCGAGCTCAACTTCTACGGCGCCTCCTACGCGGGCATCTTCGGCCAGGCATATGCCCGTCTCTTCCCCGGCCGCATCCGCACGATGGTCCTCGACGGCACGATCAACCACAGCACCGCGAGCTGGGAACGTGAGCTGGAAGAGTCGGCCAAGGCCAACGAGAGCTCCCTGCGGCGCTTCTTCACCTGGTGCAGGGCCAACGACTGCTCCGACGTGCCCGGCCGCTGGCGGGCGCTGATCGCCAGGGCCGAGCGCACCCCCGTCCCCACCACGACCGCCAGCGTCGCCTACAACGGCCGCGACCTGCAGTCCTTCGCCATCGGCCGGGCCCGGCAGGGCAAGCCGGCCTGGCCCGGCCTGGCGCAGGCGATCCGCAAGGCCGCCAAGGGAGACGCGTCCGGCTTCGTGCCCGCCCGCGGCGCCCGCTACCCCGACCAGTCCACGGGCGTCACGGAGTGCACCGACTGGCCCCGCATCGCCGGCCTCAAGGAGCTGGCCGCCACCAACACCCGCCTACGCCAGATTGCCCCTGACGCGGGCACCGCCAACACCCTTGCCACGGCGACGCTCGGCTGCATCGGCTGGCCGGTGCCCGTGACCAACAAGCCCGCTCCCCTCCCCAAGGGTCTGCCGCCCCTGCTCGGGGCGGGAGCGTGGGGCGAGTCCGACGCGGTGGCCCGAGCACTGTCGTCGGTCCCCGGCAGCGCCGTCGTCCACCACGACGGGCCCGGCCACACGCTCTACGGCTTCAACGAGTGCGCCCGTGACCACATCAACCGCTACTTCACCGACCGCACCGTCCCCGCCAAGACCACCCGATGCTGACCACGGACCCCGGCTTCGTCGCCACGGGACGCCCCGGGTCCGTCACCACGCACAAGACGGAGGCTGTCACACCGCGCGAGACAGGGGCGTCACTGGTTGGGGGTGGAGGGGGTGCCGTGCCAGCTGGTCCAGAGGGCCGCGTAGGAGCCACCCGCCGCCACCAGTTCGTCGTGGGAGCCCAGTTCGCTGATGCGTCCGTCCTCCACGACGGCAACCCGGTCGGCGTCGTGCGCCGTGTAGAGGCGGTGGGCGATCGCGATGACCGTCCGTTTGTCGAGTACGGCGGCCAGCGAGCGTTCCAGGTGCCTGGCGGCCCGTGGGTCGATGAGAGAGGTGGCCTCGTCCAGCACGAGGGTGTGCGGGTCGGCGAGCACGAGGCGGGCCAGGGCGAGTTGCTGGGCCTGCGCGGGCGAGACGGCGAGCCCTCCGGAGCCCACCCGGGTCTCCAGGCCGTCGGGCAGTTCCAGCACCCAGTCGAGCGCGTCCACCGCTTCGAGCGCCGTCCGCACGGCCTGGTCGTCGGCGTCGGAGCGGGCGATCACGAGGTTGTCGCGTACGGTCCCCTTGAACACGTGGTGTTCCTGGGTGACGAGCGCGACGTGGCCGCGCAGGTCGTCGAGAGGCAGTTCGACCAACGGCACCCCGCCCACCGCCACCGAGCCGGCGCGCGGCCCGTGGATGCCGGCCAGCAGCCGCCCCAGCGTCGACTTGCCGGCGCCCGACGGACCGACCATGGCCAGCCGCTCTCCCGGCTGCACGGTCAGCGACACGCCGTGCAGCACGTCGCGGCCCTCACGGTAGGCGTAGCGCACGTCCGACGCCTCCAGCAGTTCGCCGGAGGGAGACGACGACGCGGAGGTCACCCGGTCGTCGGGCACGTTGGCCACGCCGAGCAGCCGGGCCATGGATGCCCCGCCCACCTGCAGCTCGTCGATCCACATGAGGAACCTGTCGAGTGGGTCGATGAGCTGCTGGGCATAGAGGGTGGCGGTGGTCACCTGGGCGAGCGTGACCCAGCCGCTGGTGTAGAAGAGGCCGCCGACCAGCAGCGTGGCCACGACGGGCAGCACATAGCCCAGCTCGACGGCGGGGTACCACATGGAGCGCAGGTGGAGCGTGTAGCGCTCGGCGGCGTACGAGCGGGCGATGTCGTCGTCGGTGCGGGCCCTGCGCCGCTCCTGCAGCCCGAGCGCCTCCACCGCCCTGGCGCCCTCGACGGTCTCGGCCAGCCCTTCGGTGAGGTCGGCGTAGGCGGCGTTCTCACGGAGGTAGCCGTCGCGCGCCCGCTTCAGATACCACCGGCTGGAGATCCACAACACCGGGCCGGCGATCAGCATGGGCAGCATGAGCAGCGGACTGACCAGGAGCAGGGCGCCCACGGTGATCACGAAGGTGACGGACGCGATGAGCGTCTCGGGGACGGCGTGCCGCACGGTGCGCGACAGGGCGTCGACGTCGCGGGAGGTCCTGGTGATCAGGTCGCCGGCACCGGCCCGTTCGACGGTGGACAAGGGCAAACCGAGCACCCGGTCGACGAAATCCTCGCGCAGCTCGGCCAGCACCTTCTCGCCGAGCCTGGCGGAGGCCAGCACGGCGTAGCGGACGAGCACGCCCTGCAGCAGCAGGAACGCCCCGATGGCGGCCGCCACGACGACGACGTTGACCTCGCCGCCATACTGCACGTCCTGCACCAGCCTGCCGAGCTGCCACGGCACGGCCAGCCCGGCCACGGCGGCCAGCCCGTGCAGGAGGAGGGCGACGGTGAGCTCGCGCGGATAGCGCAGGGTCAGCCGCCTGGCGTAGGCGCGCACCTGTTTGCGGTCGGCGACCGGAAGGATCTCGCGGGTCATGTGTCAGTCCTCCCCGCGGGTCACGGTCGCGGCATAGGCGGGCGTGTTGTCGAGCAACTGCCGGTGCGTGCCCTCGGCCAGCACCCTGCCGTCCTCGACGTAGATGACGTGGTCGGTGCGGTCGAGCACCAGAGGGCTGGTCGTGCAGACCAGCGTGGTGCGGCCGGCGCGGGCCTTGGCCAGCCGCCCGGCGATGCGGGCCTCGCTGTGGGCGTCGACGGCGCTGGTGGGCTCGACCAGGATGAGCACCTCGGGGTCGGCCAGCAGCGCCCTGACCAGGCGCAGCCGCTGCTGCTGCCCGCCGGAGAACTCACGACCGGCCTCGGCCACGACCGTGTCGAGCCCGTCGGGCAGGGCTTCGACGATGTCGTCGGCGCAGGCCGCGTGGAGCGCCTCGCGCAGCTGCGCGTCGGTGGCGCCGCCGCGCACGTCGAGCTCGTCGCGCAGGCGGCCGGTGAACAGGCGGGCGCTGTTGTCGGCGACGAGGATGCGGGCGCGGATCTCGGCGAGGGGCAGGTCGGCCAGGTCGGCCGCGCCGAAGGTGACGTCGCCGTCGGCGTAACGGCCGAGCCGGTCGGCGATGGCGGCGGCGTCGTCGGGCGAGTCGGCGGCGACGGCGGTCAGCGAGCACGGCTGGAGGGTGACGCCGCTGTAGGAATCGCGCAGCACGCCGCCGGGGCTGCTCGCCGTGCCGCCGGAGACCTCGGGCTCGATCGACAGGATGCGGATCACGCGGCCTGCTGCGACGTGGCCTTTGGTGAGCTTGTCGGCGGCCTCGGTGAGGGTGCGTAGGGGGCCGATGAGGAAGACCGCGTAGAGATAGAACGAGACGAGCTGGCCGGTGGGGATCTCGCCCGCGACTGCGAAGGAGGCGCCGACGCCGGTGACGACGGCGATGAGCAGGCCCGGCAGCACGATCTGGGCTCCTTCGAGCACCGACTCGATCCTGGCCACGCCGACGCCGGCCTGGCGGACGAGCTGCGACTCCTCGCGATAACGGCCGGCGAAGACCTGCTCGCCGCCGATGCCGCGCAGCACCCGCAGACCCGCCACGATGTCGCTCGCCCTGGTGGACAGGTCGCCGACCAGCTCGCGGTGCCTGCGCTGCCGCCGGTGCAGAGGGCGCAGCAGCGGCGAGACGGCGAGGGCCATGATCGGCACGCCGAACAACACGAGCAGGCCGAGCGGCAGCGAGGTCGAGATCAGAATCACGGTGACAGTGACGATCGCCACGACGGAGCCGGTGCCGCGCAGCAGGATGTCCATGGAGCTGCCGATGTGGGCGATGTCGGAGTTGCCGACGCTGACGACCTCGCCGGTGGACAGCCGTTTGGGCAGCGTGGCGCCGAGCCTGGCGGCCTGTCTGGCGGTCACCTGCACGGTGCGGTAGGCGGCCGACAACCAGGTCTGCACGGCCATCCGGTGCCGCATCAGCCCGGTGTAGGCCTGCAGCAGGCCGAGCCCCAGCAGGACGCCCGCCCAGAGCAGCAGCGCGCGGGAGTCCTTGGCGGTGACGGCGTCGATGCCCCTGCCGAGCACGGCCGGCATCAGGGCCTGCACCAGCCACCACAGGGTGGCGAAGCCGATGCCCGTGAGCAGCGTCGACCACTGCCTGCGCGCGGTCCACCACAAATAGCGCAGCGGGCTGCGGATGTCGGGCACGCCGGGATCGGCCTCAGGAAGGGAGCGCATAGCCTGACAACCTTGACAAGGTGCGGGGCGGCCCGGCAATCGGTTTTCGACCTGCTGGAACGTTCCCCTGGTGGCGCTCGGTCCCTGTGAGGGCCCGCATCGGGTACGCCAGCGTCACCAGCGCCGTGACCGCGAGGAGAGAGTAGCCGATCGTGCACGCCTCGGTGGCGGCGTGGACGGCCCCCATGACGAGCGGCGGGAAATAGCCGAGCCGGCCGTACGAGTGGGCCCGGCCGGTGAACAGGACGGGCACGTTCGAGACGAAGCAGACGGCCGCGAACATGCGCCGCCCGCCGAACCGGCCGGCATGACTGTAGGGATGCGTCCCAGCGAGCCGACGATCACAGGATCGCCACCAGGAGCGAGAGCTGCGTGGGCGACAGCCGCAACCACCCGCTGTAGCTCCCCGACGGCGGGCCGACGAGGTTCCATGCCCAGAACGTCACCGCGAAGGCCGCCGTGGCCGGCGCCAGGTTCCGCACCTGGCCCGCACAAAGTCCTAACATGCACTTTGTGCAACAGAGTCTCACTTCAGGTGACGACGTGAGGGTGCGCGGTGGGAGCGCCCGCGCGGGCATTCTTTACACGGTGCACACCACGGCCGGGACGGCGCTGCTCACGCTTCTCCCGTTCAGCCCCCAGATGCGCGCACTTTCCACCTCGTTGGGCTGTTTGTTCCGTCCTTACATCGTGTATCGGAGGCGCGGGCGATGGCGTGCCGGGGCACCCGGCAGGGGTCGGGGTGCGCCAGAATCGACCCTTGTGAAGCACGGGTACACCAACAGCACGGTCGGCGACGGCGCCCTGGTCGTGAAGTGCTACCAGGGGCCCGAGTCGGCGTTCAGGCTCAGCACGGAGAGCAGATATCTGCGCCGCCTGCGCGGCCGCATCCCCGTGCCCCGCGTCCACCAGGTCACCGCGACCAGCCTCACCACCCGCTGGGTCGAGGGCTCCCACGGCCAGGACCTGCTGGACGACGGCCGCGCCCCGGAGGTGCTCACCGAGTGCGGCCGCATGCTGGCCCGCATCCACCGGCTCGGCATCGTGCACGGCGACTACGGGCCGCAGAACATGTTGTTCCACCCGGTCACGTTCGAGACGACAGCGATCCTCGACTGGGAGTGGGCCCATCCGGGGCGGCCGGTCGAGGACCTCGCCTGGTGCGAGTGGATCGTCCGTACGCACCACCCCGAGCACGTGCCGCTGCTGCCCTGCTTCTTCGCCGCGTACGGCGAACCCGTGCCCGGCTGGCCCGAGCGCCACGCGGCGATGCTGGCGCGCTGCCGCGACCTGCTCGGCTTCTGCGGCCGATGGGAGCCCGGCGGGGGCGGGGAGAAAGTGTGGCGCGAGCGCCTCGACACCACCTCCGCCTGGGCCGAATGACCGGATGACGCGGGCCGCCGGACGTCCTTGACAGGTTCTGTCGGTGTCCTTTGCCTGACTCGGGGCATGACTCGGCACGTGATCCTAGTCCTCGGCGCGACAGGCACCATCGGGCGGCGCGTGGCTGAGCGGCTGCGTGCGGCAGGCCACGCCGTACGCGCCGCCTCCAGAAGCGGCGAGACCGCGTTCGACTGGGCGCGTCCCGGCACATGGGAGCCCGCGGTGGGAGGGGTGTCCGGCGTCTTCCTCATGGCCCCCGACGGCGTCCCGATCGATCCGGCGTTCGTGTCGCTGGCGGCGGACCAGGGGGTCGGGCACATCGTGCTGCTGTCCAGCGGCGGCATCGAGGTCATGGGCGACGAGCGGCTGATGGCCGCGGAGCGCGCCGTCCGCGACAGCGGCGCCGGGTGGACGATCCTGCGGCCGAGCTGGTTCCACCAGAACTTCGACGAGGGTTTCCTGCGGCCCGCGGTCATGGCGGGCGAGCTGATGTTGCCGATGGGCACCGTGCGCCAGGCGTTCGTCGACGCCGACGACATCGCCGCGGTGGCCGCCGCGGCCCTCACGCAGGACGGCCACGCGGGCCGCTCCTTCGAGATCACGGGGCCGCGCGCCCTGTCGTTCGGGGAGGCCGCGGAGATCATCGGCTGGGCGGTGGGCCGCGAGATCACCTACCTGGGCGGCGAGGAGGAATACATCGCGGCGCAGGGCTTCTCCGGCGAGGCCATCCGTGCGGCCAAGGCGTTCGCCGCGCTGCGCGCCCTCGGCGACCAGCCGGTCACCGAGGTCGTGAGCCAGGTGACCGACCGGCCGCCGAAGCCGTTCGAGAGTTACGTCACCGAGGCGGCCGCGCGGGGCGCCTGGCGGCCGTGAGGCGGCCGTCGCCCGCGCGCCGGACGCTGCTCACCGGCCCAGCTCGCGCACCAGGGCCGTCGCCGCGTCGAGCAGGCTCAGCTCCCTGGCGGTCATCGTGGAGTTCGCGCCCCGCCGGTCCCTGGCCCGCTCCAGCGCATCGCCATAGTCCATCGCGGCGCCCAGCCCGGCCAGCAGCGCGCTGACCGCCGCCCGTGCCGCCGGCGCCCGCCCGTCCTCGTCGTCGGCCGCGACCTGGGCGAGGATCATCGCCGAGATGGCGCAGTCCTCCTCAGGCAAACCCTCCTCGGTGTTGGACCAGTCGATCACCATCGGGCCGCGGGGTGTGAGCATGACGTTGTCCGGGTGCAGGTCGAGGTGGAGCACCCGATCGCGGGGGTCGGCCGAGCACCGCGCCGGGATGCGGTGCAGGCGCAGCAGGAGCCGCGCGATGCCGTCGCCCGCCGCCTCGGGGCTGAGCTCGCCGCCGAGCATCGCGTGCAACATCGTTGGCCCGGTCAGCCGCTCCATCACCAGGTCGGTGGCCGGCTGATCCCCAGGATGCACGCGGGGCACGGGATAGCCGTGCGCGGCCACGTACCCGATGACCGCGGCCTCCCTGCGCGCGTCGAGATCCGACCGGTAGCGGCGCAGGACCAGGTCCTCGCCGATCGTGTACACATCGGCGCTGCGTCCCGACCCCAGCAACTCCCCGAGCTCCATCGGGCCAACCTACCGGGCCGCCTCATGACGCCCGGCGACGCGATCCAGCTCGCCCAGGTCTGCGGTGTGGTCGCGCCGCATGGAGGCCGCGAGTTCGCGTGCCTGCCGCGCGCCGCCCGCGTTCTGCTCGCCGTCCGCCACCAGCGCGAGCTGCTTCAGGTACGCCCGCAACAACGTGACGAACCGCCGGTCGAACGCGTCGTCCCGCAGCTCCGACAGCGTTTCCAGGTCGGCGGCGGTGGGCATGCCGGGCATGTCGTGCTGCTCGTGCGGGTTCCCGCCGGTGACCCGGGCCTGGGCGAGCAGGGCACGCAGCCGGCCGCGTTCGCTCTCGTGCTTCTCGCCGAGCCGGGCGGCCAGCCCGGCGAGCGGCCGGTCGGCCGTGCGGTCCCCGGCGAGCTCAAGGAGCGGCAGGGCCCGCGTGTGCAGCGCCTCGGCCAGTTGCAGCCAGGCCACGTCGGTGGTGGTGAAGGATCCGCTGGGGGCCGGGGCGGGGGCGGCCGAGCAGCCGAGCAGCAGGACGGTCAGCAGCAGGGACCCGAGCACCCGTGACACGCGTACGACCTCCGGGAAGGCCCGGGCGGGACGGCCCGCCCGGGCGACGGACAGGAGTTACGACGGCCGCCCGTCGGCGCCGCACTTGATCACCGGACGGATGCAGTCGCGTACCCGGCGCTCCATCTCCCCCTCCGGCCAGGCGTTGAAGAAGTCGCCGTGCATCGTGAACCCGCCTCCCGACGCCAGCCGGAAGTGCGACGGGTCGCCGTTCACCGGGTAACGGATCACCTGCCGCAGCTTGGGCACCGGTACGGGATGCGTACTCGGGCAGGCGCCGGCCACCGGGTAGGCCATGTGGCTCTTGTGGTCGGCGGAGTCGAGGTCACGCCCGTTCCAGCACTGCGGGAAGTCGAGGTACGACTCCAGCATCGTCCCCGGCGGGCAGGTGACGAAGTCCTTCGAGGCGCCCACGTGCCCGGCGTGCAGGCAGGACCACCGGGAGATCGTCGTGTGGTCGGGCCCGGTCGCCATGGCGTTGCCCGCGACGATCCGCAGCCCGAGCGGCAGCGGCTGGGTTATTGCGACGATGTCGTCACGCACGCCCTCGCCGAGGTAGTAGAACGTGACGATGGCCGGCTCGACGGGAGCGTTGTCCCTGTAGAGGGTCGGCACCCAGTACGACGACTTGTCCACGGCCGGGTTGCAGTTCGTGGCGCCGTTGAGCAGGTCGTTGAGCTGGGTGTGGGCGTTGGTGACGCGGCTGCCGAAGAAGCTGTGCATGTGCGAGGCGCCCGGCAGGCCGGGGAAGACGATCGGGTCGTCGGGCAGCCGGTGGCTGAACGGGCAGTCGGCGAGGAACTCCGCCACCCGTACGGGCTCGGCCGCCGCGGGCCGGGGCACGACGGCGACCATGCCGATCAGCACGGACAGTAACGCGAGAAGTCGGGAAACGGGCATGGCGGCTCCCTTGGTGGTCATCGGCGGACCCGCACGGTGAAAGGGCGCTGGAAGGCCCTCAGGCGTCGTACGCCGGGGCCGGGGGGGTGGACTCACGACGTCTCCGTCAAAGTGAGAAGCAGGGGGTGTTTTTCGGGGAGCGCTCCCTGACTAGAAGAGTCCTCGCCACTCACACCGCTGTCAAGATGCTTGTTACTATGTGAAAACCGGCCCGATAGGCGAGAAAACGCTCTCTCTGCCCGTGCTCGGCCGGGAAGCGCTTCCGTCCGGGGCTGCGTAAAATAAGTGGGAAATCCTTGCTGGTCCAGCCACACTGATCAAGACCCAGTGAGGAGTTCTCTGTCATGCCGAACCAGCCCGCACCGAACCTGCTGTCGTGGGCCAGCGAGATCGACGAAGCCGCGATCATGCAGGCCGCACGCACCGCCCGCCTGCCGTTCGTCTCCGGCCACGTCGCTCTCATGCCAGACGCGCACGTCGGCATCGGCGCCACGGTCGGCTCCGTGATCCCCACCGAGAACGCGATCATCCCCGCCGCCGTCGGCGTCGACATCGGCTGCGGCATGGTGGCCACGGAGACGACGCTCACGGCCTCGGACCTGCCCGACACGCTCGCGGCCCTCATGCCGCTGGTGGAGCAGCGCATCCCCGCCGGCGTCGGCAAGGGCCACGACGACCCGTCGACCGACCGCGCACTCAGCGACCTCGGGCTTCCCCACACCGACCTCAACCCGAAGCAGACGAAGAAGGTGGCCGACCAGTTCGGCACCCTCGGCTCCGGCAACCACTTCGTCGAGGTCTGCCTCGACGAGCGCGACCGCGTCTGGACGGTGCTGCACTCGGGGTCGCGCGGCATCGGCAACCAGCTCGCCCAGCTGCACATCACGGGCGCCAAGAAGATGATGAAGAGGCAGCAGGTCGGCCTGGAGGACCCTGACCTGGCGTACTTCGTCCAGAACACGCCGGAGTTCACCGCGTACGTCGAGGACATGTTGTGGGCTCAGCGCTACGCGATGGCCTCGCGCGCCCGGATGGACAAGGTTCTGATCAACGCCCTGTTCCGCGTCGCCGGCAAGGGACGGCGCGTCCGCACGATCAACTGCCATCACAACTTCACCCAGCAGGAGACCCACTACGGCAAGTCGCTGTGGATCACCCGCAAGGGGGCCATCAAGGCCGACAGCGGCGACGAGGGCGTGATCCCGGGCTCGATGGGCACGCGCTCGTACATCGTGCGCGGGCGGGGAAACCCCGAGTCGTACACCTCGTGCTCCCACGGGGCGGGCCGCCGCATGTCGCGTACGAAGGCCAAGCGTGAGCTGTCGGCGTCCTCGCTCACCGCGGCCATGAGCGGCCGCACCTGGAACGCCGACCGGGCCGCCGCCCTGGTGGACGAGCACCCGGAGGCGTACAAGCCCATCGACCAGGTGATGGCGGACCAGAGAGACCTGGTGCAGGTGCAGCACACGCTGCGCCAGATCTTCAACTACAAGGGCTGACCGGCCCGCGGGAAGCCGGCCTTTCTCCAGTTCAACAGGGATCGTCGCGGCGACTGGCACCTACGGGTGCGGCGCGTCGTCGCCGACGGTCTCCATGCGGCGGCGTGGATCGACGCTCGCGTCGGCGATGAGCCGCTGGACGCGTGCGTCTGTTCGAGGCCTCGCCCCAGGGGCTGATCAGCCGCGTCACCGATTACTGGCCGGAGCCCTACGATCCGCCGCCCGGCCGCGAGCACCTCGTGGAGCGCTGGTGAGCCGTCCATCGGGTGGAGCGTTTCACACCTGTCCGTTCTCGGGCTGACTGCCGTACTGCTTCGTTTCCGGCTTCTCCACCATGAGCGCGTGCGCCGGCTCGTCGGCCACGGGCCGGTGCCGCAATCCTCGGGGCACGACGAAGACATCTCCCGTCCGCATGATGACGGACTCCCGCCCTTCGAGCTCGATGCTGAACGTTCCGTCCCAGCACAGGAACAGCTCGTCCTCGTCGTGGTGGTGCCACGGAAAGGCACCGTGGAAGCGGGCCAGCCGGACCACCGCGTCGTTCACCTCGGCGAGCTGTCGTTGCTGCCACGGCCCCGGCAACGTGCCGATGACCTCGGGAACCGACACCTGAGCGCTGACTTCGACAGCCATTTCTCCTCCTCGGCGGTTGGTGTACGAGAAAACATCCAAGCCGCGAAAAATGCTCGTTCACAGAGCCAATCCCGCGCAATTGGTTCTCATCATGACCCAATTTCCGCATGCCGGTGCCGCGGCGCGGGATGAGCCGCCGGTGACCGTCCGGGACGCGCCACGCCGTCATCGGGTTCTCGTCGGCTCTTCCTGTACGACCTGCGCAGGCGCCCTGCCGGGCAGGAGCGGGATGACCGCCAGCACGATCACGAGCACTGCCACGACGAGCCAGAAGATGCCGTGGAAGCCGGTGATCACGTCGCCGACGGTCTGCAGGACGAGCGTGACGACCGCCACCCCGAGTGCGGCGCCGAGCTGGTTGAGCATGTAGAGCACCGAGCTGCCCTGCGCCACCATGGGCCCGGGCAGCGTGCGATAGAGCGAACCCATGGTGGGCGCGCTGAAACATCCGCTGCCCAGCCCGAGCGTGAGCGCCGCCAGCGCCGGCCAGATCTCGGGGGTGTCGGCTCCCATCCGGGTGAAGGACACCGCGCTGAGCAGGGCGACGATGACGCCCCCGACGGCCAGGCCGCGCGCGCCGATGCGGTCCGACAGCCGCCCGGCCAGCGGCATCGCGATCGAGCCGCCGAGCCCGAGCGGGGCCATCAGCAGGCCGGCGGCGAGCACGCCGTGCCCGTGCGCCTGCTGGTAGTACAGCGGCAGCGCGAACAGCGCCCCGAAGAGGGACAACCCGCCGAGCCCCATGATCGTGACGCTGGCGGTGAATCCGCGGCTGGCGAACAGGCGCAGGTCGATGAGCGGCGCGTTCCCCGCTCGCGCACGCAGCGCGTGGACGGCGTACGCGGCCAGCAGCAGCACGCCGGCGGCCAGCGGCAGCAGCGCCTGCCAGGCGGCGAACGACCCCTGCTCGGCCGTCTGCGACAGCGCCAGGACGACGGCCGCGAATCCGGGCCCGAGCAGCGCCAGCCCGACGACGTCCAGCCGGGCGGGCAACCCACCGGACGACCCACCGGACGACCCATCCGACGACCCATCCGACGACCCGCCGGACGGCCCGTCGGCAGGGATCACGCGTACGGCCAGCAGCAGGGCGACCAGTCCGACGGGCACGCTGAGCAGGAACATCCACCGCCACGACAGACCGGCGAGCACCACGCCGCCCGCGATCGGCCCGAGCACGGGCCCGAGTGACAGCACCACGCCCATCAGCCCCATCACGCGTCCGGCGCGGCGCGGTCCCGCGGCCCTGGCCAGCAGGATCAGCACGAGCGGGTCGAGCAGTCCTGCCCCGAACCCCTGGAGCGCCCGGAAGGCGATCAGGCTGCCGACGTTCCAGGCCAGCCCGGCCAGGAACGATCCGGCCAGGAAGAGGGCGAGCCCCGTCAGCCACAGCCGCTTGCCGCCGAACCGGTCGACGGCCCACGTGGTGAACGGGATGGTGGCGGTGACCGCGAGCAGGAAGCCGGTGGACGTCCAGCCGACCGTGCTGAGCGAGGTGGAGAAGGCGCCGGCCAGGGTGTCGATGGCGACGGCGGCCATCGTGCTGTTGAGAATGCCCAGCAACCCGCCGAGCAGGATCACGCCGATCATGCCCAGGAGCCGGGCATCCATTCGGCTATCCGACGGCATTGAACTCATGAGTTCAACGTAGTTATCTCATGCGTTCGCATGCAACCCGTACGTCCATAGTGTTGAACCAGGGCGTACAATCGCGGTCATGGCCACCAGCGCCCGCGGGCGCATCGACAAGCGTCAGGCGATCCTCGACGGCGCGTTCGCCGTGTTCGCCCGCCTGGGATACACGCAGGCCTGCGTGCAGGACATCGCCGACGAGGCGGGCGTGGCCAAACCGACGGTCTACAACCACATGACCGACAAGGCCACGCTGTTCCGGCACGCCGTGGAGGCCGCCTCGCAGGCCGCGCTCGACGCCCGGATCGGCGCGCTCGCGCCGCTGGCCGACCCGGGCGACGATCTGGCCGGCGCTTTGGAGGACGTCGCCCACGCGCTGCTGCGACTGCACACCGACGAACGTTCGTGCGCGTTGAAACGGCTGCTCTACTCCGAGATCACGAGATTTCCTGACATTCTCGACGTCGTGACCGGCAGCGGCCCCCACCACCTCACCCAGGCGCTGGCCGACCGCCTGGCCCGGCTCACACTCTCCGGCCGCCTGCGCGCCACCGACCCCGACCTCGCGGCCGAGCAGTTCCTCGCACTGCTCCTCGGCCCACTGGAGGCCCGCTCCCGCCTGGGCACCCGCCAGATCGGCGACACCGAACTCCGCGACCTGGCCCGCGCCGCCGTGTGCACCTTCCTGCGCGCCTGGGCCCGGGACACACCATAGCGAATGTCGGCGACAAGACCTCTTGTCGGTGGTAGGCAAGGGATATAGTCTGCCGCGTGTGGTGGAACGAGACGACTACGCGGCCATCCGCGACCGGATCATCGGGCTCTCCCACACCCATGGCCTGCGCTGCGACTGGGCGGAGACGACCAGGCGGCAACGCTTCCTCCTGCTGTGGGACGCCGAGGGCCGCGTCGCGGCCCGCGCGATCGTCCCGCTCTACCCCGGGGAGACGCCCCACCTGGTCGACTCCCTCGAGCAGGGGCTCGCTCACCTGTTCGGCGACCACTGGCTGGAGGACGCATGACCGCGGACCGCGTTGACGTGCACATCACGCTGGCGGGCAGCCTGTGGCTGGCCCAGGTGGACGGCGTGGCCGGCGGCATGTCCGCGCGCACGCTGAAGGAGCTGCACGCCGACGTCACCGAAGGGCTGCCGTTCCTGTTCGCCGACCGCGAGCGGCCGCCCGCGCCCGTCTTCCACTACGCACTGCCCGGCCTGTCCGAGCAGGACCTCGACGACTTCGCCGCACTCCAGCGCCAGGCCGCCGCGATCGCCGAGGACTACACGCGCACGCTGAAGAAGCGGGTCAAGCACATGCACGAGCTGGGCCTGTCCGACGGCGACATCGGCGAGCTGCTCGGCCTGACCAAGCAGCGCATCCAGCAGATCCGCACCAACGCCAACGACGAGTCCCGCCAGACCGCCTGACCGGGCCTTCCGGCCGCTGCCTCACTCGCCCCTGCCGGCCACGCGATCACGAGCCGGGAACCTCCACAGGCTCGACGGCTCCGAGCAGCCCAGGCAGGTCGACCAGCAGCGCATCTCCCCTGCGACGTGCCGCGGCGACCCGATCGGGCTGAAAGCCCTTCATGGCGAACGGGGCCAGGAACGCCGACGTGACGTCATGCCCCTTTGCATGTTCCCCAACATACTCAATTGTTCGCGCCCCGACATGCAGGGCTCCTCGTGGATGCGGGCGTCAGGCAGCAGGGCACGAAGCTGCAAGATTTCGGGCTGGCGCGGCCACGAGAGGCCGTGTACGCCGCACGCCCGAGCTACTTGACGTTATGGCGCAAGTACTTGCTATTGTGTGTCAAGTGAGCACGCGCGAGCATGTGGCGTTGGCAAGTGAGCTGGCCGAGCTGGTCGGGCGGCGGATCGTCGACCCGCTGGAGATCCTGTTCGGCTCCGACGAGCAGGTCGAACCGGTCAGGGCGCGGCTGCGGATCGAGGCCGAGGTGTGGGCCGCCCAGCTGCTCGGCCCCGACGAGAGCCTCGCGGTCCGTACGGCGGCGCGGTTGGTCGCGGCCCTCTTCCCCGGCGACGGCCCGTTCGATCCACCGGACGAGTGGTGGCGCACCGCGTTCGGCAGGGCCGTGGCCCGGCGCGCAGGCCATCCGGGCAAGGAAGCGGTGCCCTTCGCCACGGCGGGCGCGATGCTGGGCATCACCCGACAGGGCGTTCACGACCTCGTCAAGCGCGCGAAACTCGACCGGCATCCCGGCGGCGGGGTGAGCACCCGCTCCATCCGCGAACGGCTCAACCAACCTCAGGAGCATCATGGCGCACGACGTCACCATCACTGATCACGACATCCCCCTAGCCGTACGCGACCACGGCGGCTCCGGCGAGCCCGTCCTCCTCCTTCACGGCCTGGGCGGCACGCTGGAAGCCTGGGACGCGCTCGACCTGCCCGGCCACCGGGCCGTGGCGCTCGACCTGCGGGGCCACGGCCGGTCCGGCGACGGCCCGTGGGAGTGGGAGAAGGCGCTGGACGACCTGGAGGCCGTGGTGAAACACCTGGGGCTCGGCAACCCGCCCGTCGTCGGCCAGTCGCTGGGCGGCATGCTCGCCATGGCGTGGGCCAGGCGTCATCCCGAATGCCCGGCGATCGTCAACCTCGACGGGCTGCGCAGCGCCGAGAGCGACCCGGGCAACTACCCGGGGATGGACCCGGAGGCGAGGGATCGGGAGCTGGCACGGCTCAGGGCCACGTTCGACGAGCAGGCCGCGAGCCTGGGCCGGCCGCTGCCCGCCGAGCTCAGGCCCATGTTCCCCGCCAGGGCGCTGGTCGAAAGGGGCGGGCAGGTCTACGCCCGGCCGGGCGTGGACCTGCTCGAGGCGGTGCGCCGTACCCCGGAGTTCCGCGACACGATCCCTCTGCTGCGTGAGGTCTCCTGCGACGCCCTGGTCGTCATCGCGGCCCGCGACCCGCAAGGCATGCCCGGCGGGGAGCTGATGAAGGCGTTCAGGAGGGGGGTGCGCCGCGACCTCGCCGGCCTGCCGGCGAACATCCAGGTCAGGGAGCTGGACGCCGGCCACGACCTGCTCGCCGAGCAGCCGGCGGCCGTCGCCGACCTGATCACGGGCTTCCTGGCCGCCCGGGAGTGAGGACGGCCTACTTGCCGTTGGCCTTGAGGTAGTCGCTGTTCATCTGGGCGATGGTGTCCAGCGGGATGCCCTTGGGGCAGACCGCTGTGCACTCCCCCGTGTTCGTGCAGCCGCCGAACCCCTCCGCGTCCATCTGGTCCACCATGGCCTTGGCGCGCGAGACCCGTTCCGGCTGGCCCTGGGGCAGCAGGCTCAAATGCGTGATCTTGGCGGCGGTGAACAGCGAGGCCGAGCCGTTCGGGCAGGCGGCCACGCAGGCGCCGCAGCCGATGCAGGTCGCCGCGTCGAACGCGTCGTCCGCGTCCTCCTTGCGTACGGGGATGCTGTGGGCGTCGGGCGCCGAACCGGCCGGCACGGAGACGAAACCGCCCGCCTGGATGATCCGGTCGAACGCGCTCCGGTCCACCACCAGGTCCTTGACGACCGGGAACGGTGCCGCCCGCCACGGTTCGATGGTGATCGTGGCGCCGTCCTCGAAGTGGCGCATGTGCAACTGGCACGTCGTCGTGGCGCGCTGCTCGCCGTGCGCCACGCCGTTGATGACCATGCCGCACATGCCGCAGATGCCCTCGCGGCAGTCGTGGTCGAAGGCGATCGGGTCGTCGCCCTCCAGGATGAGACGCTCGTTGAGGACGTCCAGCATCTCCAGGAAGGACATGTCCGGGGAGACGTCCTCCACCTGGTACGTCACCATCCGCCCGTCGTCGGAGGGGCCGCTCTGGCGCCAGACGCGCAGGGTCAGGTTCACTTGTAGCTCCGCTGGGTCATCTTGACGTACTCGTACTCGAGCGGTTCCTTGTGCAGCACCGGCCCGCCGGGGGTGCGCTCCCAGGCGGAAACGTGCGCGAAGCGCTCGTCGTCGCGCAGCGCCTCGCCGTCGGAGTCCTGTGACTCGGCGCGGAAGTGGCCGCCGCACGACTCCGTGCGGACCAGGGCGTCCAGGCACATGAGCTCGGCGAGGTCGAAGAAGTCGGCGACGCGGCCGGCCTTCTCCAGGACCTGGTTCAGCTTCTCCGCGGTGCCGGTCACCTTGATGTCCCGCCAGAACTCCTCGCGCAGCTCGGGGATGCGCTCCAGCGCCTTGCGCAGCGACTCCTCCGTGCGTTCCATGCCGCAGTAGTCCCACATGAGCTTGCCCAGCTCGCGGTGGAAGGAGTCGGGGGTGCGGGTGCCGTTGACGGACAGCAGGCGCTCGATCTTGTCGCGGACCTTGACCTCGGCCTCGGCGACGGCCTCCTCGTCGACGTCGCCGTACGGGCCGTCCGCGAGGTAGTCACCGATGGTGGTGGGAAGCACGAAATATCCGTCGGCGAGTCCCTGCATCAGCGCCGACGCGCCGAGCCGGTTGGCGCCGTGGTCGGAGAAGTTGGCCTCCCCGATGACGAACAGGCCGGGGATCGTGGACTGCAGGTCGTAGTCCACCCACAACCCGCCCATCGTGTAGTGCACGGCCGGGTAGATGCGCATCGGCACGTCGTACGGGTTCTCGCCCGTGATGCGCTCGTACATCTCGAACAGGTTGCCGTACTTCTTCTCCACGGCGTCACGCCCGAGCCGGCCGATCGCGTCGCGGAAGTCCAGGTAGACGCCGAGCCCGCCGGGACCGACGCCGCGGCCCTCGTCACAGACGTTCTTGGCGGCCCTGGAGGCGATGTCACGGGGCACGAGGTTCCCGAACGCGGGGTAGATCCGCTCCAGGTAGTAGTCGCGTTCCTGCTCGGGGATGTCGCCGGGGGCGCGGGAGTCGTTCTTGCGCAGCGGCACCCACACGCGTCCGTCGTTGCGCAGCGACTCCGACATCAGGGTCAGCTTCGACTGGTACTCGCCGGAGACCGGGATGCAGGTTGGGTGGATCTGCGTGTAGCAGGGGTTGGCGAAGTACGCGCCCCGCTCGTGCGCCCGCCAGATCGCCGTGGTGTTGCAGCCCTTGGCGTTGGTGGAAAGGAAGAACACGTTGCCGTAGCCGCCCGTGGCCAGCACCACGGCGTCGGCCACGTGCCGCTCGATCTCGCCGGTCACCATGTCGCGCACGATGACGCCGCGCGCCCGCCCGTCGGAGACGATCAGGTCGAGCATCTCGTGCCGGGTGTGCATGGTGACGGTCCCGGCCGCGACCTGCCGCTCCAGCGCCTGGTACGCGCCCAGCAGCAGCTGCTGACCCGTCTGCCCGCGGGCGTAGAACGTGCGGGAGACCTGGGCGCCGCCGAACGAGCGGGTGTCGAGCAGGCCGCCGTACTCGCGGGCGAACGGCACGCCCTGCGCGACGGCCTGGTCGATGATGTTCACGGAGACCTGGGCGAGGCGGTAGACGTTCGACTCGCGGGCGCGGAAGTCGCCGCCCTTCACGGTGTCGTAGAAGAGCCGGTGGATGCTGTCGCCGTCGCCGCGGTAGTTCTTCGCGGCGTTGATGCCGCCCTGCGCGGCGATGGAGTGGGCGCGGCGGGGCGAGTCCTGGTAGCAGAACGAGGTGACGTTGTAGCCCAGCTCGCCGAGGGTCGCGGCGGCCGAGCCGCCCGCCAGGCCGGTGCCGACCACAATTACGTGGAGCTTGCGCTTGTTGGCCGGGTTGACCAGCCTGGCGCTGAACTTCCGCTTCTCCCACCGTTCCTCGATAGGGCCGGAGGGCGCCTTCGTGTCCCGGATGTCCGGGCCCTGGGTGTGGTTCACTGCACGACTCCGAACGTGATCGCGAGGGGCGGGGCGAGGAAGCCGACGACCAGCACGCCGGACAGCAGCCCCGCACCGAGGCGCAGCGTCCTGGTGCGGGTTCGGCCGACCCAGCCGAGTGTCTGGAACGCGCTCCAGACGCCGTGCCGCAGGTGCAGCCCGACCATGACGACGGCGACGACGTAGATGAGCGTGACCCACCACCGGGACGGGTCGAAGCCCGCGACCATCCGGTCGGCGGGGGCCGCGTCGAAGCCCTTGGGGTTGACGACGCCGAAGGTCAGGTCGAGCAGGTGCCAGACCACGAACAGCGCGATCGTCAGACCGCCGAACCGCATGATGTGGGTGGTGTAGCCGCTCGCCTGCGACTTCTTGGCGACGTACTTCACCGGCCTGGCCTTGCCCGCGCGCCGGGCCAGCGAGATCGCGGCCCACATGTGCAGGACGACGGAGGCGACGAGCACGATCTCCACGATCGTCAGCACCGTGCGGTAGGGGGCGAGCGGCTCGAGCAGCGTGCGCAGCGCGTGCGCGTAGTCGTTGAACGAGTCGCGGCCGAAGAAGATCTTGAGGTTGCCGAGCATGTGGAGGACGAGGAAGAGCACCATCACGGCGCCCGTGACGGCCATCACGGCCTTCTTGCCGTTCGAGGAACCCATGAAGCCGCGCGCTCTGCGGCGCTTCG
This sequence comes from Nonomuraea longispora, assembly GCF_004348345.1. Taxonomy (GTDB): domain Bacteria; phylum Actinomycetota; class Actinomycetes; order Streptosporangiales; family Streptosporangiaceae; genus Nonomuraea; species Nonomuraea longispora. Next base: position 23,998 of record NZ_SMJZ01000074.1, read on the forward strand.
GGGTGCTGGGAGGGGTGACGGGCGCTGTGGCGGCGCCGCGCTCTATCGTGGCAGTCACGTCTTAGACGCTATGTACGCAGCGATGATCCGTCCAAGTCATCGTAGGCCTCGTTTCGATAGTCATCGGCTATGATGCTTGGTTTGTACGGTCGCTCCAAGCCAGGGACGGTCGGCCGATGCGAGGAAAATCACATGCAGCTGCAACAACTGGCCTACTTCGTCGCCGTCGCGGAGACCAGGCACTTCACCCAGGCGGCCGAGCGCATGCGGGTGGCGCAGCCGTCACTCAGCAAGCAGATCAAGACCCTTGAGGACGATCTGGGCGCCCGGCTGTTCTCCCGCGCCCGGGGCAACGTCACGCTGACCGCCGCAGGAGAGGCGCTGCTGCCGCTGGCCCGCCGCATCCTGGCCGACGCCGACACCGCCCGGCAGGAGGTGGCCGAGCTCGCGGGGCTGCGCCGTGGCCGGGTGCGGCTGGGCGCGACGCCGTCGTTGTGCGCGGGGCTGCTGGCCGACGCGCTGGCCCGCTTCCACCGCGCGTACCCGGGGATCGAACTGCTGGTGGAGGAGGGCGGCTCGCGCGACCTCGTCAGGGCGCTGGCCAGGGGGCAGCTCGACCTGTCGATGATCATAATGCCGCTGCACAGCGACGACCCGGTCCTGGTGACGGAGGAGATCCTCAGGGAGAACCTCGTGGTCGTCGCGCCCTCCCGCGAGGCGACGCGCGGGCCGTACCTGCGCATCGAGGACCTGCGCGGCCGTTCGATGGTGATGTTCCGGCGCGGCTACGACCTGCGGGAGGCCACGCTGGCGGCGTGCCGGCAGGCGGGGTTCGAGCCGAGGTTCGCGGTGGAGGGCGGCGAGATGGACGCGGTGCTGCGGTTCGTGGAGGCCGGTCTCGGCGTGGCCGTGGTGCCGTCGATGGTGCTCGACGGGCGGCCCGGCCTGTCGGGCACGCCGCTCGCGCCGCCGGGGCTCAGCCGGACGATCGCCCTCGCTCACCGTAAGGACGTCGAGCCGACCAGAGCGGCCCAGGCGTTCCGTGAGATCCTGCTAGCTTTCGTGGTGGAATCTGGGCATGAGGGCACGCTTCCACAAGGGGTGGAGCTCATCGCAGAATGAGCACCACCGCTCCGACTCCCCGAAGAGGCGTCTTGACGGCAAATCTTTCAGAAACGCTGACGCTGCTCCTCATCGAGGATGACGATGGCGACGCCTTCCTCGTCGAAGAGCTGCTCAAAGAGGCGGAAGCCCCGCCGAGGACCTCCTGGGCGCGCAGTCTGCGCGAGGCGAAGGAGAAGCTGAACGAACACATCCAGTGTGTGCTGGTCGACCTGACGTTGCCCGACGCGAACCGGCTGCAGGCCCTGGAGGAGGTCCTGAAGCTGGCCCCGCACGCGGCCGTGCTGGTGCTCACCGGCCTGCGCGACGTCCACGTCGGCGTCGCCGCCGTGCAGGCGGGCGCCCAGGACTACCTGGTCAAGCAGGACATCGACGCGCGCCTGCTGGCACGGGCCATCAGATACGCGATGGAGCGCAAGCGGGCCGACCTGGCCCATCTGGCGCTCGTGCAGGCTGAGCTGCAGGCCAAGGAGAACGCCAGGCTGGAAAGCGCGCTGCTGCCCGCCGCACTGCTGCGTACCGAGGCGATCGAGCACGTCACCCGCTACCTGCCGGGCAGCGGCGGCACGCTGGCCGGTGACTTCTTCGACACCGTGCAGACGCCGGACGGCTCCGTGCACGTCGTGATCGGCGACGTCTGCGGACACGGTCCCGACGAGGCGGCGCTCGGCGTGGCACTGCGCATCGCCTGGCGCACGCTGGTGCTGGCCGGGCGTACCGACGAGACGATGCTGCGCACGCTCGACGCGCTGCTGCGCGCCGAGCGCAAGGCCCCCGAGATCTTCACCACCCTCTGCACGGCCACCATCGCCCCCGACCTTCGGTACGCGAGGATGCGCGTGGTCGGCCACCCTCCTCCGGTGCTGGTGCGCGACGGTCACGTCGAGGTGGTGTGCGACACGCCCTCCGGTCCGCCGCTCGGCATATTCCCCGACGTGGAGTGGCGGGTCATCGACGTCCCGCTGGGCGAGGAGTGGACGATGATGCTCTACACCGACGGCCTGATCGAGGCGGCCGTGGGCGAGCCCGGCGGGGAGATCGGCGTGGACGGCCTCGTCGAACTCGTACGCGCCCACGGAGACATCGATCTCGACCGGCTCATCACCCACGTCGGCACACTGAGTGACGACCTGGCCGTGGTGCTGCTGCGCAGGAGGAGAGGATGAGCATCCACCCGCTGCCGCCCGCCCGGGAGCCCACGGGGCTGGGCCGGCTGCCGGTCGCCCGCTGGTTCCTGTTCGTCGGAGCGATCGCCGCTCTCGCGTTCGTGACCGGCGTCACGGTGATTCTGCTGATGAGCGTCAGGACCATGGAGCTGTCCCCGCCGCCCGAGGTGGCCGCGCAGCTCACCCGGCTGAACTACGCGCTGATCGTGGTGTTCGGGGTGCTGCTCGCCTGCGGCGTCGGGCTGGCGTTCATCGTGCGCCACGCGGTGCTGAACCCCATCGAACGGCTCACCACGCAGGTGCGTACGGTCGCCGCCGGCGACTTCGACCACGCTCTGCACGTCGACCGGCCGGCGGAGCTGGCCGAGCTGGCCAGCCACGTCGACTCCATGCGCGACCGCGTCGTCGCGGCCTGGCGGGTGGCCACCGACCAGAGCGAGGAACTGCGCAGGTCCAACGGCGAGCTGGAGCAGTTCGCCTACGTCGCCAGCCACGACCTGCAGGAGCCGCTGCGCAAGGTCGCCAGCTTCAGCCAGATGCTGGAGCAGCGCTACGGCCCGCAACTCGACGATCGGGCCAGGCAGTACATCCACTACGCGGTCGACGGCGCCAAGCGCATGCAACTGCTCATCAACGACCTGCTCGACTTCTCCAGGGTCGGTCGGGTGACCAGCGAGAAGACCGCCGTCGAGTCGGGCGTGGCGTTGGACGCGGCGCTGGACAACCTCTCGGCCATGGTCGAGGAGACCGGTGCCACGGTCACCCGCGACGAGCTGCCCCAGGTCACCGGCAACCGGATGCAGCTCACCCAGCTCTTTCAGAATATGATCGAGAACGCGGTGAAGTTCCGCTCCGAGGAGCCTCCGCGCGTCCACGTCGGGGCGGAGAGGTCGGGCGAGATGTGGGAGTTCAGCTGCTCCGACAACGGCATCGGGGTCGAGCCGAAATACGCCGACCGCATCTTCCTGATCTTCCAGCGGCTGCACCCCCGGGACGTGTACCCCGGTACGGGGATCGGGCTCGCGCTGTGCCGCAAGATCGTCGAGTACCACGGTGGCAGACTGTGGCTGGACGGCGACGCGCAGAGCGGGGGCACGACGTTCCGCTGGACACTACCCGTGGCTGGAGACCGATCATGACTGACCTGCGGCCGATCGACGTGCTCCTGGTGGAGGACGATCAGGGCGACATCCTGCTGACGAAGGAGGCGTTCGACCACAACAAGGTGCGCAACCGCCTCAACGTGGTCAACGACGGCGAGCAGGCGATGGCCTATCTGCGGAGGGAGGGCGAATACCGCGACGCGATCCGCCCCGACCTCATCCTGCTCGACCTCAATCTGCCCAGGATGAGCGGCCGGGAGGTGCTGCGGGAGGTCAAGGACGACCCGGCGCTGCGCACGATCCCCGTGGTGATCCTGACGACGTCGGAGGCGGAGGAGGACATCCTGCACAGCTACCGGCTGTACGCCAACGCGTACGTGTCCAAGCCGGTGGACTTCGAGCAATTCATCCGCGTTGTCCGGCAGATCGATAATTTTTTTGTAACGGTGGTTAAACTTCCCACCTCGGGGCAGCGCCTGTGACGCGGCTACGTGACAGGAATCACAGCGAGTCATCGAAATTGTGAGTGACCCGGCTCACTAAACTCGATCCTGTCGTCGTAACGTATCCCCCACCAACGCGCGCCTGAGCGGAGATCGCCATCCGCGCGCCCAGCGAATACGAAAACCACGGACCCCCTGCGCGATGGGTCCGCGGGAGGTGGAGAGGTCCGCGATGACCCAAACGACGCCCGAAGCACCAGCGAGAAGGCAGCGTGCCCAGGTCAAGGTGCGCACGCTGCGCACCGACCGATGGTGGCTCGTACCGCTAGTGACGTTCCTCGGGCTCAGCTCATTCCTTGTCTACGGTGTGTGGGCGATCATCGACACGAGCAACTTCGTCGAGCCCTACATCGCCCCGTTCGCCGCGCCCTGCCTGACGACCCAGGAGGTCTGCGAGGGCGCGCGGCTGTTCGGATGGGCACCCGTCGGCGACTGGTACGCGCTCCCGCCGGGGCTGCTGATCCTCGGCCTGCCCGGCGGGTTCCGGCTGACGTGCTACTACTACCGCAAGTCCTACTACCGCTCGTTCTGGCTGTCGCCGGCGGCGTGCGCCGTGCAGGAGCCGCACGGGAAGTACACCGGTGAGACCCGGTTCCCGCTGATCATCCAGAACATCCACCGCTACTTCTTCTACTTCGCGGTGGTGATCGGCGCCATCCTCACCTACGACGCCGTCCTGGCCGTGGTGCACAAGCCACTGGGTCTCGGTTCGTGGATCCTGGTCCTCAACGCCGTGCTCATCCTCGGCTACACCTTCGGCTGCCACTCGTGCCGCCACATCACCGCGGGCCGGCTCAACCACTTCTCCCGTCACCCGCTGCGCTACCGGGCCTGGACGTTCGTCTCCAAGCTCAACGCCAAGCACCAGCCCCTCGCGTGGGCCTCGATGTTCTCCGTCATGGGCGCCGACCTCTATGTGCGCCTGGTCGCCAAGGGCATCATCGCCTTCCCGTACGCGTAAGGACCAGCCTCAGTGGAAAACTCGCTAAACACAGAGCGTCACGAGTACGACGTCGTCGTCATCGGCGCGGGCGGCGCCGGCCTGCGGGCCGCGATCGAGGCGCGCCAGCAGGGCAAGCGCACGGCGATCGTCTGCAAGTCGCTGTTCGGCAAGGCGCACACCGTCATGGCCGAGGGCGGCGCGGCCGCCGCGATGGGCAACGTCAACCCCGACGACAACTGGATGGTGCACTTCCGTGACACCATGCGGGGCGGCAAGTTCCTCAACAACTGGCGGATGGCCGAACTGCACGCCAAGGAGGCGCCCGACCGCGTCTGGGAGCTCGAGGCCTGGGGCGCCCTGTTCGACCGCACCAAAGACGGCAAGATCAGCCAGCGGAACTTCGGCGGGCACGAATACCCGCGGCTCGCACACGTGGGCGACCGTACCGGCCTGGAGATGATCCGCACGCTGCAGCAGCGCGTCGTCGCGCTGCAGCAGGAGGACTACGAGACGCACGGCGACCACGAGGCCTACATCAAGGTTTTCGCCGAGTGCACGGTCACCCGGCTGCTCAAGGACGGCGACGCGATCTCCGGCGCGTTCGGCTACTGGCGCGAGACGGGAAACTTCATCATCTTCGACGCGCCGGCCGTCGTGCTGGCCACCGGCGGCATCGGCAAATCGTACGTCGTGACCTCCAACTCCTGGGAGTACACCGGCGACGGGCACGCCCTGGCCCTGCTCGCCGGCGCCAACCTGATCAACATGGAGTTCATCCAGTTCCACCCCACAGGGATGGTCTGGCCGCCGTCCGTGCGCGGCATCCTCGTCACCGAGTCCGTCCGCGGTGACGGCGGCGTGCTGCGCAACTCCGAGGGCAAGCGCTTCATGTTCGACTACGTCCCCGACGTGTTCAAGGACAAGTACGCCACCAGCGAGGAAGAGGGCGACCGCTGGTACACCGACCAGGCCAACAACCGGCGCCCGCCGGAGCTGCTGCCGCGTGACGAGGTGGCCCGCGCGATCAACGCCGAGGTCAAGGCCGGTCGCGGCTCGCCCCAGGGCGGCGTCTTCCTCGACGTGTCCACCCGGCTTCCCGCCGAGGAGATCAAGAAGCGGCTGCCGTCGATGTACCACCAGTTCAAGGAGCTGGCCGACGTCGACATCACCGCCGAGCCCATGCAGGTGGGCCCGACCTGCCACTACATCATGGGCGGCGTCGAGGTCGAGGCCGACACGGGCGCGGCGGCCGTGCCCGGCCTGTTCGCGGCCGGCGAGGTCTCCGGCGGCATGCACGGCTCCAACCGGCTGGGTGGCAACTCGCTGTCCGACCTGCTCGTGTTCGGGCGCCGGGCGGGCGCGGGCGCGGCGGCGTACGTCGACGGGCTCGCCGGCCGTCCCAAGGTCGCCGACGACGCGGTCGAGGCGGCCCGCGAGGAGGCGCTCGCGCCGCTCGGACGCAGCGGCGAGAACCCCTACGAGGTGCACCACGAGCTGCAGCGCACCATGAACGACCTGGTCGGCATCATCCGCAAGCCCGGCGAGATCGCCGAGGCGCTCCAGGTCGTGGAGAAGCTGAAGGAGCGCGTGGCCCTGGTCGGAGCAGCCGGCTCGCGCGTCTACAACCCCGGCTGGCATCTCGCGATCGACCTGCGCAACATGGTGCTTGTCTCGGAGTGCGTGGCACGCGCCGCGCTGCTGCGCGAGGAGAGCCGCGGCGGGCACACCCGCGACGACTTCCCCGGGATGAACCCGGAGTGGCGCCGCAAGCTGCTCGTCTGCTCCACCGAGGGCGGTTCGGTCAGCGTCGAGGAGAAGGTCCAGCCGCGCATGCGCGACGAGCTGATCGGTCTCTTCGAACGCGACGAGCTGAGCAAATACCTCACCGACGAAGAGATGACCGAGTTCGACGGGATAGCGAAGTCATGAGCTACAAGGCAAAGTTCAAGGTCTGGCGCGGCGAGGGCGGCGAGGGCAGGCTCGAGGACTTCACCGTGGAGGTCAACGAGGGCGAGGTCGTCCTCGACATCATCCACCGGCTCCAGGCCACGCAGGCGCCCGACCTGGCCGTGCGCTGGAACTGCAAGGCGGGCAAGTGCGGCTCGTGCAGCATGGAGATCAACGGCAAGCCGCGCCTGGGCTGCATGACCCGCATGTCCACCTTCAGCGAGGACGAGACCATCACGGTCACGCCGATGCGCACGTTCCCCGTCATCAAGGACCTCGTCAACGACGTGTCCTACAACTACCAGAAGGCCCGGGAGGTCCCGTCCTTCACGCCGCCGGCCGACGTCCGGCCCGGCGAGTTCCGGATGAAGCAGGTGGACGTCGAGCGGTCCCAGGAGTTCCGCAAGTGCATTGAGTGCTTCATGTGCAACAACATCTGCCACGTGATCCGCGACCACGAGGAGAACAAGCCCAACTTCTCCGGCCCCCGGTTTCTCATGCGGATCGCCGAGCTCGACATGCACCCGTACGACGTGGCGGACCGGCAGGAGACGGCCCAGGAGGAGCACGGGCTCGGCTACTGCAACATCACCAAGTGCTGCACCGAGGTCTGCCCCGAGCACATCAAGATCACCGATAACGCGCTGATCCCCATGAAGGAACGCGTCGTCGACCGCAAGTACGACCCGCTGGTGTGGCTGGGCAACAAGATCTTCAAGCGCAGCTCGTAGGGCGCTGACACACGAAAGGCGGGGGCCGGATCGTCCGGCCCCCGCCTTCGTGGTTCGTACGTGCGCTACTTCTTGCGGCCCCAGCGGCGCTTGCGCTTGGCGTCGCCCGGCGTCTCCTGGGCGGGCTCCTGCCCCTCCTGCGCGCCCGCCGGCTGCTCCGGCAGCGGCTGGATCGCTGTCACCTCGCCGTCGGCGGGCAGGTAGGGCGGCGGGTCGTAGTCGGCGTCGCCGCGGGCGGGCGGCTCGAACAACGAGGCCGGCTGGCCCTGCCAGGGCTCCGCGTCGCCCGCCTCCGCCGCCGAGGCCGGCGGGATCGGGTGTTCCCTGTCGTCCTCGTACGGGCTCGCGCCGCCCGGCGGGATGTCCGCAGGCGGGATCACCGGCTCGAACGGGTCACGGTATTCGCTCTGCTTGGGCGCCTCGTGGGTGTAGGAGCCGAACTCGTCCGGGCGCAGCACCACCGGCTCCTCCGCCTGGTGCTGCTCCTGCTGCGGGTAGCCCTGCGGCGGGACCGGCTGCGGCTCCTGGTAGACGGCGCCGTACTGCACCTGGCCGCCCGGGTAGGTCTGCACGGGGACGAAGCTGATGATCGGCGCGTACGCCGTGCCGCCCGGATAGCCGGGGGCGGGAAAGCCCGCCGTGGCGTAGCCGGGACCCGCCGGGTAACCGCCGCCCGGAGGCATCTCCGGGTGACCCACCGGCCCCGCCTTGCGCACCGCCGCCGCGTGGGCCATCCGGCGCAGCCGCCCCTCGAAGATGAGCACGGCGAAGAGCGCGAGCAGCACCAGCACCAGCGCGGGAATGCTGAGCTTCTGCGTCAGCGTGCGCTGGTCGAACTCGGGCGCCGCGTTCCGCAACTCCAGCGGCACCTCCTCGGAGGATGCGGGCAGCGTCTCGCTCGGCAGCGGGTCGGTCGGCGTGTCGCTCGGAGCGACAGCCGGCATCTCCACGCTCTCCTCGGGAGTGGCGGTGGCGGAGGTGCTGGGCGGCACCTCGACGCTCTGCGTGGGCAGCGGCTGCGGCGGCGGCTGTTGCGGGCTGGACGGCGTGGCGCTCGGGGTCGCCGTCTTGGTGGTCTTCTTCGGAGTGGGGCTCTTCTTGGTCTTCGTAGGAGTCGCGGTGACGGTCTGGGTGATCGTCGTCTCCGGGTCCTGCTCCTCTTCGGGCTCGTCGGGCGGCGGCTCGCCGGCCGTCGCCGTGACCGTCACCGTGGTCTCGGGGTTCTCCGGGTACGCGTCGCACACCTCGCCGGGGTTGCACCCCTCGACGGGGTCGTACGCCGCCGCGGAGGCGCTGGCGCTCTGCACGATGAACGGAGCCGCTCCCGCACCGGCCAGGCCTAGCGCCAGGACGATCGCGGACACAGCCGTCGCTCGCGTGCGTGCCACCGCTGCCCTCCGCAGAGTCCCGAAACCATGGTCAAGGGAATACTAGCCGGGTCAAAGTAACAGTAAAGACTGATTTACAACTCCATTTTCCGGTTACGGCCCTGTTGTACCGTGACAATGAGCCGCAATGCCCCCAGGAGCACTCCGACGGCTACGGCCGCCAGCCAGAAACCCGTCACGCCGTCCACGATGCTGACCCGCTCATCCGGGGGCACCCGTTTCGCCGACGACACCATTTCGAACGGCAACGGCGCCGATGCGGGGCCCGCGGCCGACGGGAAAGAAACCTCGGGCGACGGTACGCCTGCCCCGATCGCCTGCGGGGCCTCGTAGGGCGGCGGCTGACCGAATCCCTCAGGCTGGGACCCCACCACTCCACGGGATCGGGTCGATCCCTGAGCCTGCGCGGTCGTACGAACCTGGGCGTCGCCTTGAGACCGCGCGGGCGTCGCCTTGTGAGCCGGCACGGGCCCGTGAGGCTGCGCGGACCCTTCAGGCTGCGCGGACCCTTCAGGCTGCGCGGGCCCCTGAAGCTGCGCGGGCGCGGATGCCCGGCCCCGCACGGGTCCTTGCCCCTGCGCAGGCGCGACCCCCTCCTGCGACGGCACAGGCGCGGCTCCCCGCACCGCCTCCTGCGACTGCACAGGCACGGCCTCCGGCACCGGCCCCTGAGCCCGCACCGATCGTTGCGACTCCTCGGCAACCTGAGGCTGCCCGGTCCCCCGGGAATGGGCGGACCCGGCCTCCACAGGTTCCCGCGCCTGCGAGCCGGGCATGCCGGGCTCGCAGGCCCCGCGCCGCATCGCGAGCCGCTCCTCGTCAGGCCCTTCGGGACCCACAGACGGACGCCCGCCCAAACCGCCGGGCGGCCAGACCTCCATGCCGAAACCAGGCGGCGGCCACCCGGCCTCAGGACCGACGGGTGGCGGGCCCTCCGCTCCGGGCCACATCGGCCCGGGTGGGCCCGGTGGCGGACCGTAGGGGACGACAGGGTGGTGACCCGGCGGCTGGTCCCGCGGGCCAGAAAGCACATGGGCGTCACCACGGCGACCGGACGGCATGGCGTTCCTGACCCGCGTGGTGGCGGTGCCGGCCATGGTCGTCAGCCCGTCACCGGAGTCGGTGCGCATCCTCGCGACCGCCGCCAGCGCGACGGCCCTGGCCCCGGCCGGTGCGGTGAGCGTCACGTCGACCGATCGTTCCCCGGAGACCTGGCCCAGCTTGCACACCCGCGTCCCCGGCAGCACGCCGCGGGCGCGGGTGGAGCCGGAGTGGTCCTCCAAAGCCCGCAGGGCGAGCGCCTCGGACGCCGCCTCCCCTGGGCTTGCCGGAGGGACGGCCCGGTCCGCCGTCGTGGGGCCAGGCGCGGCGGCTCCCGGCCGGGCAGGTCCCGTGACGCCGGAACCGGCGGGTTCCGGGAAGTCGGAACGAGCGGGCGGCGGGACGCAGACGACCTCCGCCAGCGCCTCCGCCGGGCTGGCCGCCACCGCGACCCTCGCGCCCATGCCCATCCCGTTCAGCCGCACCTTGAACCGCTGGACGTCCCCCGTCCTGACCCACTTGCCCGCGCCGTCGGACCCCTTGATCCGCTCGAGCACCAGCGAAACCCCGGTGGCCCCCACGGGCACACACGGAACCGCCGTCAGAAGCAGGGCCCCGGCAATGATCCAGCCACGCCGCATCATTCCCACTCCCCCGTTGCGACAAATCACACCGAGTCATCATCATGTCACACAGAGTGAGTTGATTGTCACCGGGGTAGCAGGTTCTCCACGGTCTTCATGATGGGCAGGTCCGCATCCAGCCACTCGACGTCGTAATAGTCGCCGGGACCGAGCCACCGCAGGGCCAGGTGCTCCTTGGCTTCGGGCACGCCCGAGGCCAAGGAGCACAACCACACGCGCATGACGTACCCCGGCGACAGCGTCCACTCACCGCCGACGCGTTCGCCCACCGCGATCTCGACGCCGAGCTCCTCGCGGCACTCGCGTACGAGCGCGGCCCGCTCGTCCTCACCGGGATCCACCTTCCCGCCGGGGAACTCCCACCCGCCCGCCAGCGCCGCCGGTTCGGCGCGCTGGGCCGCGAGCACCCGGCCGCCGGGGGCGACGATCACCGCGGCCACGACCACGACCGTGCTCATCACGTCACATTCCTTACAGGGATGGATTCTGCAGCTTCTTCAGCTGTTCGAGCACGTCGGGGTTCTGCAGGGGACGGGTGAAGCCCACCCGGTTCGTACGGGCCTGGTAGCTCGTCACCTTGATGGGCCCGCACAGCCGGCAGCGGGCCTCCAGCATCTTGCCCTTGGACACGACCAGGCCGACGTGACCGGGGTTGTTGGCGGACGTGCCGGGGCCGGAGTTGAAGAACACCAGGTCGCCCGGCTGCTCCTCCCCTTCCTGGACCTTCACGCCGAACGGCCACTGCACGAACGTCGTCCGCGGAATCACCAATCCCGCCGCCCGGTAGGCCGCGTAGATGACGCCCGAGCAGTCGAACGCGTCGGGCCCCGTGCCGCCCCACAGATACGGCTTGCCGCGCTGGTCCAGCGCGTACTCCAAAATCTTGGCCACGACGTCGCTCGGCGCGGCCTCGATCAGCGGGTCGTCGCACTCCTCCGAAGCCTGCGGCGGGACCTTCACCTCACCCGACCTCGCGTATTTCCTGGCGATCTCGACGACCTGGTCGACGTACCACCAGGCCCGGTTGTAGACGAACAGCGCCTGCCGCACGTTCTCCGGCGCGCCGTTGCGCTTGAGCATCTTCGCCGCGCCCAGGATGGCGTCGGCGGGGTTGTAGACGTCGCCCACACCGTCGCCGTCGCCGTCGGAGGCGTAGCCGTTGACGTCGGACGACATCGGGATCCTGGCCTTGCCTCCCCACGTGGAGATCAGGAACTGCATCGGCCCCGCAGCGCCCGCGTGGTTGGTGCCGTCCTTGACGCCCGGCAGGTCGGAGCGGCCGTGGTCGGTCTCGCGCTTGCCCACGGCGGCCAGGATGTTCCACTGCACGCCGATCTTCTTGCCGTGCTTCTTGTACAGCTCCAGATATCTGCCGGGGATGTCGGAGCTGCCCGAGTCGGACACCTCCTCCACCTGCGTGTCGTCCTCGCAGTCGACGGAGGTGCCGCCTCCCGAGATGAAGGACGGCAACGAGATCAGCAACATCGGCGAAAGTATGACCGCCACCAGGATCAACGCCCCGGCGAGGCCGATCACGAGAGCGAGACGCGCGCCTTTCACTGAAGAATGTCTCCCTCCTGGCCCTCGGTCGCCGGGCGGAGGTCGAAGACCCGCCAGTCGGCTCCCTCCTGGCTCACCGTGACCGCGAACTCCTCGTCCTGCCGTTTGTCGCCGCTCTTCGCGGCGACCTGCCGGGTGGTGCTGATCACGAACACGACGGAGGTCTTCTCGACCTGCCTGATCTCCTTCAGCCTGGCCGTGGCCGTGGAGACGGTCTCATCGTTCCGGTTCTGCTCGATCGTGCCCGCCGAGGAGACGGTCCTGGCCAGCTCGTTGCCGAACTCGGCCGTCGTGTACGCCTTCAGCCGCGCCGCGTAGGCCGCCGGGTCCTCGTCGTGGCGGAACGTGCCGTACTCGGCGGCGAACCGCTCGGCCAGGTCCGCCGCCGCGGCGAGCTGCTCCTTCTGCATGGGCAGGTAGGAGTAGACGTCGAACGGCTCGGCGCTCGCGGTCGCCAGCGGCGTGCTCGACGCCGCGGGTGTGACGGCCGCGGAGGTCGCCTCCGGCGCGGGCTCCGCCGGCTCCTCCGCGGACGGCCCGATCGTCAGGTAGATGCCGACCGCGGCGACGACCACGACGATGACGGCGAAGGCGAGCCCGCGCCTGTCACCTGGCTGTGCCATCAGTTCCTCCCGAGGGGACCGTCACCAGGACCCCAGCCATTGTCGGCGCCTCCGGACAGCTTCGGCTTCGTGCTTTCGGGCATCGGTCAGGGCTTGGCCGTCGTCTCTCGCGCAAGCGGGGCGAGAAACCGCTCCCTTCAGGGCGGGGAGGCGTCACGTTCAGTCCTTGTCGGTGGAGTTCGGCTTGAGCCAGAACGGCACCGAGGGGCTGTCCCCTCCGGAGCCGCCGCCGTCGCTGCCGCTGCGCAGCCAGAGCGGGGGCGCCTCCGAGGAGCGGGACGACGACTCGCCGGACGTGAAGATCCGGGGGCCTGCCTGGCCGCGGCCACCGCCGCCGCCGCCGGACCGCGACCCGCCGGGCCGGCCTGAGCCGTTGGAGTTGTTGGAGCCGCCGAACAGCCCGCCGCCGGAGCCGCGCGACCGCGTGCCGCCGGACCCGCCGAACCTGGACCCGCGCGAGGAGCCGGACGAGCCGTTACGGGAGCCGCCCGACGAGGCGCCGCGCCGCGCCCAGCCGCCGCCGGACCCCCCGCCGAACC
>NZ_SMJZ01000075.1 GCF_004348345.1 Nonomuraea longispora
GAGCGGGGCGCTGGGCGGTGGCGCGTACCTTTTCGCGGGTCCGCGTGCCGGAGGAGGTCTTGGCGGGGCGGCGGGTGGTTGGCGCGTTCCATGGCCAGGTGAGGCGGCGGTGCGTGCCGCGGCGGCGGCCGGTCACGCGGAGCGAGAGCACGATCGTGGTGAGCACCATCGCGGCGAGCAGCGCGGGCGGGGTGCCGAGGACGTCGAGGGGCGAGCCGTGCCCGGTCTCCGGCCGCGGCGCGGACACGAACGGCCGCTCGGTCGACCGGATCTCGTCGAGCCGCTCGGCGTTCGCCTTGACTAATCGGGGGATGCCGTAGCCGACGACCTTGTCCGTTTCGCGGGTCTTGCGCTTGAGCCACACGCGGTCGACGTTGGCCTCGATCGTGTGGATCTTCTTGCCGGAGACACGCTCCACGACGCCCACGTGGTCGACGCCCTTGTAGCTCTTGCCGCCGCGCCAGTCGAAGAAGACCAGCGCTCCGGGCTCGGGCTTGCGCGTCCACGCGTCCTGCTTGATGAACCAGGCCGCGTGGGAAGGAGTCCACGCGAATTCGCCGACATATTCGGTGACGCCGGCCTTGTCCGCGGCCCAGGCGAGGAACATGTCACACCATGGCGCGTTGCGGTATTGGGTGTCTTGGACGCGATCCGCGTACCACTGACCGAACTTGGTGAGCTGGCCGCTCTTCTCCTTGTATCCGATTTCCTGCCGCACCGTCTTCAGCAGCTCGTCCGCGATCGGGTCCAGGGTGACACCTCCCAGATAACCGACAAATCACGATGGACTGTAGTAGCGCCATCGCACGTTCGCGCGGGTCACTGCGAAAGTGTCTTGCTATGAGGCGAATTATTGGCTATGTGGTTATCGGTGTCTATTGAGGCTGGTGAATCTGATGAGATCAACGCGGTCAGGCGCCCGCGCCCACGCGGTAGACGCTCACTTCTCCGGCGCCCGGCGCGACGACGTCGGCCACGATCACGGTCACGTTGTCGGGCGAGCCGCCCTCGTTGGCGAGATCGATCAACCGCTGGACGGCCGCGCCCGGGTCTGCCACCGTGGTCAGCACCTCGTGCAGGACCTCGGGCCCCAGGACGGTCGTGAGGCCGTCGGAGCAGAGGAGGTAGCGATCATCAGGCTCGGCCTCGCGCAGCGCCATGTCGGGCTCCGCCCTGCCCTCACTGCCCAGCACCCGCAGCACCATCGAGCGCCTGGGATGGACGGCCGCCTGGTCCTCCGTGATGCGCCCTTCGTCCACCATCGACTGCACAAGTGTGTGATCCTTGGTCATCTGGTAGAGAGCGCCATCGCGAAGCAGATATCCGCGGGAGTCACCAAGATGAGCCAGGGCGAACCGGTAGCCGTCCCACAGCATGGCGGTCACCGTGGTCCCCATCCCCCTGCGCGCAGGGTCGATGTCGGCCAGCTCGACGAGCCTGCGGGCCGCCTCGTGCACGGCGCCCTCCAGCGCGGCCTCCAGGTCGGCGCCGGTCTCGGGAAGCGTGGCATCCAGCTCCCGCATGACGGCGATCGCCGCCGAACTCGCCAGCTCGCCGGCAGCGTGCCCACCCATCCCGTCAGCCACCACGAGCAACCGGCCACTCGCATAGCCGGAATCTTCGTTCTGCTCCCTGCGGCGGCCCACGTCTGATCCGGCGGCATAGCGGATGTTGTGCTTCATACCCAGCAGTAAATCATTGGTTGAAAGACTTCACAAGCAGATGCGCTGAAGACTCTTGTGAACTACTGTGGGCTCCATGAGCCACGACCCGACCGTCAACGCCGGGGACATCGCCCGGCTCGCCGGTGTCGGGCGTGCCGCGGTGAGCAACTGGCGCCGCCGCCACGACGACTTCCCCGCCCCCGTCGGGGGCACCGCCAACCAGCCGCTGTTCTCGCTGCGGCAGGTCGAGTCCTGGCTTCGGCGCTACGGGAAGTCCTACCAGGTCTCCCTGGGTGATCGGGTGTGGCAACGCCTGAAAGCCGCCGGAGATTTGCGGCTGGGCGAGCTGGTGGCCCAGGTCGGCGTGCTGCTGACCCACCACGCCCAGGCCGCCCTTCCCCGGGCCGGTGACCCCCGGACGGGTGGTGAGCCGACCGGGCTCGACCGGGAGCTGGCCGAGCTGATTCTCGAGCTGGCCGAGCAGCACGACCCGCTGACCGCGTACGAATTCCTGTGTGAGCGCTACCTCGAAGCACACTCGAGGCAGCTCTCCGTCACCCGCGAGGACGTGGCCGAGCTGATGGTCCGGCTCGTCGGCGAGGAAGGCGCGACGATCCTCGATCCGGCCTGCGGCGTCGGGACGCTGCTCCTCGCCCCCTCGCGATCCGTGCACGATCCGGCCGGGCTGCGGATGCCCGCCAGGATGCTGGGCCAGGAGCTGAGCGAGACGTCGGCGGCCATCACCGCCTCCAGGCTCCGGCTGCGCGGCGCCGAGGCCACGATCGTGGCGGGTGACTCGATGCGCCACGACGGGTTCGCCGGAGAGCGGGCCGACGCGGTGGTGTGCGATCCCCCGTTCAACGAACGCGCCTGGGGTTACGAGGAGCTGACCGGCGACCCGCGCTGGGAGCACGGCCTGCCGCCGCGCGGCGAGCCGGAGCTGGCCTGGGTGCAGCACTGCCTCACCCACGTCAGGCCGCGCGGCCTGGTCGCCATCCTCATGCCGCCGGCCGCCGCCAGCCGTAAGGCGGGCCGCCGCATCCGCGCCAATCTGCTGCGCGCGGGCGCGCTGCGGGCGGTCGTGGCGCTGCCCGGCTCGGACCTGTGGCTGCTGCGCCGCCCCGCGGCGGGCGAGCGGCCGCCGTCCGACGTGCTGATCCTCGACGCCACGGCCGACCTGTCGCTGGTCGAGCCCGCCTGGCAGGCCTACGTCGAGGACCGTTCCGACCAGACCGTACGCATCATCGACCTGCTGGCCGACGAGGTCGACATGACCCCGGCCCGCCACCAGCGGCGCGACGACGTCGGGCGGGCGTTCGCCGAGGCCCGTGACCGGTTCCTGGCGGCCTCCGCCGTGCCGCCCGATCTGAAGGTCCTGGAGCAGCCGCTCGACCAGCCGGCCACCACGCTGGGCGACCTGATCAAGGAGGGCCTGGTGACCTCCGCGCAGGCACCGCCCAAGATGGCCGCGGACGGCGGGGACATCCCGGTGCTGACCACCGACGACGTGCTCAACGGCAGCTCGCCGTCGGGCTCCACCAGTACGCAGCAGGGGCTGGTGGCGATCCGCTCCGGCGACGTGGTGGCCTCCTATTCGGCGGTGCGGGTGATGGCCGACGACGGCGCGGTGCTGGGGCCCCACCTGACCCTCTACCGCGTTGACGCCCGGCGGCTCGACCCCGACTTCCTGGCCGGCTTCCTGCGGGCGGCGGGCGGCCGGGTGACGACCGGCTCCAGCAGGTTCGACGTGCGCCGCACCCGGCTGCCGCGCCTGTCGCTGAGGGAGCAGAAGGCGTACGGCGCGGCGTTCCGGCAGCTCGCCGTGCTGGAGGACGCCTTGCGGGAGACCGCCGCGCTGGGGCAGACGTTGATCAGGCTGGGCCTCGACGGGCTCGCCGAGGGTCACCTGCACCCGCAGTCCTGACGGTGTAGTTTTTCCCGGTCGTAATATTTCTCCAGATAAGGCTGGGGGGAGGGCGCATGGTCATCGGTGAGCGCTATGAGCTCGACGACCTCCCCCTAGGCCAGGGTGGCATGGGCGCGGTCTACGCGGGCCACGACCGCCACCTCGACCGCCGGGTCGCGGTGAAGCTGCTCAGGCTGCCCAGCGGGCCGGACGAGGAGCTGGAGCGCAGGTTCATCCGCGAGGCGCGCATCCTGGCCAGGCTGGAGCATCCGGGCGCCCCCGTGCTGTACGACTTCGGCACCCACGATCAGCGCCTCTACCAGGTGATGCAGTTCATCGAGGGCGTCACGGTGGCCGACCTGGTGAGCGAGCACGGCCCGCTGCCCGTGCCGTGGGCGGCGGCGATCGCGGCGCAGGCGTGCGCGGTGTTGTCGGCGGCCCACGCGCTGTCGATCTGCCATCGCGACCTCAAGCCGACGAACCTCATGCTCTGCCCCGACGGCAGCGTGAAGGTGCTGGACTTCGGCCTGGCCATGCTCCGCGACGCGGACGTCACCACGTTCACGAGGATCGGGCAGATCCTCGGCACGCCGGCGTACATGGCGCCCGAGCAGATCCAGCACGGCGTCGCCGAGCCGCGCAGCGACCTCTACTCGCTCGGCTGCGTGCTGCACGAGATGCTGGCCGGACGCCAGCTCTTCACCGGACCCACCGATTACGTGGTCTTCGAGAAGCAGGTCAAGGAGCGTCCGCCGGCCCTTCCCGGGTTGCCGGGCGACCTGGGCGCGCTGCTGGCGCAGTTGCTGGAGAAGAAGCCGGACCACCGGCCCGCGAACGCCGAGGAGCTCTACGAGCGGCTCGATCCGTTCGCCGTCGGGCTCCCCATGTTGCCCGGTTTCCTGACCAGGGTGCCGAGCCCCGGCCGGATGTACGCCCGCATGGCCGGCCGCGCGCTCGACGGCTGAGCCCCCCCGGCGCGGCCCGCTCCGCACCGCCGTGAGAACGCTCTCTTCATAACACCGATTGTTATGGGCCCTCCGTTGACAGAGCGGTATGAACGCCTGGAATCTCTTGAGAGAGCGCTCTCTCCACCCCTCAGATCCTACCCAGGAGGGTTTCCATGACCCCTCGTATCCGGCGGCTCGGCCTGTCGTTGCTCACCGCGTCCGCGCTCACCCTGGCGGCGGCGTGCGGCGGCGGTGGCGGGGACTCGGCCACAGAGGCGGGCGCCGATCCCGGCGAGAAGATCAAGCTGACCGTCGACCTCTTCGGGGACTTCGGCTTCAAACCGCTCTACGAGGAATACAAGAAGACCCATCCCGACATCGAGATCGTCGAGAACGTCACGCAGTTCAACGACCACCACAACAACCTGGTCAAGCGGCTGGCCACGAACTCGGGCGCGGGCGACGTCACAGCCGTCGAGGTCGGCTACATCAGCACGTTCACCGCGCAGCCGCCCAAGTTCACCGACCTCAAGCAGTTCGGGCTCGACAAGCGGCAGGCCGACTACCTCGACTGGAAGTGGCAGCAGGGCCTGAGCAAGGACGGCGCGCAGGTGCTCGGGCTCGGCACCGACGTGGGCGGCCTGGCCATGTGCTACCGCAAGGACCTGTTCGAGAAGGCGGGCCTGCCGAGCGAGCGCGAGAAGGTGGCGGCGCTCTGGCCGACGTGGGAGGAGTACATCGCGACCGGCAAGAAGTTCGCCGCGGCCGACGTGGCCGGCGCGAAGTTCGTCGACTCCCCTGGCGAGATCTTCCGCGCCATGGTCAACCAGGCCCCCGTCGGCCTGTACGACGCCCAGGACCAGATCATCGTGGACTCCAACCCCGACGTGAAGAAGGCCTGGGACCTGTCGAACCAGCTCACCCAGGAGGGCCTGACCGCCAAGCTGGCGGCCTTCTCCCCGCCGTGGAACACCGGCTTCGCCAAGGGTTCGTTCGCCACGATCATCTGCCCGGCCTGGATGACGGGCTTCATCCAGGAGCAGGCCCAGGACGCCTCCGGCAAGTGGGACATCGCGGCCGTGCCCGGCGGCTCGGGCAACAGCGGCGGCTCGCACCTGATGGTGCCGAAGCAGAGCAAGCACCCGAAGGAGGCGGCCGAGCTGATCGACTTCCTCACCTCCAAGGAGAACCAGGCCAAGGTCTTCAAGGAGGAGGGCACGTTCCCGTCGATCCCGGAGCTGTACGACGACCCGGAGATCCAGAACTTCACCAAGCCGTTCTTCGGCGACGCTCCCATCGGCAAGATCTACTCGGACGCCGCCAAGGCGCTCAAGCCGCAGCACCTCGGCCCCAAGGAGGCAGACGTCCGGGTCGCCATCGGCAACGGGCTCGGCCGGGTGGAGCAGGGCAAGCAGACGCCGGACCAGGCGTGGGCCCAGGTGCTCGAGGACGTCAAGAAGATCAAATGAGCACTCTTCCCCTCGCGGTCACGCGACGGCGCGGGCAGGGCATGCGGCACACCCTCGACGTGAGGGTGTCACCGTACGCCTACGTGGCGCCGTTCTTCCTGCTGTTCTGCGCTTTCGGGTTGTTCCCGCTCGTCTACACGGCCTGGGTGAGCCTGCACGAGTGGACCTTGCTCTCGGAGACCCAGACGTTCGTCGGGCTGGACAACTTCACGACGCTGCTCGCCGACGACTACTTCTGGAACGCCACGTTCAACACGCTCTCCATCGGCGTGCTGTCGACTGTGCCGCAACTCGCGCTGGCCATCTGGCTGGCGCACCTGCTCAACCGGCGGCTGCGGTTGCAGACGTTGTTCCGGGTCTCGCTGCTGCTGCCCAACGTCACCAGCGTGGTGGCGGTGGTGGTGATCTTCAGCCAGCTTTTCGGCCGTGACTTCGGCATGATCAACTGGGTCCTGTCGTGGTTCGGGGTGGGCAGCATCGACTGGGCGGCGGGCACCGCGAGCTCGCACGTCGCGCTCTCGGTGATGATCATGTGGCGCTGGACCGGCTACAACGCGCTGATCTTCCTGGCCGCCATGCAGGCCGTACCGCGCGAGCTGTACGAGGCCGCCACCCTCGACGGGGCGGGCAACTTCACGCAGCTGCGCAGGATCACCATCCCGATGATCCGGCCGACCATGATCTTCGTGGTCATCGTCTCCACGATCGGGGCGATGCAGATCATCGCCGAACCCATGTTGTTCGGGCAGAGCAGCGGCGGCGGGGGCGGCATCGCCACCGGCGGGCCCGACCGGCAGTTCCAGACCCTGGCGCTGTTCGTCTACGAGCAGGGCTTCGCGAACTCGACGTTCGACTTCGGCTACGCCTCGGCCGCGTCCTGGCTGATGTTCCTGGCAGTGGTGATCGTAGCGGGCATCAACTTCCTCATCACCCGCAGGGCGAAGGGAGGGCTGGTGTGAGGCTGCGCTATCTGACCCTGACGGCGGTCGCCTTCTTTTCGGCGTTCCCGCTCTACTACAGCGTCGTGGTGGCCTCCCGGCACAACTCGGCGCTGGCCGAGGTGCCGCCGCCGCTGCTGCCGGGCGGCAACTTCTTCGCCAACGTCGCCCGGGTCTTCGACACCGTGCCCTTCGGGCTCGCGCTGCTCAACTCGGTCATCGTGGCCGGATCGATCTCGGTCGCGGTGATGTTCTTCTCGACGCTGGCCGGGTTCGCATTCGCCAAGCTGAAGTTCCGGGGCAAGAACGCCATGCTGGTCATCACCGTGGCGACCATGATGGTGCCGGCGCAGCTCGGCATCATCCCGCTCTACATGCTGATGGTGAAGCTGGAGTGGACCGGCACCAACTACGCGCTGATCGTGCCGGCGCTGGTCAACGCGTTCGGCGTGTTCTTCATGACGCAGTACCTCTCGCGTGCCCTGCCCACCGAGCTGCTGGAGGCCGGGCGGGTGGACGGGTGCTCGACGTGGGGGCTGTTCTGGCACGTCGTGCTGCCGGCGGCCCGGCCCGCGGCGGCCGTGCTCGGCATGCTGACGTTCATGTCGGCCTGGAACGACTATTTCTGGCCGCTGGTCGTGCTGAGCCCGGACAACCCGACGGTCCAGGTCGCCCTGTCGACGCTGGCCAGCGGATACGTCAACGACTACGTGCTGGGGCTGGCAGGAACGGCGATCGGCACACTGCCGCTCGTTGCCGTCTTCGCCCTGTTCGGCAAGCAAATCATCGGCGGAATCATGCAAGGAGCTGTTAAGGGATGATTTTTCCCGATAACTTCGTCTGGGGCGCCGCCACGGCCTCGTACCAGATCGAGGGGGCGGTCAAGGAGGACGGACGGGGGCAGTCGATCTGGGACGCCTTCTCCCACGCCCCCGGGAACGTGGCGGACGGCGACACCGGCGACGTCGCGTGCGATCACTACCACCGCTACCGGGACGACATCGGGCTGATGCGCGAGCTGCGGCTGGCGGCCTACCGGTTCTCCATCGCCTGGCCGCGCATCCAGCCCGACGGCGCGGGACCGGTCAACCCGCGCGGGCTCGCCTTCTATGACAAGCTCGTCGACGAGCTACTAGCCGCCGAGATTTCGCCCTATGTCACGCTTTATCACTGGGACCTCCCCCAAGCCCTCGAAGAACGCGGCGGCTGGACCCACCGCGACACGGCCCACCGGTTCGCCGACTACGCCCAGGCCGTGCACGACCGGCTCGGCGACCGCGTCAACGACTGGGCCACCCTGAACGAGCCGTGGGTCGCGGCGTTCCTCGGCTACGGCAACGGGGTGCACGCCCCCGGCCGCCGCCTGCCGGCCGACGCCATGCGCGCCGCGCATCACCTGCTGCTCGGCCACGGGCTGGCCGCCAGGCGGCTGCGCGAGGGCGGGGCGCAGAGCATCATGCTGGTGGTCAACTCCGCGCCCGTGCTCACCCCCGCCCAGGTCAACGACCCCTCGGCGGTGCCGGACGAGGAGGACGCGGCCGTCGCCCACCGTATCCACACGCTCCTGACCCGGCAGTTCCTGGATCCGGCGGTGTACGGGACGTACCCCCGGGAGGTGCTGGACGCGGCGGCCCGCAACGGCGGGACCGGCCACATCCAGGACGGCGACCTGGCGCTCGTCAACGCGCCGATCGACCTGGTGGGCATCAACTACTACAACCCGTGCGTGGTCGAGGCGGGCCCGGGACTGCCCGCCGACGCCGCGTGGCCGGGTTCGGAGGACGTGAGGTTCGCGGCGGCGGACGCGCCGACGACCGCGATGGGCTGGCCCATCGTGCCCGACGGCCTGTCCAGGCTGCTCGTACGCCTCTCGCAGGACTACCCGCAGGTCGGCCTGATGGTCACGGAGAACGGCGCGGCCTTCGACGACGTCGTGGAGGACGGGCGCGTGCACGACGACGAGCGGGTGGCGTACCTGGACGGGCATCTGCGCGAGGTGCACCGGGCCATCGAGGCGGGCGCGGACCTGCGCGGCTATCTGGTCTGGTCGCTGCTCGACAACTTCGAGTGGGCGGAGGGTTACCGGCGGCGTTTCGGCATCGTGCATGTGGACTATGCGACACAAACCAGGACGCTCAAGGACAGTGCCCTCTGGTATCGGGACGTGATCAGCCGAAACGGCCTGTAGATTTTTTCCATGCTCTCCCTCCTGCCGGTCCTGCCATGAGACGGCCGACGCTGGAAGCGGTCGCCGCCAGGGCGGGCGTGTCGCGCGCCACCGCTTCCCGGGTCGTCAACGGGCAGACGACGGTCGCGCCGGACATCCGCGACGCCGTGCTGCGCGCGATCGACGAGCTGGGCTACGTCCCCAACTCCGCCGCGCGCAGCCTCGTCACCCAGCGCACCGACTCGATCGCCCTGGTCGTCAGCGAGCCCGGCACCCGGGTCTTCTCCGAGGACCCGATGTTCTCCACGGCGATCAGGTCGGCCTCCATGGAGCTGGAGACGGTCAACAAGCAGGTCGTGCTCATGCTGGCCTCCTCTGCCAAGAGCCACGCGCGGGTGGAGCGCTATATCTCGGGCGGCCACGTCGACGGCGTCATGCTGATCTCCATGCACGGCGCCGACCCGCTGCCGTCGGCCCTGTCACGGTTGCGCGTCCCCGTGGTCTCCTACGGCCGGCCCGCCGTCCCCGTGCAGATCCCCTACGTCGACAACGACAACATCGGGGGCGCGGAGGCCGGGGTGCGGCACCTGGTGGAGACGGGCCGGCGCCGGATCGCCACGATCGCCGGCCCGCAGGACATGATCGGCGGTCAGGACCGCCTGACCGGCTACCGCAACGTGCTGCGCGACTCCGACCACCGCTCGATCGTGGCCGTCGGCGACTTCACGCGCGAGTCGGGGGCGGTGGCGATGCGCCAGCTTCTGCGCGACGATCCCGAGCTCGACGCCGTGTTCGTGGCCAACGACCTGATGGCCGTCGGCGCGCTGCAGTCGTTGCGCCAGGCCGGTCGGCGGGTGCCCGACGACGTCGCCGTGGTGGGCTTCGACGACATCGAGGCGGCGAAATACACCGAGCCGCCGCTGACCACGCTCCGCCATCCGGTCGCCGAGCAGGCGGCGGCCATGGTCAGGCTGCTGCTCGACCTCTTCGAGGGCGGCACGAGCGAGCCGGTGATCCTGCCCACCGAGCTGGTGGTCCGCGAGTCGGCCTGACAACGGCCTTGACAGCTCTGAGCGCTGCAACGACAGTCGATCTCGACGATCATGCCCCACCCTCGAAGGGGATTTCATGACCACGAGATCCGTCAGCCGCCGCGCCACGGTGGCGTTATGCCTGGCCGCCTCGCTCCTGGCCACCGGCCACCCGGCCGCCGCCGACCCCGCGCGGCCGACGGCGGTCACCGGCCCGCCCGTCCTGAACGCGCCCGTCTTCAACGATCCCACCGCCGACTCGGGCGTGCCCGGCACGCCGAGCGCCGCGCAGTCGGCCGTCATGGACCAGCTGATCAGGCTGATCCAGGCGGTGCGGCCCGGTGGCGACATCCGGTTCGTGATGCACCAGTTCTCCACCGGCCAGCGGTCGAGCGAGGTGGCGAACGCGCTGGTCGCCGCCCACGAGCGCGGCGTGCGGGTGAAGGTCATCCTCGACAGCCGCGAAGACGCCTCCAACGACGCCGTCGAGGCCCAGCTCACCGCCGCGCTCGGCACCTCGGAGAGCGCCGGCTCGTGGGTGGTGGGCTGTGAGTATCCCAACCCGTCCGCCGCCGACCGCGGGTGCATCGCGCGCAACTACCAGCACAACAAGTTCGCGCTCTTCTCCAACGTGCTGGTCGGCGGCACCGTGCATCCCAAGGTCGGCTTCCAGACGTCGTCGAACCTGTCCGACTGGTATCTGTACAACTCCTACAACGACGCCTACACCTTCACCGACGCCACGGTCTATGACGGCTATCTGACCTACTTCAACGACCTGCGCGCGGGCCGGCGCACGTCGGTCAATCCCGGATATTTCTGGACCACGCCGACCGGCACTCCCATCCGGGCGATGTTCTTCCCCCGCCGGGTGTCGTCCGGCGACCCCGTGGTCAACATCCTGCGGCTCATCGAGTGCTCGTACAAGACCCCCGACGGCGTCACCCGGCAGACCGACATCCGCATGGCGCTCACGGCCTTCAACAAGAACCGCAAGGCCATCGCCAACGAACTGCTGCGGCTCAGGGGCAAGAACTGCTGGATCGACATCGTCTACTACGAGAACGCCGGCAACGCCATGGAGAACGTCGACAGCGAGATCCGGAAGGTCCTCGCCACCACGGCCTCCAACGGGAAGAAGATGCAGGTCACGCCCTGCCGCTTCACCGTAGGCTCGCGCAGCGTGGTGCCGCACACCAAGCTCATGCTGCTGGACGGCTTCTACGACGACGACATCACGCCCCGCGTCTACACCGGAAGCGCGAACTTCACGTATCTGGAGAACGCCGACGACGCCTGGCTGCGGCTCTCCGGCCGCGCCCTGCACGACCAGTACGAGGCCTGGTTCAAGAGCATCCGTGGGGCCTGCGGCGGCCCGCCGCCCAGTTAGACACGGAAGACGCGGAGCTGGAGCGCCAGCGTCGTGTAGTAGCCGACCAGTGTGGTCAGCTCGAACACGACGCTCTCCTCCAGCTTCGCGTATTCGTCGTCGTCGAGGTCGCCTCTGGCCACGAGGGCGCGGGCGACGTCGAGCACCGCCTGCTCGTCCTCGGGCAGTGACAGGGGCGAGCCGTCGCGCAGCGCCTGGAGCTGGTCGTCGGTGAATCCCAGGTCGCGGGCGATCGGCTCGTGGGCGGCCCGCTCGAACGCGCTGTCGTGGTGGCCGGCGACGACCAGGATCGCCAGCTCTCGCGCCCGGTCGCTGAGCACCGTGCGGTAGCGGACGGCCGCACCGAGCTCCTGCAGCGCGTCTCCGACCGGCGGGCTCCGCAACATCGCGTTGAACGGGCCCGTCAGCCCGCCCTCCGGATCCACCATGAACGTGCCGCGCGGACCGGCGGTGATCTTGTCGTAGAGGGCGCGGGCGTGCGGCGTCAGGTCGTGCGGGGGCGTTCTGCGCAGGCGGGCCATCAGGCGATGGTAACGGCCGACCTGTGTTGACACCGTATACCTCGATGTTTACGGTGTATACACGCTGACGAACGGGGGACCCCATGGCATCACGGCTCAGAGCTCCGGCTGCGGTGGCGGCCTCGGCGCTGCTGTTCTTCTTCGGCACCGGCTTCGCGCCGATCCCGGGCCTCAGCTGGCTGGCGCCGCTGCCGGTGCTGCTGCTGGCGCCACGGGTGAGCGCGAGGGTGGCCTTCTGCGCCGCCTTCCTGGCATATCTGCTGGGCCTCGGCGGCCAGTTCGAGTTCTTCCTGAAGACGCCGTCGGTGCCGCTGCCCATCGGGATCGCCATCGTCGTCGGCTCCTCCCTGCTGTTCGGGCTGGTGGCCTGGCTGTTCCGGGCGCTCCTCCTGCGCGGGCTGCCGCTGCTCGCCGCGAGCGCGCCGCCCGCCGTGTGGGTGGCCTTCATGTACGTGACCGTCCTCGCCAACCCGACGGGCATCGTCTGGCCGCTGGCCACCTCTGTGGCCGACGTGCCCGTCGTCATCCAGATCGCCTCGGTGACGGGCGCGTGGGGCCTGGGGTTCGTCCTGCTCATGGTGCCGGCCGCCATCGTGGCGGTGACCTGGCCGGGAGCGCTGCCGGCGGCCCGGCTGCGCACCGGTGTCGCGGGGGCGGCGGCGTGCGCCGTCGTGCTCGGCTTCGGGGCGCTGCGCCTGGCCGACGCGGGCGAACCCGCCGTGCAGCGGGTTGCGGTCATGTCGGCGAGCCGCTTCCAGTGGGCCCCTGACGCAGCCGGTCCGGGAGGCCAGGCCCTGGTCAAGGACTACGCGCGGCAGATCGCCGAGCTGCCGGAGGGCACGATGGCCGTGCTGCCGGAGGGCGTCGTGGGCACCGACGAGGACAGCCTGGCCGGCGCGCTGCGGCCGCTGCGCACGGTCGCCCGCGAGCGCGGTGTCGACGTGGTGATCGGGATCGTGCACACGACCCCGGAGATCAAGTACAACTACTCCGTGCACCTGCCGGCCGACGGATCTTCGCCGGTCTCCTACACGAAGTGGCACTTCGCCCCGGGGGCGCCCTTCCGCCGCGGCGACACGCTGGTCTTCGCGCACGGCCACGGGCACGACGTGGGCCTGGCCAACTGCATGGACCTCAACTTCCCGACGCCGATCCGCGGCTACGCCCTGGCGGGGGCGCGCCTGCTGGCGGCGCCGGCCGCCGACGAGTTCGGCAACGGCCGCCAGCACAGCCGCAACGCGCTGCTGCGCGGCGTGGAGAGCGGGGTCTCGGTGGCGTGGGCGGCGCAGCAGGGCACGCCGATGATCTCCGACCCGTGGGGGCGCGTGCTCGCCGAGACCGACACCGAGAGCAGCAGCCCGTTCGTCACGGCCGCCGCCGGCGTGCCCGAGGGGCCGGGCACCACCGTCTACGCCCGCTTCGGCGACTGGTTCGCCTGGTTGTGCCTGCTGCTCGCGGCGGCCGGCGGGTTGCGGCTCGTCCGGCGCAGGCGATCGGCAGCCGAGACGGCCGTGACCCGCCGGACCGCCCACACCGTGGGCAGCGCCTGAGCGGTCAGCTCGCGGTCAGCCAGACCGTGGTGTCCGGGGGCAGCGCGCCGTCGTCCAGCGGCCCGCTGGCCAGGACGACCTCGCCGGCGGGCACCGGCACCGGGCCGTGGCCCAGATTGGTGACGCAGGTCAGGCCCGACTCCCGGGCGAAGGCCAGCACCTCCTCCCCCAGCGGCAGCCAGGTCATGGTGCCGTCGCCCAGCCGGTCGCGCCGGATGGCCAGGGCCGCCCTGTAGAGGGTGAGCATCGACCCCAGATCCGTACGCTGGGCCTCGGCGGTGAGCTTGCGCCAGCTCTCCGGCTGCGGCAACCACGGCGTGCCGGTGCCGGTGCCGGTGCCGAAGCCGAACGGCGGCTCGTCGCCCGACCAGGGCAGCGGCACCCGGCAGCCGTCGCGGCCCGGGTTCGCCCCGCCCGACCTGGCGAACATCGGGTCCTGGCGGAGCTCGTCCGGGAGGTTCTCCACCTCCGGCAGGCCCAGCTCGTCGCCCTGGTAGACGTAGACCGAGCCGGGCAGCGCCATCGACAGCAGCGCCGCCGCCCGCGCCCGCCGGCGGCCCAGCTCCGGGTCCGACGGGGTGCCGTGCAGGCGCCCGCCGTGCTCGAACGCGGTGTCGGCGCGGCCGTAGCGGGTGACGGGCCTCGTCACGTCGTGGTTGGACAACACCCACGTGGGCGGAGCCCCGATCGGGGTGTGGGTGGACAACGTCAGGTCGATGACCCGGCGCAGCTCGGCGGGGTCCCACGGGCAGGACAGGAAGTCGAAGTTGAAGGCCGTGTGCAACTCGTCGGGGCGCAGGTAGCGGGCGAACCGCTCCTGGTCGGGCAGCCAGACCTCGCCGATCAGGACGCGCTCCCCGTACTCGTCGGCGACCTCGCGCCACCGCCGGTAGACGTCGTGGACCTCGTCGAGGTCCTCGTAACCGGTATCCGACTTGTACAGCAGGGCCGCCGAGTCGATGCGGAAGCCGTCGACGCCGCGCTCGAACCAGAACCGCAGCACCTCCTCGAACTCCTGGTGCACCTCCGGGTTCGCCCAGTTGAGGTCGGGCTGCTCGGGGGCGAACAGGTGGAGGTACCACTGCCCGTCGGGCACCTGGGTCCAGGCGGGGCCGCCGAAGATGGACCGCCAGTCGTTCACCGGCTCGTCGGCGAACCAGAACCGGTCACGGGCCGCCGGGTTCGCCAGCGCCTCCTTGAACCAGGCGCTCTCCGTCGAGCTGTGGTTCGGCACCACGTCGATGATGACCCTGATGTCCAGCTCGTGCGCCTCGGCGATGAAGTGCTCCGCCTCGGCGAGCGTGCCGAAGACCGGCTCGATGTCGCGGTAGTCGGCCACGTCGTACCCGCCGTCGGCCATGGGCGACGGATACCACGGGTTCAGCCAGATGGCGTCGATCCCCAGGTCCTTCAGGTACGGCAGGCGGGCGCGCAGACCGGCGAGGTCGCCCACGCCGTCGCCGTTGCCGTCGGCGAAGCTACGCAGGTAGACCTGGTAGATCGCGGCCCCCCGCCACCACGTTTGCGACATGCGCTCATCCCTTGATGCTTCCGGCGGTGAGTCCCGCCATGATGTGCCGTTGGAAGATGAAGAAAACGATGATCATGGGAATGCCGGCGATGACCAGGCCGCCCATGACATGGTTCTGCGTCACCGCTCCCGCCGTCTGCGACAGGCCCACACTGATGGTCATCTTCTCGCTGTCGGTCATGACCAGCAGCGGCAGGACGAAGTCCTTGAACGCGGTGACGATCGTGAGGATGGAGACCACGCCCAGGATCGGCCTGGAGACCGGCAGCACGACCGACCACAACACCCGCACGGGGCCGGCGCCGTCGATCTGCGCCGCCTCGATGAGCTCGCGGGAAATGGAGTCGAAGAAGCGTTTGAGCAGGAAAATGTTGAAGCCGTTGGCGGCCGCGGGGAGCCACAGGCCCCACGGGTTGTTGAGCAGCCCCAGGTCCACGATCGTGACGTAGAGCGGGATGAGGATCACCATCGGCGGGATCATCAGCGTGGCCAGCATGGCGCCGAGGATGACGTTGCCGAACACCGGCCGCAGCTTCGACAGCGCGTACGCGGCCGTGACGTCCACCGCCATGGAGAACAACCACGCGCCCAGCGCGTAGTAGACGGTGTTGGCCAGCAGCGTACCGATGTCGAACAGGTCCCACGCCTCGACGAACGCGTCCGCCGTCGGGTCGGCGGGGAAGAGCGACGGCGGCATCTCGGCGATCTCCTCCGGCGTCTTCATCGCGCCGGTGACCATCCAGTAGAGCGGGAAGACGAAGGCCAGGGTGAACAGCACGATGACCGCGGCCAGCACCAGCCAGTAGATCCGCCGTCCCCACCTGCTGTTGAGCTGGTGCGGCGAGACGATCGTGCGGAACTGCACGTGGATGGGCCTGGGCCGGCGGGCCCTGCCCGGCCTGCGCCGCGCGCTCGCGCGGACGTCCGTGGCGGAGGTCATGCCGCGTCCTCCCTGGTCGTCCTGAGCTGGAGGGCCGCGAAGACGAGCAGGGCCAGCATGAGCATCATGCCGAGCGCGCCCGCCTGGCCGTAGTTCATCTGCGAGAACGCGAACTGGTACATCAGGTACGCCACGGACACCGTGGCGTTCTCCGGCCCGCCGCCGGTCAGCATGTACGGCTCGATGAACACCTGCATGGTGGCCACGATCTGCAACATGAGCATGAGGAGGAGGATGAGCCGGGTCTGCGGGATGGTGACGTGCCGGATGCGCTTGAGGATGCCGGCCCCGTCGAGCTCGGCGGCCTCGTACAGCTCGGGTGGGATGTTCTGCAGTGCGGCGAGATAGATGAGCGTCGCGCTGCCCATGTTCATCCACGTCGAGACGAGCACCAGCGAGATCAGCGCCGTGGACGAGCTGTCGAGCCAGGCCAGCGGCGGCAGGCCGACGGCGCCGAGCACCTGGTTGAACAGTCCGGGGCCCGGGTCGTAGAACCACCGGAACAGCAGCACCGCCACGATCGGCGGCAACATGACCGGCAGGTAGACGACGAAGCGCAGGTAGGCGCGGGCGTGGCGCAGCTCGTTCAGCACGAGCGCGACGACGAACGGCACGGCGTAGCCGCACAGCAGCGCGAGGAGAGTGAACTCCACGGTGTTCAGCCAGGCCTGGCCGAAGGCGGGGTCCTGGACGGCCGCCGTGAAGTTGTCCAGGCCCACCCATTCGGGCGGGTTGATCAGGTCGGTCTTCTGGAAGCTCAGCACGAACTCCCTGACCATCGGATACCAGGCGAACACCGCGAAACAGGCCAGCGCCGCGCACAGGAACCCGTAGGCCGTCAGATTGCGCCTCACGATCGCCATAGGGTCAGCCCTTGGCCGCCAGCAGGGAGTTCGCCTTCGTCTCGGCGTCGGCGAGCAGCTGGTCGATGCTCGCGTCCTCGCGGCTCAGCACGCCCGACATGGGCACGTCGAGGATGGCGTAGAGCTCCTGCGCGTGCACCGGCTCGGCCTTCGGCGGGACGGTGGCGGCGGCCCGCACGTACGGCTCGTAGTTCTCGACCGGCAGCGAGGCGTGCTTCACGCGGTCGGTCTGGATCGCCTTGCCGGTGGGCGAGTCGCCGTAGACGTCGTTGTCGGGCACGCCGACGGGGTTGCCGAGGGCCTTGCCGCGGGCGAAGTCGAAGCGGCCCTTGCCGACGGTGTTGAAGCGGAAGTCGAGCCAGGCGAGGCCGGCCTTGGCCTCCTCGGGGGTGGCCTTCGGGTTGATCATGAACGCTTCGCCGCCGCTGAGCGACGCCTTGGCCTCGGGGAAGCCGGTGATGCCGTAGTCGGCGACGTTGCCCCTGAACTTGTTGACCACGTCGGTGACCACGTCGGGCGCCCCGAGCATCATGCCGACCTTGCCGCTGCCCATCGCCATCATGAGCGACTCCCAGCCGACCAGGAGCTTGTCGCCCATGCTGTCGTCCACCCAGCGCATGTCGTGCAGGGTCTGCAGCACGGCCTTGCCCTCGGGCGAGTTGAAGGCGGCCTTGGTGTTGTCGGGGGTCAGGATGCTGCCGCCGCGGCCGTAGATCGCCTGGGTGAAGTGCCAGCCTCCGGTGTTGCCGCCGGAGTATTCGCCGTAACCGACGTAGCCCTGGCCGAGGGCGGCGATCTTCTTGGCCGCCTCGCGGACCTCGGCCCACGTGGCGGGCGGCCTGTTGGGGTCGAGCCCGGCCTTGGTGAACAGGGCGCGGTTGTAGACCAGGCCGACGCCGTAGTGCACGTTCGGCACGCCGTACACCTTGCCGTCCTTGGTGACCAGCTCGCGGACGTCGGGGCGCAGGTCGTCCCAGTTCTTGATCGTGCTGGTGTACGGGGTGATGTCGAGCGCCTGGCCCTTGCCGACGACGTCGGCGTAGTTGGTCACCGGCACGACGAAGACGGTCTCCATCTGACCGCCCGCCAGCTTGGGGCCGAACGTCTTGGGGTCGAAGCACGGCTGCTGGTCCGTGCTCTTGACCGTCACCCCGGGATGGTTCTTCGTGAACGTGGCCACGTCGTCATCCCAGGCCTTGCGTTCCTTCGGAGCGGACTTGGCGGGCTGGCAGGCCACCGTGATCGTCACGGCCCCGGCGCCGCCGGCGGAAGGGGAGGCGGACTCACCGGAGCCGCACGCCGTTGCCGCGAGCCCGATCACGGTTACGAGCAGGAGTCCCGTGGATCTCTGCATGGTCTGACCCTTCTGATGCGAGGTGCCCACACCATAGGATCGTGCACCGAGGTCCGCAATATTTCGACGGTCTATTGCAAGATAACGACTCCGTCACGAGCGACTCGTCGTCAACGGCGAGCCGCCGGAACGCGGGCCGTGGAGGCCCTGACCACCAGCTCGGGCTCGAACAACAGCTCGTCGGCCGGCACCACCGCCTTGTCGATCTGCGCGACAAGCAAATCGACCGCGGCCCTGCCCATGGCGTCGATCGGCTGGCGGACCGTCGTCAGCGGCGGCTCGGTGCAGTTCATCAGCGCGGAGTCGTCGAAACCGATGACCGAGACGTCCGCCGGCACGGACAGCCCGGCGCGGCGGGCCGCCCTGATGGTCCCGAGCGCGAGCAGATCGCTGGCGCAGACCACGCCGGTGACACCGCGTCTGACCAGCCTGGCCGCCGCCGCGTGCCCGCCCTCCAGCGAGAACATCGTGTGCTCGACCAGCTCTGGGTCGCAGCCGGCCGACAGGAACGTCTCCAGCTTGCGCCGCGACGGCATGTGGTCCTTCGGCCCGAGCACCATGCCGATCCGCTCGTGGCCGAGCGCGCGCAGGTGGGCCACGGCCATCTCGGCGGCCACCGCGTCGTCGCAGGACACCTGCGGGAAGTCGAGCCGCGCCACGGCCGCGTTCACCAGCACGGTCGGCAGCCTGCGCTCGTGCAGCAGCTCATAGTGACCATGCGCGGCATCGGCCTGGGCGTAGAGCCCGCCCGCGAAGACCACACCGCTGACCTGCTGCTGGAGCAGCAGATCGACGTAGTCGGCCTCGGAGACGCCGCCGACCGTGCGCGTGCACAGCACCGAGGTGAACCCCTGCTGGGCCAGGGCGCCGCCGACCACCTCCGCGAAGGCGGGGAAGATCGGGTTCTGCAGCTCGGGGAGCACCAGGCCGACCAGCCGGGCCCGGTCGCCGCGCAGCTGGGTGGGGCGTTCGTAGCCGAGCACGTCGAGCGCGGTGAGCACCGCCTCGCGGGTCGCGTCGGACACCCCCGGCTTGCCGTTGAGCACGCGGCTCACGGTCGCCTCGCTCACCCCGACCTTCTTGGCCACCTCTGCGAGTCGTCGTGTCATGCGCAAACTATACGACCAGGGACGCAAGCGCTTGCAACAGCTTGCGTCAATCCGACGCTATCGCTTGCGTGGCACGCACACCAGCGCCCGTTATTCCGTTCCAGGGCTGACCAGCAGAGAAGGATCGCAAAACCGCGACGCGAGACAATCGATTCGTTGCGCAATCTCGTCGTAATCTTGCGGCCATCTGTTCGGCATCCTATGGTTCGGCCATCCGCCTGATCCGAAGGGCCACCCCCATGAGAGCTCTCATCGCCGCCCTCACGTTACTCACCGGACTCCTCGCCGCCCCCGCGCACGCCGCGGCCGACACCGACCTCGCCGCCGGGAGAACCGCCACCGCCGGCAGCCACGCCGACGTCCACCGCGCCGCCAACGCGACCGACGGCGACCAGGCCACCTACTGGGAGTCGGCCAACAACGCCTTCCCCCAGTGGATCCAGGTCGACCTCGGCGCCGCCTCCGACGTCAGCAGGCTCGTCCTCCAGCTGCCCGCCGGCTGGCCCCGCCGCACCCAGACGCTGACCGTCCAGGGCAGCACCGACGGCACGGCCTTCACCACGCTCGCCGGCTCGGCCACGTACACCTTCGCGCCCACCGCGACGATCACCCTCACCGACGCCAGGACCCGCCACGTCCGGCTGCTGTTCACCGCCAACACCGGCTGGCCGGCGGGGCAGCTGTCCGAGTTCGAGATCTGGGGCAGCCGCCCCGACGGGCCCGGCGGTCCGGGCGACGGCGCCAACCTCGCCCCCGGCAAGCCGGTCGAGGGCTCCGCCCACACCCACACGTACGTCGCGGCGCACGCCAACGACGACGACCTGAGCACGTACTGGGAGAGCGCCGCCCACCCCGGCACGCTCACCGTGCGGCTCGGCGCCGACACCGACCTCGACTCCGTCACGCTCAAGCTCGACCCCTCCCAGGCCTGGGCCAGGCGTACGCAGGCCATCGAGGTCCTCGGCCGCGCGCAGGGCGCCGCCGGATTCACCGGTCTCGTCCCCCGGGCCACCTACACCTTCGACCCGGCCACCGGCAACACCGTCACCATCCCGGTGACCGGCAGGGCCGCCGACGTCCGGCTGCGGATCACCGCCAACTCCGGCGCACCAGGCGGCCAGATCGCCGAGTTCCAGATCTTCGGCACGCCCGCGCCCAACCCCGACCTGACCGTGTCGGGCCTGGCCTCGTCGCCCGCCGCGCCGGCCGAGACCGACGAGGTCACGCTCTCGGCCACGGTCGGGAACGCCGGCACCGAACGCTCCGCCGCGACCACGGTGAACTTCTACGTGGGCGACGACAAGGCCGGCAGCGCCGACGTGGCCGCCCTCGCGGCGGGGGCGTCGGCCACCGTGTCCGCGGACATCGGCACGCGTACGGCCGGCACCCACGAACTGTCCGCCAAGGTGGACGAGGACGGCAAGGTCACCGAGCAGGACGAGGCCAACAACGCCACGACCGGCACGCTGACCGTGAAGGCCGCCGACACGGCCGACCTGATCGCCTCCCCCGTCGCCTGGACGCCCGGCAACCCCGCGGCGGGCGACACCGTGACGTTCACCGTGGCGATCAAGAACCAGGGCACGATCGCCTCCGGCGGCGGCTCCCACGGCATCACGCTCACCGTCGCCGACGACTCCGGCGACGTCGTCAGAACCCTGACCGGCTCGGCGACCGGCACGATCGCCCCCGGCGCCACCACCGCCCCGGTCCGGCTGGGCACCTGGACGGCGGCGAACGGCAGGTACACCGTCCAGACGGTGCTCGCCGCCGACCCCGAGGAACTTCCGGTCCGGCGCGACAACAACACCAGCACGCTGCCGCTGTTCGCGGGCCGCGGCGCGAACATGCCGTACGACACCTATGAGGCCGAGGACGCCGTGCTCGGCGGCGGCGCCACCCGCGCCGGCCCGAGCAGGGAGATCGGCACGATCGCCGGCGAGGCGTCGGGACGGCGCGCGGTGACGCTGGACAGGACCGGCGCCTACGTCGAGTTCACCACCAAGGCGCCGGCCAACACCCTCGTCACCCGCTTCTCCATCCCCGACGCGCCGGGCGGCGGCGGCATCGACTCCACGCTCAACGTCTACGTGGACGGCGCCTTCCACAAGGCCATCGCCCTGACCTCCCGCTACGCCTGGCTCTACGGCCCCGAGGCGAGTCCGGGCAACGACCCCGGCTCGGGCCCGCCCAGGCACATCTACGACGAGGCGAACCTGATGCTCGACACCACCGTGCCGGCGGGCAGCAGGATCAGGCTGCAGAAGGACGCGGCCAACGGCTCGACGTACGCGATCGACTTCGTGGACCTCGAGCGGGTGGCCCCCATCGCCAACCCCGGCCCCGGCACGTACGCCGTGCCGGCCGGCTTCTCCCACCAGGACGTGCAGAACGCGCTCGACAAGGCCCGCATGGACCCCGGCCTGACCGGCGTCTACCTGCCCGCGGGCGACTACCCGACGGCGGGCAAGTTCCAGGTGTACGGCAAGGCGGTCAAGATCGTCGGCGCCGGGCCGTGGTACACCAGGTTCCACGCGCCCTCGGGGCAGTCCAACACCGACGTCGGCTTCCGGGCCGACGCCACCGCCAACGGCTCGACGTTCGCGAACTTCGCCTACTTCGGCAACTACACCTCGCGCATCGACGGCCCCGGCAAGGTGTTCGACTTCACCAACGTGGCGAACATGACGATCCAGAACCTCTGGGTCGAGCACCAGGTCTGCATGTACTGGGGCTCGAACACCGATGACATGACGATCCGGAACTCGCGGATCCGCAACGTCTTCGCCGACGGCCTGAACATGACCAACGGCAGCACCGGCAACCACGTCACCGACGTCGAGACCAGGTCCACGGGCGACGACAGCTTCGCGCTGTTCTCGGCGATCGACAACAACGCGGGTGAGCAGCACGGCAACGTCTACGAGAACCTGACCTCGCTGCTCACCTGGCGGGCCGCGGGCGTGGCCGTCTACGGCGGCTACGGCAACACGTTCAGGAACATCCACGTGGCCGACACGCTGGTGTACTCGGGCGTCACGATCAGCTCGCTGGACTTCGGCATCCCGATGCACGGGTTCGGCGCCGACCCGCCCACGGTCTTCGAGAACATCTCGCTGGTCAGGGCCGGCGGGCACTTCTGGGGGCAGCAGACGTTCCCGGCGATGTGGCTGTTCTCCTCGTCCAAGAAGTTCCAGGGCATCCGGATCAGCAACCTGGACATCGTGGACCCGACGTACAGCGGGATCATGTTCCAGACCGGCTACCAGGGCCCCACGCCGCTCAACCCGATCGAGGACACGGTCTTCACGAACGTGTCCATCAGCGGGGCGAGGAAGAGCGGTGACGCCTTCGACGCCAAGTCGGGCTTCGGCATCTGGGTGAACGAGATGCCCGAACCCGGCCAGGGCCCGGCGGTCGGGTCGGCCACGTTCGACGGCCTGCGGTTCTCCGGCAACGCCCAGGACGTCAGGAACACGACCTCGACCTTCACCCTGAACATCGATCCGTGACGCGCGTCAGGTGAGGTCCGACCTGGTGGGCAGGCCCTGCCAGTCGCTCGCGCTGGTCACCGCGGCGGCGCTCAGCAGCGCCCCGCGGTGCAGGCGTTCCTGGGGGATGAGCCCGTCGAGAGCGGCGCTGATGTAGCCGGCCGTGAAGGCCTCCCCCGCCCCGGACGTGTCCACGACGGGCACCTGCCAGCCGGGCACGTCGTACCGCATCCGGTCGGCCCGTACGCTCGCGCCCTTCGCCCCGCGGTCCACCACGACCTCGCGCTCGGGCGTGAGCGCGGGCTTGACCAGGTCGAGCTCGTCCTGGCGGAGGAAGAGCAGGTGCGAGCGGCAGGCCAGCTCGCCGAGCACCTCCTCGGCCTCGCGCACGGACGCCCACAGTTCGGGAACGTACTCGACGGCGAAGGAGATCATCACGTCGGCGTTCCTCGCGGCGTTCACGGCGACCCGCACGGCCTCGCGCGCGTCCCGGCCGAGTCCCGCCGTCAGGCCGGTGACGTGGAGCATCTTCGCCGCGGCGATCCGGTCGATGGGCACGTTGCCCGGCGCCAGCCGCGAGCCCGCCGAGCCGGCGCGGTACTGCGTCGCCCTCGGCTCGCGGCCGATACGCGTCTCCCTGAGGATCAGGCCCGTCCGCAGCCCCTCGGACACGCGCATGTCCAGCACGTCCACACCCTCGCCCTTGAGCACGGTGAGCGCTCTGGCGCCCAGTTCGTCGTCGCCGACCTTGCCGAGGTACGCGGACCGGTGGCCGAGCCGGGCCAGCGCGACCGCGAGGGTGAACTCGGGTCCACAGACGTCCAGCCTGGCCTCGCTCTCGTGGCGCACGCGGCCGCTGGAGACGACGCCCAGCGGCTCGCCCAGGGTGTAGACGTCGGTCATGAGCCACGACTGTAGTGGCTCAAGTCACCCATACGGTCTTTTTTCCCGCATAAGCGCAGGTTAAAGCGTGATCAAAAACTTTCTCGAAACTTGAGCCAACCTTTTCCCCAACGGGTGCCTCTAAGCAGTACAGGGAGCCGGCGCCCCGGGCCGGCTCTGAAGTCAATACGGGGAGAGGAATCAGCACCCTCATGAAGAAGATCGCAGCAGGACTCATTTCCGCCGTCGCCGGCGGCACCATGCTCGTGTCCGGCGCGGGCGTGGCCTCGGCCACCACCGCTCACGACACGTACCTTAAGATCCGCGACATCTCGCCGAACCCCGTCGTGGTCAAGGGCAACGCCGAGACCAAGGCGTTCTTCGACGTCGGCGCCAGCCGACGCGTCGAGAAGGTCGTGCTCAGCGTCGAGCCGGCCAGCCCCAAGTACCGCACCATGCGGACCAAGGGCATCGACGACCTCGAGGGCTGGCGCTACGCCATCGCCTTCAACAAGAACGACCCCGAGGGCAAGTGGAAGGCCACGGCCGTCGCCTACAACAAGGCCGGCAGGAAGGTCGCCACCGACTCCGCGTACTTCTACGTGGACGTCCGCAAGGGCCGGGCCGACACCCGGATCTCCCGGTTCTACGCGTCCCCGTCCAAGGTGCGCAAGGGCCGGTCGATCTACTTCTCCGGCCGCCTCCAGGTCGATGACCGCCACTGGGAGGGCGTCCGCGGCGAGCGGGTCAGCATCTACCACCGCGCCAGCGGTTCCAGCGCCTGGAAGTGGGTCGACTCGGCCAAAACCGGCCGGGGCGGCAAGTTCTACGGCAAGACGCGCGCCTACCGCAGCGGCAGCTTCAAGGCCGTCTACCGCGGTGACCGCGAGCTCCAGCCGTCCACGAGCCGCACGGACTACGTGCGGGTCTACAGCTGGCGTCGCTAGTCCCACCACCGCAGGCCCGGTCCCCTCTGAGGGGGCCGGGCCTGCGGCTTTCCGGATTCGTTCACGTTCCGAGGTTTATCGATCACGCGAATGCCGCATGGACTACCCCATTGCATTGATCGACCCTCGAAGGAGCCGCCGGATGCCGCATCCCCTGATCGCCCTCGTCCTGAGCATGACGAGCACGCTCGGGACGGCCCCGTCAGCCGAGGTGTCCGTACGCTACGAGCTCGCCGGCTCGCCGCGCGCCGAACAGGCCAGAAAGCTGCTCAGGGACAGCGACGCGCTGAAGACCAAGATCAAGGTGCCGCAGCCGGTCAAGGTCGTCGCCAAGGACTGCGGCTCCCCCGAGGCCCTCTGGGATCACGCGGAGCGCCGCATCACGATCTGCTACCAGCTCGTCGACGAGGTCCGCAGGACCATGAAGGGCATCGCGGAGACCGAGGAGGTCGGCTCCGGCGCCGCGTCCGCCCGCATGGACGGCGCGCTCAGCGTGGTGTTCCACCATCAGCTCGGCCACGCCCTGACCACGCTCAACGGCATGCGGGACAGCGAGGGCCAGGCCGACCAGTTCGCGGCGCTCACGCTCGCCGCCGACGCGCCCAAGCGCGTGGTGCCCGCCGCCGAGGCCCGCCACCTGCTGGCCGGGCACACCGGCGTCGACCACCTGTCGGGCCCGACCGAGTCGGCCACCTTCGCCTGCCTGCTGTACGGCTCCGACCCCGTCAAGCACGCCGAGATCGCCAAGGGCGGCTGGGTCCCCGCCGAGCGGGCGCCCTCCTGCGCCGACGAGTACGCCCGGGTCAATACGGCACTCGGGTCCATGGCGGTGAAAGCAGGCGGCTGACGGGTAGCGTCCCGGGTATGGCTGACGACCTGCTCAAGGGCTGGGACCCGTTCGACATCTTCGACGCCGAGGCGGCCCGGCTCGACCGGTTGTTCTCGGGGCTCGACGAGACCGGCTGGTCCCGCCCGTCGCGCTGCGCGGGCTGGTCCGTCCGCGACGTGCTGGGCCACCTGGCGGGCGAGGAGCTGTACAACCACGCCTGCCTCGACGGGACCGTCCAGGACCTGCTGGCCCGGTTGTCGGCGGAAGGGGTTAGCGGGTTCGACGACTTCAACGAGTGGTCCGTACGCCGGCGCAGGGACCTGCCCGTCGAAGAGGTCCTGGAGGAGTGGCGGGTCAAGAACGGCGAGACGCGCAGGCGCATGCGGGTGCTCGGCCCGCATGCCCTGCTCGACACGATGGCCGGCCCCTACCCCAACCGGCTGCAGGCCTTCCACTACGACTCCGAGTACGCCACCCACGCCGACGACGTCGGCGCCCCCGTGCCCGAAGGGGAGGCCGAGGG
Organism: Nonomuraea longispora; assembly: GCF_004348345.1. Taxonomy (GTDB): domain Bacteria; phylum Actinomycetota; class Actinomycetes; order Streptosporangiales; family Streptosporangiaceae; genus Nonomuraea; species Nonomuraea longispora. Next base: position 26,053 of record NZ_SMJZ01000075.1, read on the forward strand.
CAGGACGTCGTGGCGGGTGGCGGTCGGGCGGTTCGTGCTTGCGGAGCAGGGCGCCGAGGTGGAGGTCGAGCCTGCGGGCGAGCAGATCCGGGCATCCGTGGACGGGGCCGGCGCGACGTTGTCGCGCGCGCAGTTCGTCGAGGCCACGGTGGGCCGGCTGCCCGCCTCCGGCGGGATGGACCCGCGCGTCGTCGCGGCGCTGAGGTGCCTGGCCTGAGCACCAGGAGACGGCGCTTGCCTCAGGTCGTCAGCACGACGGCACCGGGAGACGGCGCTCCCTCAGGTCGTCAACACGGCGATCAGCAGGCACACGATCACCAGGGTGACCGCGACGTAGATCACCCACGCGCGGGGCGCCCGCCCGCGCAGGCCGCGCCCCCCTGGCCGGGCCCCTCGCGCCCATTCGGTCTCGTCGATCTCGGCGACGCGCCTGACCAGCTCGGGGTCGTCCTGCTCAAGGGCACGCTCGATCTCAGCGAGGATACGGCGCTCCCTCGGGGAAAGACTCATCGCGCTCACCTCACACCGGTGACCACCTTTTACCCGCCGTGGCAGCGGACATGCCGTCGCTTCCAGGGCTGACTACCGTGCCTCCGGGTCGAGCCCGAGCACCGTGCGCCCGCCGTCCACCGGGATCGTGGCCCCGTTGACGAAGGAGGCGTCGTCCGACAGCAGATGGGCCACGACGGAGGCAACCTCCGCGGGCGCCGCCACGCGGCCCAGCGGGTGGAGCGTGGCCAGTTGTTCCTCGACGGCCGCAGCGCTCTCCGGAGGCTGAGCCGCCATGAACGCCTCATACCGTTCCGTGGCCACCGTGCCGGGAGCGACGGCGTTGACCCTGATGCCGCGCCTGCCGTACTCCACCGCCAGCGACCTGGTCAGCCCCTCCGTGGCGGCCTTCGCGGTCGCGTACGGCAGGCCGCCCGGCACCGCCCTGGTGGCCTGGTGCGAGGTGACGTTGACGATGGCGCCCGGCGTGCCGGCATCCAGGAAGTGGCGTACGGCGGTGGCGCAGCCGACCACGGCCAGGTCAAGGTTGGCCGCGATCAGCGCCCTGACCTCGGCGATCGGGGCGGAGTGCACCGAGGCGTCCCTGAACACGGCGGCGTTGTTGACCCAGCCGCGCAGCGGGCCCGACTCCTGGGCGAGGTCGGCGGCCCAGGCGGCGACCTCCTCGTCCGCCGCGTCGCCGATCACGGGGATCACCCTGGGCCCGGCCCAGTCCAGGGCGGCGGGGTCGTGTTCGACGGCGACCACGGTGTTCCGGTCGCCGAGCAGCCGTTCGACCACCGCCTTGCCGATGCCGCGTCCGCCACCGGTCACCACAAAGGAATGTCCCATGACACAACGCTATTAGCCGTCCACGGATATAAGACAATGCAATTCCGGGTGGCGTGATCTTTATCACGAGTTGTTGTCATATGAACGGGAACAGTAACCACGTGATCGCTCAACCGACCTCTTCCGTACGGCTCATCGGAGCACTCGCGATCACTCAGACCGCCGGATACGGCGTGCTTTATTACGCGTTCTCGGTGTTCATTCCGCCGATGTCGCGGGACCTGCACGTCGGCGTCGCGCAGCTCAGCGCTCACGCTGGCCGTGCTGGTGTCCGGAATGGTGGGCCGGGAGCCGTAGACGGGCAGGGCCGGCTGATCGCCCTCGGCGAACTCACAACCCGCAAGCCCCCGAACACCTAAGGTAGCCGTATGGATACACCCCTCGAGGTCCTGCACCGTGTGTTCGGCTACGACTCGTTCAGGTCGAACCAGCAGGAGATCATCGACCACGTCGTGGCCGGCGGCGACGCGCTCGTCCTCATGCCCACCGGCGGGGGCAAGTCACTGTGCTACCAGATCCCCGCCCTGGTGCGCCGCGGCGTGGGGGTGGTCGTCTCGCCCCTCATCGCGCTGATGCAGGACCAGGTCGACGCGCTGCGGGCGCTCGGCGTGCGGGCGGGGTTCCTCAACTCGACGCAGGACTTCGACGAGCGGCGGCTGGTGGAGGCCGAGTTCCTCGCGGGCGAGCTCGACCTGCTCTATCTCGCTCCCGAGCGGCTGCGCGTCGACGCCACGCTGCGGATGCTGGCCAAGGGCGACATCTCGATGTTCGCCATCGACGAGGCGCACTGCGTGGCCCAGTGGGGCCACGACTTCCGCCCCGACTACCTTGAGCTGTCCAAGCTGCGCGAGTCCTGGCCCGACGTGCCGCGCATCGCGCTGACGGCCACCGCCACCCCGGCCACCCGCACCGAGATCTCCGCCAGGCTCGGCCTCGACGAGGCCCGCCACTTCGTCGCCGGCTTCGACCGGCCCAACATCCACTACCGCATCACCCCCAAGAGCGAGCCCAAACGGCAACTGCTCGACTTCCTGCGCACCGAGCACCCGGGCGACTCCGGCATCGTCTACTGCCTGTCGCGCTCCTCCGCCGAGAAGATCGCCGAGTTCCTGGCCGCCAACGGCATCGCCGCGCTGCCCTACCACGCGGGTCTCGACGCGCGCACGCGCGCCGCCCACCAGGCCCGGTTCCTCCGCGAGGACGGGCTGGTCGTGGTGGCCACGATCGCGTTCGGGATGGGCATCGACAAACCCGACGTGCGCTTCGTGGCCCATCTCGACCTGCCCAAGTCGGTGGAGGGCTACTACCAGGAGACCGGCCGGGCCGGGCGCGACGGGCTGCCCGCCACCGCGTGGATGGCCTACGGCCTGCACGACGTCGTGCAGCACCGGCGGATGGCCATGGAAGGCGACGAGGCCCACCGCCGCCGCCAGGTGCACCACCTCGACGCCATGCTCGCGCTCTGCGAGACCGTGGGCTGCCGGCGGATGATGTTGCTCGACTACTTCGGCCAGAAGGGCTCGGAGCCCTGCGGCAACTGCGACACCTGCCAGGCGCCGCCCGAGTCGTGGGACGGCACGACCGCGGCCCAGAAGGTGCTCTCCGCCGTGTGGCGTCTCGACAAGGAGCGGCGCCAGAAGTTCGGCGTGGGGCAGACGGTCGACATCCTGCTCGGGAAGAAAACGGCCAAGGTGCTCCAGCACGGCCACGAGACGCTCACGGTGTTCGGGGTGGGGGCCGACCTCGGCAACGCGGAGTGGCACGGGGTGGTGCGGCAACTGCTCGCCCAGGGGCTGCTGGCGGTCGAGCCCAACCACGGCGCGCTGGTGCTGACCGACGGCAGCGCGGCGGTGCTCAGGGGGCAGCGCGAGGTGCCGCTGCGCCGCGACGCCCACCGCCCGGCCCGCACCAGGACGACGCCGGGCAAGGCCCCGGCCGCGGCCGAGCTGCCCGAGGAGGCCGCTCCGGTCTTCGAGCGCCTGCGCGCCTGGCGTGCCGCCACGGCCAAGGAGCAGGGGGTGCCCGCCTACGTCATCTTCCACGACGCGACGCTGCGCGAGATCGCCACCCGGTCACCGTCCACCCTGGCGGAGCTCAGCCAGATCAACGGCGTGGGCGAGAACAAACTAGCCAAATACGGCGACCAGGTCCTGGCCACCCTCGGCGAGAGCTCCTGACAACCCGGACCGGTCCCGCTTCTCGGACCGCGGCACCCCGCCGCGCATGGGTGGTGGCGAACATCGGGGTGGTCGGGGTCGGGTGGTGGCGACGGCCGCACGAAGAACGGTCGTCGCCACCACGTTGCTCGGCCCTGGCCGTGGCGTTCCGCCGTGTCGCCCCTCCGGCCCGGGCCGGACGGATATCCGCCCCCATACACGGATTGACCCGTGTGGTGGTCCGGTGGTGACCGGTGGCCACTTACGATCTTCCCACCGTATCGGATGGATCGTTGGGGGTTCGCGGAGAGTCATGTCCGGGTGACTGCTCTGTACAGCACGATCGTACGGCGTTTTGTGGGCTTTCGGTGGGATGAGCGCGCGGTGGATTAGCGTGTGCGGTGGCCGGGACGCGCCCCGGCACACGCCCCCGAGAACCGGCCGGTGAACGGTGTGTGGGTCAGTCGCGGCCCAGTGAGGAGTAGGCGGCGTTCTGGCCCGTTTCAGGCAGGTTGCCGAGCTTGTTGACCTCGTTCGTCAGCCCTTCGAGCACGGCACGCAGTTGCACCTGCGTGACCTCGGCGAACGTGCGCAGGTAGGCGATGCGCCGTTCCAGTTCCTCGGCCTCGGCCGACTGGTGTCCGCCGCTCGACCGGTAGACGTTGACCGCCTGGTTGGCCGCCTCCTCCGCCCGATGCTGCGCCTCCTGCAGCACCTGTTCGTACTGCTGGCGTGCCTGGCCCACCAGCCGCCGGGCGTAGTCCTCCGCCTCGGCGATCTGGGCGTCGGCCGTCTGCTGGGCCCTGGAGAGAAGGTTGACCGCGTCGACGCTGAGCCTGGCCTGCTGGTTGTCCGGGGCGGTGACGTCGGTGCCCCGGTCCTTGTACCAGTTCTTCAGCCGTTCCACCTCGGCGCGCAGGTCGGCCTTCTCCATGTCGCCGGCCGCCATGTCGTCGGCCATGCGGTACAGGAAGCTCCGCACCTCTTCCTCGCTGTAGCCGCGGTGGCCGAGTTTGGTACGGGAGAAGGTGTGGTTGCGCACCCGCTCCGGTGTGAGCCGCCGGCGGTCGTTCGATGGGCGCTCGCCCCATGGCATGTCTGCCGTCACGGCTCCCTACCTCCAGCAGTGGTGAACTCGTCGAAGCGGATGTGCTCGGGTGGCACCCCGGCGTCCAGGAGGCGGGAGACGGAGCCCTGGACCATCTCCTCCGAACCGCAGACGTAGACGTCCTGGTCGCGCCAGGCTTTCAGCGCGACGTCGACCGCGTAGCCGTGCTCACCCCGGTAGAAGGCGTCGCGGGACACGACGGGCACCACGCTCAGCCAGGGGTTGTCGGCCTCCAGTTTGGCGAGCGCCTCGGCGTCGTACAGTTCGCGGGAGGTTCTGGCGCCGACGAAGAGGCGCACGGCGCGGGGCGGGCCCTCGTGGGCCACCTGCTCCACGAGTGACTTCAGGGGAGCCAGGCCGGTGCCGCCCGCGATGAGGAGAAGCTCCCTGGCCGGTCCCGGGCTGAGGGTCAGCCGGTCGCCCACCGGTGCGCTGATCTTCAGGATGTCGCCGCGCTGCGCGGCGTGCACGAGGGCGGTGCTGACCGTGCCGCCGTCGACGACGCGTACGTGCAGGTCGATGGTGTTGTCGCGGCGCGGCGCGTTGGCGATGGAGTAGTAGCGCCAGAGTTTGGGACGCAGCGCGGTGGAGACGGAGGCGGACTGGCCGGGGCGGAAGGGGTACTGGTAGTTGAGGCGGGCTCTGATGACCGCGATGCCGGGGACGCGCACCTCGTGGAGGATGATCTCGCCCTCCCACCATGGCGGCGACGTGGCCGACGACTCCTCGGCCGCCTCGGTCATCACTTTCGCGACCAGCCCGTACGCCGCCGTCCAGTCGCGCGCGAGGGCCGGCGTCCAGAGGTCGCCAAGGAAGTGTTCCAGGGTGGCGAGCAGCGCCTGCCCGACGGCGGGATAGTGCTGCGCGACCACGGAGAACTTGCGGTGGTCGCGGCCGAGTTGCTGCAGGAACGGCACCAGCTCGTTCACCCGGTCGACGTTGCTGACGACGTGTCCGAGCGCGTTGACCAGCCGGTCGCGCTGGGCGGCCATGGACACCGGGAAGAGCGAGCGGGTCTCCGGATACATGAGGAACAAGGCGGAGTAGAAGAACAGCGGCACCTGGTCACCCGACTGGGCGACCTGGCGCCAGCTGCCCTTCAGAGCTTGCGTGTCCACTTATCCCGCTGCCCCTACCTCCACGATGGACCCGCGCACCTGGCCCAGGACCGTCGCGACGTGCTCCACGAGGTCGTCGTCGGCGCCGAAGTCCTCCCGGAGCACGGTGACGAGGATGTGGCCGACCCTCTCGTAGTGCTCGCCCGTGACTCCCATGCCCCGGTGGGCGTCGCCCAGGTCGTGGCCTTCGTACACCTCGGGGCCGCCGAGGACGGAACAGAGCAGCATGACCATGTGCCGCTTGAGCCTTGCCATGTCGACGCCGCTGAAATACGGCTTGAGCTCGGCATCGTCCAGCACGACCGTATAGAAGCGGTCGACCACGGCGCGAATGGTCGAAGCGCCGACCTTCTCATAGTACGAACTCATGGAGACTACAAACCTCCTGAATGGAACGATATTTTCCATGCGTGATTACGCGCAGTGAATTGGCCGCCTCGATGCGGCATCATTCCGACTAGGACGTTCTTCAGCCGGTCACCTGAATGGGGGTCTCGCCCTGGCGAAACAGGCGGGCGCCCGGCCGAGCCGGTGCGCCCATGGCCTGCAACATCTCATCTACCTGCGCCGATGCACTCCGCAGGACGGCAGCAAAATGACGTCCGCCGCCTGTCGCGGCTTCCGCCCTCACAGCCGAAGCCGGCGCACAATCCGAGTGCCACTCATGTCCCCCACAAAGCGGATCCGGTGCAGGCCGAATACCCGTACCGACCCCTGACCATCAGGCTTTCCGAGAACGCGAACATGCGTCAGAAACACTAAGGGGTGAGCAGATCGCTCGCAACCGCCTCAGGCCGACAATGCCGCATTTTCCGGACAACCATTCCACCTTTAGGGGATATTCCACGCGGAACATCCGAGATCTCCCGTTCTTGGACGAAAACACGCCTCGCCACATTCACCGGCCGGGGTATCTCAGAGGTGTACACGCCAGTTCGGGTCGCGGCCCAGGAAGGCGAGGAGGCGATCCTGCGCGGGCGTCGTGCACGGCACCCCCACCCGCGCGGCGAACCTCCCGGGGCGGTCCGCGGGCGTGACGAACACCTGGGCCAGGTCCAGCAGTTCCTCGGCCAGCGCGGGCGGGATGGGACGTTGCTCACCGCACGACCTCGCCACGTCCCACCCGTGTACGGCGACCTCGATCGCGCCGACCGCGGCCACCACCGGGCTCGACACGTGCCATCCGCCGATGGAGACGGGCTCGCCGGCGAGCAGGGCCGTCCACGCCCCCAGCACCATCGTCGCCTCGTCTCTGAGGGACAGGGCCGGGTTGGTGAGGACCGGCCAGGGCGCGGCGGACACGGGACAGAGCTCGACGGTACGGGACGCGGCCGCCTCGTTCAGGCTCCCCAGCGAGTCGCCGAGGTGGTCGAGCAGCCGCTGCAGGCTCCAGCCCGAACAGGGTGTGCCCCGGCAGAGCGCGTCAGGGGTGACGAGCCGCAGGCTGCCCACGGCGTACTCGATCGATCGCTCCAGCAGCGCCACGCCGGCGGTCAGCGCCTTCTTCTGCTCGCCCATCATCGCCTCCTCGCACAGGAAGACCCGGCCGCGGCGGGAAACTCATCGCAACCTTCCGGCCGGATCGCGGGTAGAGAGGGTGAGGAGGCGCGGTGATGGGATGCCTGACGTGTGCGGTCGACGAGGTCAAGATCGTGTGGCGGATGACCGGGGGCCGCTGCGGGTCGCCGCCTCGCTGCCCGACGGCACCGCCGCCACGCTCGTCCGGGGGCCCGAGGAGCACGGTGGATCCAGTCGGCGGCGGCCCGGCCAGGAGTGGGGCACCGGGTTCGTGTTCCCCGAGCCGGGATGCTGGAAGGTCGAGCTGACCCGCACGCGTGGCGCGGGGCACGTCCTGCTGGACGTGGTCTGAGACGTCCGGAGACCCCGGCTACGACGCGCGGGACAGGGCCCGGTCGACGAAGGCGGTCACGTCGTCCAGGACCTCGTCCTTGTTGGTCTCGTTGAACACCTCGTGCCGGGCTCCGGGGTAGACGCGCTCGGTGAGGTCGGCCCCGCGTACGGCCTCGACACCGGGGCGGCTGCCGGCGATCGGGACGAGCTCGTCCGCCTCCCCGTGCACCCACAACGTCGGCAACGATCCGAACGTGCCGCTCCCGGCGATCGTCGCCAGCGTCGTCGCGAACGCCTCCAGCGTGGCGCGCTTGAACGGGCCGTGCCACACCAGCGGGTCGGCGGCGTACGCCGTGCCCACCGACAGGTCGCGGGAGAGAGTGGCCGGGTCGATCGGGGTGCCCGGCGGCTCCTCGTACGCCAGCAGCTCCGGCACGATCGCCCAGCTGCCGATCACCGGCCCCGACAGGACGAGCGCGGCCAGCCCGGCGCCGTGACGCTGGGCGTAGCGGGCCGCGATCAGACCGCCCATCGAGTGGCCGATCACCACGACGGGCACGCCCGGGTGGTCGGCCCTGCCGAGCCGCTCGACGGTGTGCACGTCGGTGACCACGTCCTCGAAGTCCTCGATGAGCACGCGGTCGCCCTCGGATCTGCCGTGGCCCATGTGGTCGGGCCCGTAGACGGCGGCGCCGTGCCGGACGAGCCGGTCGGCCACGTACTCGTAGCGGCCGATGTGCTCACCGTAGCCGTGGACCAGCACGGCGACATAGCGCGGCCGCTCGTTCGGCCAGACGCGGGCGGTGATGCGGTCCCTGGTGCCGGAGAAGGTGTGCTCCCGTGACTGCGCCATGCTCACTCCCTTGATCGACGTAGAGCCCTCCGACCGCCCCGACGATCCCGGAGTTCTTCACCGGTCAGCGCCTTCTGCACGTCCCCGTATCGGTGCTTGGCCTCGGCGGTGGCGGGCTGCACACTGCCCAGCGTCATCATCGCGCAGGCCAGCCCGGCGACACGGTGACGTGGTCGAACTCGTCGTCGGACAGCGTGCGTCGCAGAATCCGCAGCACCTTGGCGGCGTCGTCGTGCGGCCCCTGCATGTAGAAGGGCCTGCCGTCGCGCCCGAACGTGATCGCGGACTTCTCCTCCCACGCCCCCAGGGCGCCGGCCACGGGCTCGAACTCCTCGTCGGGCTCGAACCCGAGCGTGCGGGCGTAGTCGATCGACCCGAGCACGAGGTGCCTGGCCAGGTCGATCGGCGCCTCCTGGTAGCCGGCGTACTCGCCGAAGAAGTATTCGCGGAAACGCCGAAGCTCGCGCTCGTCGAGCACGTCAGGCCCGATGGCGTTCTTCACGCCCAGGCAGTAGACGTCGGCGAGGTAGCCGGAGACCGCCATCCGGTCATAGCCGTGGCGGCGGGCCACGAGCACGCACACCATGCCGTCCACGCCGGACCCGGGGGCCTCGTCCACCCAGCCGCGCGCGGGGTCGACGTTCAGGCCGTCGCTCCAGCCCGTGTTGATCCAGCACCCGACCACTTCGGGCTCGCCGGTGGGCGCGCTCTCCGCGGCGATGGCCCGCACCAGCGGCGCGACGACCGACGGGGCGACCTTGAGCGCGCGGGCGATCTCCTTCGGCGAGCGGCCCTGCAGGCGCAGCTCGCGTACGCGATCCTTCACATCCATGCGAGGAGCCTAGCCGTCCGGGAGCCCGCTCAGCCCGCGGACGACGTCACCGTGTCCACGCCCGTCTGGCTCACCGATCGGCCCGAGACCAGGACGAGCGCGAGGTTGCGCAGGTCGGACAGGCAGGTGAGCGGGTCGCCCGCGACCGCGATGAGGTCGGCCCGCTTGCCCGCCTCCAGGCTTCCGGCGGCCTCCCCGACCCCGCAGGCGTCGGCGGCGCGCACGGTGGCCAGCTCGATGATCTCCGCGTTGCCGAACCCCGCCTCCGCGAACACCTCCAGGCTCGCCACGAACCCGTCGGCACGGTTGGCCACGCCGCTGGAGACGAACCCGGCGTCGGTGCCCGCGATGAGCCGCACCCCCGCCTCTCGCATGGCCGCGACCCCGCTCAGCCAGTCGTCGAGCATCTCGGCGCCGAGCACCTCGCGCGAGCGCCAGAACACGCCGTGCAGGGTCGGGCAGACGTACGTGCCGCCGGCGGCGACCAGGTCGGCCAGCTCGGCGTCGTACCGGTGGCCGGACGGGGTGAAGAACGAGCAGTGCTCGATCGTGGTGACCCCGGCTTCGAGCGCGCTGCGGATGGCCGCGTGGGCGTGGGCGTGCGCGGCGACGCCCTTGCCCCGCGCGCCGGCCTCCTCCACGACCACCCTGAGCTGCTCGGTGGTGTACTGGGGCACCCAGCTCGGAGGCGCGCCCGGCGTCATCTGGCCGCCCGAGGCCATCACCTTGAGGCAGTCGGCGCCCGCCCGCAGGTTCTCCCTGGCGACGCGGCGGATGGCGACCTCGTCGTCGGCCTCGCCGCCCATGTACCAGCAGTGGCCGCCGGTGATCGTGATCGGCCTGGTCGCGGCCACGAGGTGCGGGCCGACGGCCAGCCCCTCCTCGATCGCGTCCCGCAGCGCCAGGTCGAGGAAGTCGCGCCCGCCGAGGTCGCGGGCGGTGGTGACGCCGGCCGACACGAGCTTGCGCGCGTTCTCCGCCATCCGCAGCAGCAGGTGGTGGTCGCTCTCGGCGCTGCGCCGGGTGACCGGGTCGACCGTGGCGTCGAACCCGAGGTGCACGTGGGCGTCCACCAGGCCGGGCAGCACCGTGTGGCCGGGCAGCTCGACGACCTCTCCCGCCTCGCCCGCGCTGCCGCGCGGCCCTACCGAGACGATCGTGGCCCCGTCGATGAGGACCTCTCCCTCAGCGATCACCTCTCCGGGACGTCCGGTGAGCACCCTGGCCGCGCGAATGATCCGCATGATCTCACCCTGCCATGCCCCTTAAGCCGCCGAGAAGAGGACCGTAAGCGCCGTAGACCACGGTGGAGCGGTCGCTACGCAGCACGGAGGGCAACACCGATGGCTCGAACCGCCGAGTACGGCCTCACTCTCGTCTTCGACGTCCCACGCGAGCAGGTGTGGGCCGCCTGGACCGAGCCCGAGCGCTTCTCCCGGTGGTTCGGGCCCGCCTCGCTCGCCACGCCGGTGGGCCGGCTCACGCTCGACGCCTGGCCTGGCGGGATCTGGCGGGCCACGCTGGTGGGGGAAGAGGGGTTCGAGGCGACGCTCGACGGAACCTACCGCGAGGTCGAGCCGCCGGAACGGCTGGTGTTCACCACGGGCGGCCCCGACGGCACGGGCGACGGCCCCGCGTCGGTGGTGACGATCGAGCTCACGGACCTCGCGGGCCGGACCGAGATGCGCTTCCACCAGTACGGCGTCGGCGCCGACCAGGCCAGGGCGGGCCGCCTGTCTCTGATACACATCTGA
>NZ_SMJZ01000076.1 GCF_004348345.1 Nonomuraea longispora
GGTTTGCCGGTCTCCTTGACGATACGCACCGCGCCAGCCCGGAACTCCGGATCAAAGCGCCGCCTCGTGGTTCCTGCCACGACCAAACCTCTCTTGGTTCGGTCTCCACGTTACGAGGGGAAGCGCATTCGCCGCCTACCCCAAGAGCGTGTGGCGGCAGATCTGGTCCAATAACCCGCAGGAGAGGCTGAACAAGGAGATCCGCCGCCGCACCGACGTGGTCGGGATCTTCCCGCATCGCGATGCGATCGTCCGGTTGGTCGGGGCGGTGCTGGCCGAGCAGCACGACGAGTGGACCGAGGGGCGGCGTTATCTCGGACTGGAAGTGCTGGCCGAGTGCCGCAAAGCCGCCACGGAAAAGGATGATGAAGATGATAACGACACAAATGTGACAACAGATGCTATTGCTGCTTAAATAGCATCAGATCGCAGAGTGGCTTCATTCTCAAACACCACGATCTTGGACGCGGCCGCGCCAGATCGGGTCGGGTCCGGCCAGGCAGCGGGGGCAGATGGCCGCGGTGTCGGCGCGCCAGGGCCAAGCCCGGGTGCTGGTGGTGCCGGTCCAGCTGTAGGTGATGAACTGGCCGCCCTGACCGAACAGCGCCATGCGCATCATGGCGCGGGCGCGCAGCCCAGTGGCATCACGCACATTCTCGAAGACGTACTCGCCGTCGAAGATGGTGAGAAAGTCGTCGCCGAGGGTGAAGCGCTGCGGGGTGTAGGGAGGAAGGCCAAGCAGGGACGCGATGGTGTCACGGTGGCTGTGGTGCGCTTCGACCAGGCGGAAGAACCAGGAGTGGAAGGCCTCGCCGTCCGCAGGTGGTGGCACCAGGGCCAGCCGGCGCGGCGGCGGCCGGTCCGGTTGCCGTTCCTCGAGGTCGAGGTGGTGCCGGATCATCCGGTGCCCGCGTCCTGGCCGGAAGCGGGCGGGGCCTTCTTGGTGCGGCGCCGTGCGGCAGCTTGGCGGCGGGCTTTGGTTTTGGCGTAGTCGACCTCGTCGTCGTGGCCGAGCACCACGCTGTCGAGGATGTCGCGGGTGAGCGCTTCGACGCCGGTGTCCATCGCCATGTGAGCGGCTTCCTTGAACAGCATGGCCAGCGCGCCGATGTAGCCGGAGGTGCGTTCATGCAGGTAACGCCAGTGTTGCAGGGTCAGATTGTTGGGCTGGTGATCGAGCAGGATCAGGTTGTTGTCGAAGTGACGCACCAGTGCCATCCAGGTGCGCTGCTGCTCACGGGTGGTGATCGAGAACGGGGCCAGGTGCTGCAAGTCGGCGAAGCGGGAGCCGAACTGGCCGGCCCGGCCGCGCTCGTGCCCAGGCGGGGCGCTGCCCGCCTTGCCCGGGCGGGTGCGTGGCGGCGCTCCGTCGGTGAACAGATTGCCCCGCTCTAACAGGATCCCGGCGCCGATGATGGTGACCGCCGCGTGGTTGGCGAGGTTCTTGATGTGGTCGTTGGTCTCTTGGCCGCCGTCGCGGATCTTGTCCAGCATGTGGAGGTCGTCCAGTTTACCGACCGCGGGAGTCCATATGTGGCCTTCGACCTGCGGTGATGCATAGCTTACATGTTCGCGACGGAAGATCAAAGCTTGTGGTGAAAGTCCTCATTCATGCGTCATCACCACTGTGATCTCGGGGGCTTATCACGTGTCGGAGGACGTGTGCCTGGCCAGTTTCACCGCTGAGATCACACATACCAAGAACGGTGGAAGGGGATCCTAGAGATCATTTCTCCCTGGACAGGTAATCAAGGGGCTGTTGAGGTCATTACCAGGCGTGGACGATTCAAAAGCGCGACTCACCGCGCTGTATGAGCAGCACTACCGCAGCGTGCTCAGCTACGTGCTGCTGCGAGCCGATCAGGAGACGGCCGAGGACATTGCCAGCGAGACCTTTGTGATCGCGTGGCGAAAACTCGGCCGCCTACCGGAGCCGCCGCTGCCGTGGCTGCTCGGCGTGGCTCGCAACTTGGTACGGACGCAACGCCGCACCACTGCGCGCAGGCACAACCTGGTCGCGCGGCTCGCCGAACTTGCCCCTGCTGACGACGTGGCCGAGCAGGTGGCCGAGCGGCAGGCGGCGCTGACAGCGCTTGCGGAGCTATCCGAGCTCGATGCCGAGGCCGTGCTGCTGGCCAGCTGGTACGGGCTCACCCCGGCCGAGGCCGCGAAGATCGCCGGTTGCTCGGCTCGCACCTTCAACGTACGGCTGCACCGCGCCCGACGCCGTCTCGCCTACGCGCTCAACCTCACCCAGCCCACGTTCCTGGAGCAGTCATGAACGACCTCAACGGCCTGATCACCTCCTTGCGCCCCAACACCGACGACGCCTACCAGCGCCGCCGCGAAACCGACCTCGCGCGCGCCTTCGCCACCCGTCGCCGTCGCGGCTTCTCCCTCCGGTTGCGGCTTGTGGCCGTGGCCGCACCTGTCGCCCTCGCCGGCATCGTGGCCGCGGTCGCACTGGCGCCCAGGGCTGCCCCGTCGCCGGATCACAGTGCCGCAACGGATCACGACATCAGAGCGTCGAGCCTGCAACAGTTCGCTCTGATGAGCACGAAAGAGCTGGGAATCAGGGTCTTTCTGTGCAAGCACGACGACATCGAGGCCGCGTGCGGAGGCAGCACGGGCAGCAGGGACACCCCGGCAGGCGGCGGTACGGCGGCCACCGAACAGCAAAAGGCGGACATCGACCGGATGCTGAACGAACTACCGGGTGTCGAGAGCGTCACCTTCGAGGACCAGGCCGGCGCACTCGCCAGATTCCGCAAATCCGTTCCTCAAATGACGGACGTAGAGACCAAGGACATGCACGAGTCGTTTCTTGTCATCATGGAACCCGACGCGGACTACAGTCCAGTGATTGCAAGGGCGAAAAGCATGCCCGGGGTCTCGAACGCCTTCAAACAGGTTCCTGCTCCGCGGACGCCACCGCTGTCCACAAGCCCGCCAGCTGAGTGAAACCGTCCTTTCTGCGCCTGCCGTGCGGCCTCCAGTTCCGTGGGGAACTGTAGGAAGCACTCCAGCCCCGCCGCCACCACGGTTGCCCGTCCATGATGGACAGAAGATCCATGAAGCCAAAGACGGCGGGCGCGGGGCCGCGGAGCCGGAAATCGGTGGCGTTGAATGGGGCTGCCTCCACTTTCGTGAACAGGGTGATCTGGTGCAGCCCTGGCTGCACCGGAACCGAGATCGGCATCGGCTCCCAGAACCCGACGTTGGTGTACTCGAAGTCGGCCGCCAGGGTGCTCCTGGTGGCGCCGCTGAACCGTAGCTCGTCGCCGGTGCTGGTGAGGCGGCGCAGGCTGCCGTCCGCGGCCGGGTAGATGGCGTCCGCGGCCTGGACGTCGGCGAGGCGGGCGGCGTCGTTGGGCTGTGACGGCGCGCCGAGGTTCGTCCATCGGTAGCCGCCAGCGTTGAGGTCAGCGCCGGGCGCGGCGGCCGACCACCGGAGTGGTCGGCCGCCGCGCTGGGGTAGGGGGTCAGGTTGAAGGCGTCGGCGTTGTTGATGAGGACGGCCGCTGCGACGATCCGAGGGTGGGGTCGATCAGTTGGGCTTCGAGGTCGGCGACGCGGCGGTCTTGGAATCGGAGGTTCGAGCGTGCGGCTTTGAGGCGCTCGTCCAGGGTTCGGTTGTCGGTGGTGAGCTGCCGTACTCGCTGTTTGAGTGTGGTGTTCTCCGAGGTGATGCGCTGGATCGTCTCTTCGGTCCATTCGGCCTGCAGGTCTCGGACCTGCCCCATGAGCTCGCCGATTCGGGATCGTTGGAGCAGGATCTCGGCGTGGGCGGCCTTCAGCGCGTCCTCGGCGTTGAGTGCACGTTCCCGCCAGGTCGCTTCCAGCGCAGCCTCGTGGGAGGCGTCGCGCTGGGCCTGCCGAGTCCCGTTGCGTGTTGCGGCGTCGGCGATGGCGGCTTTGGCCTGTGGGTTGTCATAGAGGAAGGTGCGGGAGACTCCGGCTCGCCGGGCGACCGCAGCGACTGTGACCTGTGCCCTTTCCCGCTTCATCTGGGCCAGGACGTCCTGAACGCGTTGGAGTGCGGCCTGGGTGCTCGCTCGGCGCGCTGCGAGTGCGGCGGCTGTCTGCGGAGTGCCGGAGGTCGTGCTCATGAGTCCACCTCGACGAGGTCGCCGGCGGCGGCGAGGTCAGAGGCCAGGAACGCGGTGCTCCAGACGCGCTGGAAGTAGTCCTGAGGCTTGCGCAAATCCAGGGCGAGGGCGTCGTCGAGGAGCCCGAGCCCGGCCAGGGCCTTCTCCAGGCCGTCGATGGCGCGTGCGGTGGGTTCGAAGTAGGCGTGCAGGTAGGTGGCGGTGGCGTCGTCGGGCGCGCCTTCGGCGAGCAGCCGCCATTGCTCGCGTTTGCGGCGCCAGTAGAGGAGGTCGGCGCCGGAGAGGACGAACTTGTCGCAGTTATGGCAGTCCAGCTTCCAGGGGCAGGCGCCGCCGTCCACGACGGGCTGGAAGGTGCAGAACCCGCCTTCGGCTGGGGTGCTGCGCCTGGCGAGGTCGACCGCGATGGCCTGCGCCTCTTCTCGGGTGAGAGGCGCGGCCGCCTCGCCCCCGAGAAGTTCTCCGGGGCTGGCGGTGCCGGGCCCGGCAACCCAGACGTGCTGGAGCACGTTCTCCAGATCGGAATGGGACAAATGGACATAATGTTCCGCCATTCGCTCGGAAACCTGGCCCAGATACCTGCGGATGTGGGTCAGGCTCGCGCCATGGCGGAGCAGGTTGGTGGCCAGGGTGTGCCTGGCCTGGTGCGGGACGAAGTGCCCGAGGTCCAGGCCGTCCAGCCACTGTCGGAAGTAGCGGTGGAACCACTGGTAGGACAGTGAGGTCTTGCCGTCGCGGTTGCGGTGACTGCTGAAGAACAGTGCGAGCCCGGCGCGTTCCTCACCGCTGGGGCGGCGGCCGTGCTGGGCGGTGAACCGGTCCAGGGTCTTGCGTTGCCGTGCGGCCAGGACGTCGTAGAGACGTTCGGGGATGCGGATCGCGGCGTCGTAGTTGCCGACCTTCGACTGGTCGTGCCAGAACATGGCCAGGCCGCCGTAGCGGCCGATGCAGTCCCAGCGGAGCCGCAGAACCTCGTTGACGCGCCGGCCGGTGATGACGATCGTCTCCCAGACATCACGCAGGCCCCGGTCCTCGCTGTCGAAGGTCTCGGCCAGCATGGCGAGGTTGGTCTCGTCGGCCAGGGCGCGGGCGACCTCGTCGGGGAACGGGCGGCGGGCTCGCATTGGCGCGCCTCCCGCGGCCGGCATCGCGGTGATGAACTCGCGGTCCAGGCCGAGCCGGTCGGTTGATCCGTCCTCCAGGGCGTCGCGCAGCAGCTTGCGGATGCCGTTGGCGACCACGGATCTGGTGTTGGAGCTCACGATGGAGGGCTTGCCGTCCGAGCCCTTCATCGCCAGTGACGGCAGCCCTTCGCCTTCCCGACGCCGTTGGTCGGCGATGAACCGCTGTGCGTGCTCGATGGTCAGCCTTCTCGGGTCGTGACCGGCGTCGGGAGCCTCGATTTCGAGGAAGGCGCTCAGTTCGGTGGCCGCCCGGCGAACTTGGTCGACCGGCACCCTGGTGCGCGGGCAGCGCGGCGAGCTGAACAGGCTGGCGAGGTAGTCCCAGGCCAGGTCACGTAGCCATCGCTGTGAGATCGCGGTCAGGTCGACGTGGCTGGCGGAGAAGGGGAACCGGATCCCGAAGTGGTCGGTCTCGATGAAGCCCGCCTCCCTCGTCTCCATCGGCGTGAAGTAGATCAGCCGCAGATGATGGAGCATCGTCTTGACGATCGCCCCGTGGAACCGGGGGAAGTCGGCCAGGTCCAGATCGGTGAGCGATCCTGCGTCGCGTTCCCGCGCCCGGTTGGCCATCCGCTGAATCCAGTCCAGATCCCAGCGGCTGTGCCGATCGTGCTGGGTGTGGGCGAACAACGTCCACTTGATCTCCGCCCGCAGCAGCGGCCGTAGCCCGAGGAGGTTGATCTGCCCGGGCCGCGGCATGGGGTCCGTGCTCGCGCACCATGCGCGGAACGCCGCCTCGTCGCTATAGAACACAGGGACGGGCAGGTCCAGGTTCTCGTAGGACTGCCACCAACTGGATGGCAGCGCGGCGCCTCCAGGCCGGCCGCGTCGTTTGTAGCGGGCGCGATGCCAAGAGCACAAACCCAGCGGGGACTCCGCCAGGCCAGGGCAGACCCTAACCTGGCAACGTCCGTATCCCTCGCAGGGCTCCTGGTCGGCGACCCATGTCTCGAGGTCAAGGGAGGAGTCGTGCAGCGAGAAGTAGTACGTCCACGAGTAGTGGTGGCGGCGGCATAGCCGCAAAGCCCCGTGCGGGATCGCGGGGCGGCCCGGGCAGATCCGGCAGGGCTCGCCCGTCGACCGCTCCACCGGACCCAGCGGCTCCGCCGCGGTCAGGAACTCGGCCTTGCCCATGCCCCGGGCGCGTGCCTCCACCCACTCGATCCGGTGGATCGAGCACACCTCCGTGCCGCTTGTGCGGGCCCGCTCGCAGTCCTCGACGACGCATTCCCACCGGTAGACGGGATGACCGAGCGGGATCTTGATGATGTCGGTCCGGTAGATCGGGTCGAAGGTCGGGCTCGTGATCAGAGCGGTAAGGATCTCCAAGCGGTCGCGACCGGCGCGGTCTGGCTGCTCGGTATAGAGCGGCAACAGCGATCTTGCGGTCATCGGCTCTCGCCCCAGACGGTGCGCAGCGCGGAGTCGAAGGCGGCGTCGTGCACGTCGACGTGGGAGTAGATCTCGTCGACCACCGCGGTGGAGGCCCACCCGCCCGCGTCGCGGGTGATCAGCAGGTCACCACCCGAAGCATCAAGAACGGCATTCGTGAACGAGTGCCGGAAGGCGTGCGGTTTCACCGTGCCCAACCCGGCCCGCTGCCCGGCCCGGCCGAGCATCCGGCGGGCCCCGACCGTCGCCCACGGTTGTCCCCGGTTCTTGCCGTGCAGTTGGACCAGCAGCATCCCGTGCCCGCCCGCCGTCCGCGGGTATTCGTCGCTGGTCATGTACTCGAAGTAGGTGTGGATCATCGCCGAGCTGACCCGCTTGATCAGTCCCCCTGTCACCGTGCCGTCCTCGATCCGCCAGGGATGCTTGGTCTTGACCTCCGCGCCATTGGGGTTGCCGGGCCGATGACAGACGTGAACGTGCGGGGTCCGGCACTCGCCGCAGCCCGCCCCGTCCCGCAGGTGCAGGTCCACCAGGTGCAGCCCGCAGAGCTCGCCGACCCGCAGGCCTCCGTCTGCCAGCCAGGTCACCGTCAGCGCGTCACGGAGACTGTTCACCGTGGTCAACAGCCGTTCCCGAGCGCCGTCCGGCAGCATCTTCGGATGACGGCGATGCCGGCCCTGGGGCGCCAGCGGGTTCGACGACATCTCGGTCTTCACATGCCCGAGGAACGACCGTGACCGGTCCATCTTGGTCGGCAGCCTCGCCTTGCTCAGCTTCCCGCCCAACTCGCTGTTAACCCCGAGTACGGCCTGGTGCATGTAGAAGCCCTTAAGACAAGCCGCCGCCGTGCCGAGCGCAGCCCGGCCATAGGGACGCTTCCCGACCCGCCACGGCTCACCCAACGGCATCGCCACTTGTGCGCCGACGATCCCCATGTACCGCTCGAGATCCCGCAACGTCACTGCGTCGAACTCCAGGCACTCCCGCTCCAGCCACCTCAGGTGGTCCACCAGCAGATACGCATACGTCCGCTGAGTCCCCGACCCCTCGTAACGGCGCAAGAACCGGTCCGCCTCCGGGTGCACCACCCCCTCCGGCCAAACGATCGTCCACGACCGCCGCCCGTTCCCCCTCGCCAGCTTCTGCACCCTCAGCTGACCAATCACAACCTGCCGAACCACAAGACCTCCGTACCGATACCTGCGAACAAGACGGACGTCCCGAACTAAGTCGGTAAATGATCACGGAACGTCGCAGAACGCAAGTCGAACGGACATCAAGAACACACTTAGTAGCGGTCGGTAAAGTCCAGAAGCAGGAGCTCCGTGCCACATGCCTCCATCGCGTCCAGCACAGGGTCGGTCAGCGTCCACTTCGTTGCTGTGCGGCCGGGGTTCGGGACGTGTAGAAACTTGCCGATGGCCTGTGACAGCATGCCCGCGGTAGCGCCGGTGCTGGCGCTGATATAGATCACCGGCACTCGGTCGCCGAGGAAGTCGCCGCGAAACTCGGCCGGTGACGCGCTCGGCATGGGGGCCATCTCGGGATGGCGCCGGTGCCAGTCCAGCTCGCACTCCTTGCCGATCAGCTTGAGCAACGATGTCTTGCCGCAGTGCCCAGGCCCGTTGATGATCGCGCTGTGGTAGGTGCCGTCCCGGCTGTATTGGCCCTGGGTCAGCTTCGGCTGCAACGCGGCCAGCACCCGCTGAAGCTGCGGGTGCTTGATGAACGGCGGATTGGCGTTGCAGGATCGCCGCTGCTCATCGAATGGAATCTGACGCCCGGCCAGCCAGCTTTCATACTCGCGGCGGCTGACCAGCTCCGGTCGCGGCGGCGCCGGGCGCTCGCAGAACTCGCGCCATTGCTCCTTGGTGCGTGGCTGCGCGACACGCTTGTTCATGCGCTGTCCGGGCCTCGCGCAGGTGCGCCGGGGTCCCAGACCTCAAACTCCTCCAGGTCGCAAAGATCCACTATCGCTGCCTCCGCAGGCTCCTCCTCAACGGTTGGCACCAAGCTCAGCGGCGGCGGCTCCTCTTCACGGAACTGGGCGCGCGCTTGATCACGTTTGATAGCACGCACGTCCTCCCGGGCCCGAAGCAGCTCGCGGCGGGTGCGCGCGGTCGCCGACTCGGGAGCGTCCATCCGGCGTTGCAAATCCACCAAGGCGTCGGCGATGTCCTGCTGACTCGGCTTCCGCAACCCGCCATCCAGGAGCAGCTTGCGGGCCTGTTCGACCATCCGCGAGGTGAACGGGACGGCCGGATCCGGCAGATGCGTCCAGAACAGCACCCGCCAGGCGCCTTCGAGGAAAATGAACACCCTGCTCGGATCACCCGGGTGGTAGCGGACCGGCCACTTCCTGCCCTTGCCCGGGACCGGCGAGATCGCCCGCCGATAGGTGCCCAAGATCGGATCGTCATAGATGAGGTAGTCGAGCTGAACTCCCTCCGGGCGGATCACCCGGTACTCGATCGGCAGCCGTTTGCAGTAGTGGTGCGAACTCGGTGGGCAAACGATGTAGCCGTAGCGGGCCACCATCAAGCTGTAGGCCTGGTTCGGCGACATCTCCAGCTCAGGGAAGCAGCATCTCGGGCAGCGATCCACCAGCAGCATCCGATGCGTGGGACAAACCGCGGCCCAGCCCAGCTTCCACTAGAGCGGCCATGCCCCGTCCGAAGCCACCAGACACTTCGGGCATGCCCGGCTGCCGAAGAACTGCACCCACTCACGGCCCTCTGTCCGGCGAACTGACTCGGCATCTCCCATGCGGACGCCTGACAGGTTCACGGCCGAGCCGTCAAACACCTCCAGGTGCATCCCACGCACAATCTCAGCGCGCACGCCTGTGGCAGCCTCGATCGCCCTGCACCTCTCCGGCGTCGCAACGACCCCGTACGCCAGTGAACGGACATCGCTGGACGTGCGTACATCCAGCCCTAACGCCTCGGCGATCATCCACAGCGGACATCCGTTCCGCACCGCCATCCGATCAACCCACGACGCGAACGACTCACCAGCCCGTGGCTCAGCAACCAGCGCGAGACGCCGAGGGAGGCCAACTGTCATCTTGAGCTCCCACTATCAGGCCAACTATCAAGAACCGTGCCGAACTATCAAGTTGAGCGGCGCCAGACACCGGCCAACCCCTCTCCGTACGCGCCTCTACTGCCATCTCCGATGGGCCGCTGCCACATCCACTGCCAACTTGCGTGACGTACTGCCATCTTCAAGGCCGTCAGACAACGCTCACACGCTCAAGGTGCCCTTGACGAATCAAATGAACGGATTTTTAATTCGTGCATGGGGCGCATAGCCGGTGTCACGGCCGCCGAGACGCGGGAGCGGCTGCTCCGCGCGGCCGCCGACGTCTTCGCCGAGCGCGGGTACGACGGCACCCGGGTCGCCGACATCGCCGCCGCCGCCGGGGTGAGCAACGGCGCGCTCTACGCGCACTTCGGCTCGAAGGCGGAGCTGCTCGTCGCGGCCCTGCGCGCGCACGGCCGCAGCATGCTCGCCGAGTTGCTCGCCGCCGACCCCGACCGGCCGGTCACCGAGTTGCTCCTCGTCATCGGCCGCAAACTGCCCCGCCGGCCCGACGTACGCGGCCGTCTCATCGTCGAGGCGCTCGTCGCGGCCCGTCGTGACCAGGACGTCGCCCTGCCCATGCGCGACTACCTCGGCGAACGCGCCGGCCAGATCTCCGGGCTGGTACGCGGGGCGCAGGACGACGGCGAGCTCGATCCCGCGCTGTCGCCCGAGGCGCTGGCCCACTTCTGCCTCCTGCTGGCGATGGGCAGCGCGCTGGTCACGCCGGACCTGCACGCGGTCGCCGACGAGGAGTGGGCCGACCTGCTCACCCGTGTCGTGACCGTGCTCGCCCCCGCCGGCATCACCGCAGAGAGGGAGTCAACCCCGTGAAAGTGCAGATCGATTTCGAACGGTGCCAGGGGCACGGCCGCTGCTACGACCTGGCCCCCGGGCTGTTCGGCGAGGACGACGAGGGTTACGGGCAGGTCCTGGGCCACGGCCTCGTACCACCGGGCGAGGAGCAGGCGGCGCGCCTGGCGGTGGCCAACTGTCCCGAGAGGGCGATCGACGTGCATGAGGAGACCTGACATGGCCGTTGACGAGCGCTTCACGCAGGACTACCGGGACGGCCAGGGCGAGGAGCCGGAGGGCGTCCGCAGCGAGGTCGTCACCGGCCCCGTCTCCGACTGGGCGAGCGACTTCTCCCACCTTGAGCCGGAATGGGCCGCCGACCCGTACCCCATCCAGGACGACCTGCGGCAGCGCTGCCCGATCGCGCACACCGACCGGTTCGGCGGCGGCTGGCTGCCGACGCGGCATGAGGACGTCACGGCGATCGCCTACGACACCGAACGTTTCTCCTCGCGGGCGATCGTCATGAGCAACTACCGGCCGCCGCTCGACCTGGCGCCGGTCGGCGGAGTGCCCCCGATCTCGTCCGACCCGCCGTTCCACCGTGACGCGCGCAGGCTGCTGCTGCCGGCCTTCACCAAGAGCGCGGTCGCCAAGCGGGAGGCGGCCACGCGGGCGTACTGCCACGAGCTCATCGACGCCCTGGAGGGCCGGCGGGACGTCGACGCGGCCCGCGAGTACGCCCAGCACATCCCGGTGCGGGTGATCGCCGACATGCTGGGGTTCCCGCCGGAGGACGGGCCGCGCTTCCGTACGTTCATCGAGCATTCCCTCGAAGGCGTCAACCTGCCGCCCGACGAACGCATGGCGCACATGTCGGAGTTGTTCGACTACCTGCTGGAGCAGATCCGCGACCACCTCGATCACCCGCGCGACGACCTGACCACCTACCTCATCGACGCGGAGCTGTACGGCCAGAAGCTGCAGCCCCAGCACGTGTCCGGCACGATGGCCCTGCTGCTGATCGCCGGCATCGACACCACGTGGAGCGCGATCGGCGCGTCCCTGTGGCACCTGGCGAAGACGCCGGCCGACAGGGAGCGCCTGGTGGCCGAGCCGGAGCTGCTGCCGACCGCGATGGAGGAGTTCCTGCGGGCGTACGCGCCGGTGACGATGGCGCGCCTGGTCAAGCAGGACATGCACTGGCGCGGGGCCGACATGAAGGCCGACGACTGGGTGCTGCTGTCCTTCCCCGCGGCCAACCGGGACCCGGCCCACTTCGACCGCCCGGACGAGGTCGTCATCGACCGCGAGGTCAACCGGCATGTGGCGTTCGGGCTCGGGATCCACCGCTGCGTGGGCTCCCACCTGGCGCGCATGGAGCTGCGGGTCGCGTTGGAGGTCTGGCTGGAGCGGATCCCGGAGTTCACCCTGGCCGACCCGGCGGCGGTGACCTGGGCGGCGGGGCAGGTCCGCGGGCCGCGGACGCTGCCCCTGCGCATCGGACGGGCGTGAGGCCGGCTATCCGGCCGGCCTCAGCACCACGGGCAGGGCCGTGGCTCGGGCCGGCACGGACTCGGGCCGCTCCCCGGCGGAGTGCGCCGGAACGTCCTGCTCGCGGGGGCCCTGGCAGATGAGGGCGAGCGGGATCAGGCACATCGCCTAAGACAATCACTCAGCCGGAGAAGAGCTGGGTGAGCTTGAGGAACAGCTGGTAGACGCCGTACGCGAACGGCACCCCCACCCACGCCCATGCCAGCGCCATCAGCCCGGTCCGGCGATTTGTCGTGTCCGTGGAGTCCGCGGATTCCGTGCTGTCCGTCATACCGTTTGTCCCTTCCCTGCCACGTTCTCCTGCCGTGGCCGTTCGTGGTGCTTCTCGTGCACCGGACGGATCAGCTCATTGGCGACGAATCCGACCGCGAGCAGGCCGATCATGATGTAAAGGGACGTGGTGTACAGGGCGGGACCCGACCGCCCCGCGGCCTCCTGCCCGTCGGCGATCGCGTTGATGATGAGCGGGCCGAGCACGCCCGCGGTCGACCAGGCGGTGAGCAGCCTGCCGTGGATCGCCCCGACCTCGTACGTGCCGAACAGGTCCTTCAGGTACGCGGGGACCGTTGCGAAGCCGCCGCCGTAGAAGGACAGGATGCCGAGCGCGCAGATGATGAACAGCGGCTTGGAGGTGTCGCCCGCCAGCGCGATCGCGAGATAGAGCAGCGCGCCCACGCCCAGGTAGACGCGGTACATGTTCTTGCGCCCGATCAGATCGGAGGTCGACGACCAGCCGAAGCGCCCCGCCATGTTCGCCAGCGACAGCAGCGCGACGAAGCCCGCCGCCGCCCCCGCCGCGACGGGCATGGAGGTGCCGGAGAAGAAGTCGACGATCATCGGCGCGGCCTTCTCCAGGATGCCGATCCCGGCGGTGACGTTCAGGCACAACACCAGCCACAGCAGGTAGAACTGCGGGGTGCGGATGGCGTTGCGGGCGGAGACGTCGGCGGTGGTGACGAGCCGTCGTGTGGCCGCCTCGCTCGGCCGCCATCCCTTCGGCGCCCACCCGTCGGCGGGGACGCGCACCAGCAGCACGCCCATGGACATGAAGACCGCGTAGACGACGCCGTGCACGACGAACGTCGTGGCGATCCCGCCCGTGCCGGTGCCGAAGGAATCGAGCATCTGGGCCGACCACGGCGAGGCGATGAGCGCTCCCCCGCCGAACCCCATGATCGCGATGCCGGTGGCCATGCCGGGCCGGTCGGGGAACCATTTGATCAGCGTGGAGACCGGGGAGATGTAGCCGATCCCGAGCCCGATCCCGCCCACGAACCCGTACCCGAGGACCACCAGCCAGTACTGGCCCGTGGCCACGCCCAGCGCGGACAGCAGGAACCCGGAGGAGAAGCAGGCCATCGAGACGAACATCGCCCAGCGCGGCCCGTTGCGCTCGACCAAGGTGCCGCCGAAGGCCGCGGACAGGCCGAGCATGACGATGCCCAGTTGGAACGGCAGTGCGCTCTGGGTGCCCGACAGACCGAGCGAGGATTCGAGGGGAGGTTTGAACACGCTCCACGCGTACGCCTGACCGATCGCCAGGTGCACGGAGAGCGCGGCGGGGGGCACCAGCCACCGGCTCCACGTGGGCGCCGCCACGGTACGGGAACGACTCAGAAAACCTGTGGGACTCGCGAACCTCGTACTGATTGCCACGAAGATACGGGTAACACATACGGTATGCCGTATTCGGATCCGGGTGCGCGTTTACGACGAGCGGTCAGATCTGGTCGGCGAACGGCGTACGAGCCGAAGGCGCTCAGGCGGGGATGGGCGGACATGTCGGCATCGGCACCTGTCGCGAAGTCCGGCCGAAAATGCGGCCGACCTGCTGAGTGTGCTGGCTCAGGAGCCGGCGGCCGCCCCGGCGCGGCACTAGCGACCCGGCCGGCCTCCGGCGTCGGGGCGTTCCAGCCCTTCGAAGAGCAGCAGGAGCAGGCGATCTCCCTGGAGGTCGTCGCCCGCCATCTGCTCGCGCGCCCATGAGGAGCCCGCGACCAAGGCGAGGAACTCGAGTGGCGTGATGTCGCCGCGTACCTCGCCCGCTTCCTGTGCGCGGGTCAGCAGGGCCGTCCCGGCGCCGCGCATCGCCTCGCAGGAGGCGTGCAGGGCGGAGCAGGGGTCGTTCAGCGTGGCCGTCACCGCCGCGGTCAGCCCCCGGTAGACGGTGGTGGTCTGTACGAAGTCCAGCGTCCAGGCGATCAGCGCCTCGCGGGGGGACGGGTGGCCGGCGAGCCCCTGGGCGCCGGCGGTCAGGGCGTCGAACCGCTCGCGCAGCAGCTCTTCCAGCAGCGCCTCCCGCGTGGGGAAGTGCCGGTAGAGGGTGGCGACCCCGACTCCGGCCCGCGCGGCGATGTCCTCCAGCGAGGCGTCGGTGCCGTGGTCCAGGAAGGCGGTGCGCGCCTCGGCCAGCAGCCGGTCGCGGTTGCGCCGCGCGTCGGCCCGCATGGCGCGTCTGGTGGTGGTGTCGCCCACGTCCGCCTCCTGGGGTTCACAAACCGGAGCCTGCTTCCGTATCTTAGGTCCCAGATAAGCGGAGGCTGGCTCCGCTAACTTTCCGCAGGAGTGACGATGACCCCGACCAAGGACCGCCTGGGCCGCTTCGGCGTGTGGATCATGCCGATGACGCTGCTGCACACGCCGGTGGACACGCAACGCGAGCAGTTCGCGCGGATCGAGCGGCTCGGGTACGGCTCGGTGTGGACGGGCGAACCGCCGGCGGCGTCCCCCGCCTCCGGACGCGAGATCTTCACCCAGCTGGCGCTCATGCTCGCCGCCACCGAACGGCTGGTCGCGGGCGCCGGCGTCGCCAACATCAGGATGCGCGACCCGCAGGCGACGCACAGCGGCGCGGCCACGCTCGCCGAGGCGTACCCGGACCGTGTGATCCTCGGGCTCGGCGGCCACGGCGGCGAGCGCCCGCTGGCCGAGCTCCGCGCCCACCTGGACGCCATGGACGAAGCCGCCACCCGCATCCAGCCGGACGCCCGCTACCCCCGCGTGCTCGCGGCCCTCGGCCCCAAGGCGCACCGGCTGGCCGGCGAGCGGGCCGGCGGTGTCCACCCCTTCCTGCAACCCGTCGAGCACACCCGGGCCGCGCGCGACGCTCTCGGCCCCGGCCCCCTGCTCATCCCGCACCAGGCCGTCGTCCTCGACGCCGACGCGGGCCGCGCCAGGGGGCGGATCCGCGCCCTGTTCCACATGGGCGGGCGCGAGAACCACTACACCGCCAACTACCGCAGGCTCGGGTACGGCGACGCCGACCTCGGCGGGGAGCCCAGCGACCGCCTCGTCGACGCCGTCGTGGCCTGGGGCGACGACGCCGCGATCGCCGCGCGGGCGCGGGGGCAGCTGGCCGCCGGCGCCGACCACGTCCTGCTCCACCCGCTGGTGGACGACCTGACCAGCGCCGTCGACGACCTGGCCCGCCTCGCCCCGCTGCTGACCGGTCGGTCAGCAGCTTCGTGACGAACCGGGCGGCCCCGCTCCGCGCGGCCGGTGTGCTGCCGGCGCGCACACCGCGGACGCTCAGCCCGGGCGGGCGGCGCGGCGGTCCGCCCGCCGGGCGAGCTCGTCGTCGTCCACCAGGGTGAGCATCGGCTTGCCGGGTTGGCACAACATCGTCACGGTGAACCGGAGCGGGATGTCGTCGCGGTTGTTGCCGTCCTGGTAGTGGATGACGTCTCCGCCGGGCTCCCAGAACGCCTCGCCGGCGCGTACGACCCGCTCGGGCTCGCCTTCGAGCTCCAGCAGCATCTCGCCTTCCAGCACGAAACCGAAGGCGGGCCCGGTGTGGCGGTGCGGCGGCGTGCCGGGGTCTCCTGGCGGGTACTCGATGACCAGCGTCATCTCGTGTGCGCCCTCCGGGATGAACGGCGGCTGCGCCTCCTGCACGATGGTGACCGCCGTCTGCCAGGCGTTCGATCGATGGTCCCGCATGGTGGGCCTCCTTGGTGGGTCGCGCGCCGAGCCGGTCCCGGTGGGTGATCGCGGTGGGTGATCGCGGTGGGCGATCGCGCCAGCTAGGACAGCGCGGCGCGCGCTGCTGTGACGGCCGGCCGGCGGCCCGCGGAAAAGTTTTGCGTTCCGCTGACCTGCCGGGCCTGAAGGCGTGCAGGTGACACGGTCTTCGCTAATGAGTCATACGGGTGCAGCTCACAACAGGCCGCCCCTTACAGTGAGGAAGCGCATGCAGTGAGCCTAGGGAGTACGTGTGCACGAGAAACTGTCGTCGATCTACGACAACGTCCTACGCCGCAATCCTGGGGAGACGGAGTTCCACCAGGCCGTGCGCGAGGTGCTCGAAAGCATCGGCCCGGTTCTCGGGAAGCACCCCGAATACGCCGAGTCGAAGATCATAGAGCGGATCTGCGAGCCCGAGCGGCAGATCATTTTCCGCGTGCCGTGGACCGACGACCGGGGCGAGGTGCAGATCAACCGCGGCTTCCGGGTGGAGTTCAACAGCGCGCTCGGGCCGTACAAGGGTGGACTGCGTTTCCACCCGTCGGTCTACCTGGGGATCGTCAAGTTCCTGGGATTCGAGCAGATCTTCAAGAACGGCCTGACGGGCCTGCCGATCGGCGGCGGCAAGGGCGGCTCCGACTTCGACCCGAAGGGGCGTTCCGACCGCGAGGTCATGCGCTTCTGCCAGAGCTTCATGACGGAGCTCTACCGGCACATCGGCGAGTACACCGACGTGCCCGCCGGTGACATCGGCGTCGGCGGCCGGGAGATCGGCTACCTGTTCGGCCAGTACAAGCGCATCACCAACCGGTACGAGTCGGGCGTCATCACCGGCAAGGGCCTGGCATACGGCGGCGCGCAGGTCCGTACGGAGGCAACCGGCTACGGGTGCGCCTTCTTCGTGGACGAGATGCTGAAGGCGCGCGGCACGTCGTTCGACGGCAGGCGGGTCGC
The DNA here is from genome assembly GCF_004348345.1 of Nonomuraea longispora. Taxonomy (GTDB): domain Bacteria; phylum Actinomycetota; class Actinomycetes; order Streptosporangiales; family Streptosporangiaceae; genus Nonomuraea; species Nonomuraea longispora. The sequence goes on from NZ_SMJZ01000076.1 coordinate 17,036, forward strand.
GGTGTCCGGCTCCGGCAACGTGGCCGTCTACACCATCGAGAAGATCGAGCAGCTGGGCGGCCGGGTCGTCGCGTGCTCCGACTCCTCCGGCTACGTGCTCGACGAGAAGGGCATCGACCTGGACCTGCTCAAGCAGATCAAGCAGGTCGAACGCGGCCGCCTGGACGTCTACGCCGAACGCCGCGGCGACAACGCCACCTTCGTGGCCGGCCGCAGCGTGTGGGAGGTGCCGTGCGAGGTGGCGATGCCGTCCGCCACGCAGAACGAGATCACCGGCCGCGACGCCGCGGTCATGGTCGGCAACGGCTGCATCGCGGTCGGCGAGGGCGCGAACATGCCCACCACGCCGGAGGGCATCAAGGTGTTCCTGGAGGCGGGCGTGGCCTTCGGACCCGGCAAGGCGGCCAACGCGGGCGGCGTGGCGACCAGCGCGCTGGAGATGCAGCAGAACGCCAGCCGCGACTCGTGGACGTTCGAGTTCTCCGAGCACCGGCTTGAGGAGATCATGCGCGACATCCACGACCGTTGCCTGCAGACCGCCGACGAGTACGGCATGCCGGGCGACTACGTGGCCGGCGCCAACATCGACGGTTTCCGCCGGGTCGCCGACGCGATGCTGGCGCTCGGCCTGATCTGAGCGGGCCCCCGGGACGACGCCACCTGCCCGGGGTCCAGGCGAAGAGCCGGTGCGGGTGCATGCCGTCCACCAGGCCCGGCTCGGGCGGGTGGATACCGTGGCCCAGCATGCGGCGGGTCCTGGCGCTCAGCTGCCTGGCACGTCCCTGCCCGGCGAGAGGAGACGCCTGGCAGTTCGGCGGACAACGGTAATGATCACTTGACCTCGTCGCGGTGGGCCGGCGATGCGACCTCTCCTCCCGCCGGTCCGGATGCCTGCCCGTTACATTGAATCGGTGACCGACGACCAGCACGGCCTGGCGATGAGCGGGGCGAGCACCGCCGCGGCGCGGCACTACGACCAGGCCGTCGACGAGCTGCTGCACTTCCGGGTGGAGGTCGCCGCCGAGACGAAGGCGGCGCTGGCCGACTCCCCCGGCTTCCCGATGGGCAACGTCCTGTCGGCCTACCTGGGACTGCTCACCACCGAGGCCGACGACGCGCGCAAGGCGCGGGCACGGTTCGCGGCATTCCGCCGCGCCGCCGACGAGGCGTCGCTGCTTCCCCGCGAGCGTGCGCACCTTGCCGCCGTGCAGGCGCTGCTCGACGGCGACTTCCTGCGGTGCGGCACGCTGCTGGCCTGGATCACCGTCGAGCACCCGCGCGACGCCCTGGCACTGATCGCGGGCCACCAGATCGACTTCCTCACCGGCAATGCGCGCTCGCTGCGCGACCGCGTCGGCGGCGCCCTGAACGCCTGGCACGACGACGACCGGCATCTCGGGCATGTTTTGGGCATGTACGCCTTCGGCCTCGAAGAGGCGGGCCACTACGACCGGTCGGAGGAGGTGGGGTTGCGCGCGGTCGAGCTGAACCCGCGCGACGTGTGGGGCATCCACGCGGTGGTGCACACGTACGAGATGCAGGGCCGCTTCGGCCGCGGCCTGCGCTACCTCGACGCGCGCCTGCCCGACTGGTCCACCGGCACGTTCTTCAACGTCCACACATGGTGGCACTACTGCCTGTACGCGCTGGAGTCCGGCGACGTGCCGCGGGTGCTGGAGATCTACGACGCGGTGCTGGCGGGCGGGCAGTCGTGCATGGAGCTGCTCGACGCCGCCGCCCTGCTCTGGCGCCTGCGCCTGGAGGGCTCGGAGCAGCACGAACGCTGGCGCGCGCTGGCCGACGCCTGGCCCCCGCGGGTGGCGGAGCCGTTCTACGCGTTCAACGACATGCACGCGGTCATGGCGTACGTCGGCGCCGGCCGCGTCGGCGACGCCGAGCGACTGATCGCGGAGCGGGCGGCGTATGCGCGGGAGCCGCGTCCCGGCGTCACGAACCACGCCATGACGCTGCAGGTCGGGTTGCCGGTGTGCCAGGCCATCGTGGCGTTCGGGCGGGGCGACCACGCCTCGGTGGTGGAGCTGCTTTATCCCGTCAGGCATCGGATCCACGAGTTCGGGGGCAGCCACGCCCAGCGGGACGCCGTGCACAAGACGCTGCTGGAGGCGGCCCTGCGGGCGGGGCTTCATGACGTCGCGCGGGCGCTGGCGAGCGAGCGGATCAACCTGCGGCCGTGCAGCCCGTACAACTGGCTCAAGCAGGCGGCGCTGGCCGACCGCCTCGGCGACCGCGCCGCCGCCGCGGCCGCCCGGCTCCGCGCAGGCGACCTGGCGAGGACCGGCGGCCGCGCATGATCGCGCCGCCCCCTCAGGTACGCGAGCACCGCCGTACTGGTCGGGTACGGTTTGTCGGGGCCGGCCGATAGTGTTCGCGTCATGGATCGGCAACTCACCCTGATGGTCGTACACGCCCACCCCGACGACGAGTGCCTGAGCACCGGCGGCGTCCTTGCCCGCTACGCCGCCGAAGGCATCCGCACCGTCCTGGTCACCTGCACCAACGGCGAGCAAGGCGACGCCGAGGGCGGTGCGAAGCCGGGCGAGGCCGGCCACGACGACGCGGCCGTCGCCGAGCGGCGGCTCGCCGAGCTGCGCGAGTCGGTCAGCCATCTGGGCGTCGACCACCTGGAGCTGCTCGGCTACCGCGACTCGGGCATGGACGGTTGGGAGGGCAACGCCCACGCCGGCGCGTTCGCCAACGTGCCGGTCGAGGTGGCGGCCGCCAAGCTGGGAGCCCTGATGGTGCGCTACCGCCCGCAGGTCGTGGTCACCTACGACGAGACGGGCGGCGGCGGTTACGGCCATCCCGACCACGTCCAGGCGCACCGCGTCACGGTCGCGGCCGTCGAGGCGACCGGCATCCCCGAGAAGTTCTACTACACGGCCATGCCCCGCGCCGAGATGAGGAAGATGTTCGAGATGCTGCGCGAGCACGGCGTGGAGCTCGGCTTCGAGCCGTCCGGCGACTTCGGCACCCCGGACGAGCGGGTCACCTCCCTCGTCGACGTCGGCCCCTACACCGAGCGCAAGCTCAAGGCCCTCAAGGCGCACGAGAGCCAGGGGGAGAACATCTTCGTGCTGGACATGCCCGAGCACATCCAGCAGCAGGCCTTCTCCCTCGAGGCCTTCGAGCGCAAGCTGTGCAAGGTCGACGCCCCCGGCCGCGAGGACGACCTTTTCGCCGGCCTGCGCGGCACGTGACCCATCGGCCGGCAACGTGACGTCACCCGCGTGCGCCGCCACCCATACCGGACCAGGGCGGGTTGGCGCCTGCCACTGAGCACGTCTGGGCCGCCACCCGGGCGGCGAACCCGGCCGCCGCCACCGCCGTCGCGAGGTCCAGGTCGCGGAGACGCCCGCCCAGGTGGCCCCTGGCGTCCAGGGCGTGCAGCAGGCCGGCGGTGAAGGCGTCACCGGCGCCGACCGTGTCCACGACGTCCACCTGCGGTGCCGGCACGTGGGCCCGGTCGCCGTCCACCGACACCAGCGCACCCGCCGCGCCCCTGGTGACGACGATCAGACGGGCGCCGGCGGCGTGCCATTCGCCGCAGGCGCGCTCCATCGACGTGCCGGGCAGCAGGAAGTCCAGGTCGTCGTCGCTGAGCTTGAGGATGTCGGTCCACTCGCACCAGCGGGTGATCTGATAGTCGTCCCTGGTGGCGAAGCTGGGGCGCACGTTCGGGTCGATCGAGATCGTGGCATGCCCGGCGGCCGAGCGCGCGAACTCCTCGACCGCCTCACGTCCCGGTTTCCCGACCAGCGCCATGGAGCCCGTGTGCAGGCACCTGAAGGGGCCCACGCGCGCCGGGTCCAGCTCGTCCGGCCGCCACTGCCAGTCCGCCGCGCCCTCGGTGTAGAAGGTGAAGGTGGCCCGCCCGTGCGGGTCGAGAGCGGCGACGGAGAGCGTGCTCGGCTCCTCCGCCTCGACGCACGCCGACACGTCCACGCCGGAGGCGGTGAGGCGGTCGCGGAACATCGCGCCGAACACGTCGCGTGACAGGCGGCCCAGGAAGCGGGTGGGAGTGCCGATCCTGGCCAGCGCCACCGCCGTGTTCGCCGGCCCGCCACCCGGCAGCACCCGCAGCGCCAGCCCGTCCGTGCCGTCCGTGTCGCCGCCTGTGCCGCCTGTGCCGCCTGTGTCGTCTGGCCGCGACGCCGGACCCGCCGTACCGTCGTCTGCATGGGGCGTGGCGGTGGAAGCGGCGGGGTGGCGTGTGGTGAAGCTGTCGGCGACGCACTCGCCCAGGACGGCGATCATCGGGCCTGCCTTTCTGGCACGTTGCCGATTCGTTACGGCAGCAGGGCATTGACGTATCTCGGATCGGAGTCCATCATCGCAGCACAGCAGATGTCAACGTTGACATATGTCAACGATGACATCGTATCCCCCCTGATAGGACAGCGCCATGAATGCAAAGCTATCGGCCGGCCTCCTGGTCACCGTGCTTCTCGTCACCGGCTGCGGCGGCAGCGGCGGGGGAAGCGACTCCGCCACCCCCAAGGTAGGGCTGATCACCAAGACCGAGACGAACCCGTTCTTCGTCAAGATGAAGGAGGGCGCGCAGAAGGCCGCCCAGGCCGGCGGCATGGAGCTGATGAGCGCGGCGGGCAAGTTCGACGGCGACAACGCCGCCCAGATCACCGCCATCGAGAACATGGTCGCCGCCGGCGTGAAGGGCATCCTCATCACCCCGAGCGACACCAAGGCCATCGTCCCGGCGATCAAGAAGGCGCGTGACGCGGGCGTGCTCGTCATCGCGCTCGACACCCCCACGGAGCCGCAGGAGGCCACCGACGCGCTGTTCGCCACCGACAACCTCAAGGCGGGAGAGCTGATCGGCCGGTACGCCAAGGCCGCCATGGCCGGCGAGCCCGCCAGGATCGCCACCCTCGACCTGGCCCCCGGCATCACGGTCGGCAAGCTGCGGCACGACGGGTTCCTGAAGGGGTTCGGCATCCGGGAGGGCGACCCGTCCGTGGTCTGCTCCCAGGACACCAGGGGCGACCAGGCCAAGGGGCAGACCGCGATGGAGAACTGCCTGCAGAAGGCCCCCGACATCAACCTCGTCTACACCATCAACGAGCCCGCCGCGCTGGGCGCGTACACCGCCTTGAAGGCCAAGGGCCGCGAGAAGGAGGTGCTGATCGTCTCCGTGGACGGCGGCTGCACCGGCGTCAGGGCCGTGCAGTCGGGGCAGATCGCCGCGACCAGCCAGCAGTACCCGCTCAAGATGGCCGAGGACGGCGTCAAGGCGGTGGCCGCGTACGCCAAGGGCGGCCAGAAGCCCACCGGCTACACCGACACCGGCGTCACCCTGATCACCGACAAGGCGGCCGACGGCATCGAGGCCGAGGACGCCGCCTTCGGCCTGGCGAACTGCTGGGGCTGAACGTGGCCGTGATGGAAGCGTCGCTGCCGCGCCGCCTGATCAGCACCCCCGTCGCGGGCCCGCTGGCCGCGCTCCTGCTGGCCTGCCTGTACTTCGGGCTCAACACCGAGCAGTTCTTCACCGGCACGAACTTCTCCTTGATCATCCAGCAGGTCATGGTGGTCGGCACGCTGGCCATCGGCCAGACCCTGATCATCCTCACCGCGGGCATCGACCTGGCCAACGGCGCCATCATGGCGTTCGGCGGCATCGTGATGACGAAGCTGGCGGTGGACGGCGGCCTGCCCGCGCTGCTCGCGGTCGCCGCCGGGCTCGCGGTCTGCGCCGGGTTCGGGCTGGTCAACGGGCTGCTGGTGACGCGGATCTCCCTGCCGCCGTTCATCGTGACGCTCGGCATGCTGAACGTGGCGTTCGCGCTCACCCACATCTACTCCGGCGAGCAGACCATCACGGACCTGCCGCCGCTGCTGACGTTCCTCGGGCAGACGTTCCAGGTCGGCCAGACGAACGTCACCTACGGCTCGCTGCTGACGATCCTGCTGTTCCTGCTGTTCGCGTACCTGCTGGGCTCGACGGCGTGGGGCCGGCACGTGTACGCGCTGGGCAACAACCCCGAAGTGGCCCGGCTGACCGGCATCAGGACGCGGCGGCTGACCGTGGGCGTCTACACGCTGGCCGGCTTCGTGTACGGCATCGCGGCCCTGCTGCTGGTCTCCCGTACCGGCGTGGGCGACCCGCAGGCCGGCCAGACCGACAACCTCGACAGCATCACGGCGGTCGTGCTCGGCGGCACCAGCCTGTTCGGCGGCCGGGGCATGGTGCTGGGCACCCTGATCGGGGCGCTCATCGTGGGGGTGTTCAGGAACGGCCTGCAGCTGATGGGCGTACCGTCGATCTACCAGACCCTCATCACGGGCATCCTGGTGATCCTCGCCGTCGCCGTCGACCAGCTCTCCCGCAGGAGGACCCGATGACGGAACCCGTGCTCCAGGCGCGCGGCCTGGTCAAGAAGTACGGCCACGTGACCGCGCTCGACGGCGCCGACTTCGACCTGATGCCCGGTGAGGTGCTCGCGGTCATCGGCGACAACGGCGCCGGCAAGACGAGCCTGATCAAGGCGCTGACGGGCGCGCTGCAGCCGGACTCCGGCGAGATCCTGCTCGACGGGAGGCCGGTGCGTCTCCGCGACCCGCTCGACGCCCGCAGGCACGGCATCGAGACCGTCTACCAGGACCTCGCGGTCGCCGCCTCGCTCGACATCGCGACGAACATGTTCCTGGGCAGGGAACTACGGAAACCGGGCATCCTCGGTCGGGTCTTCCGGATGCTGGACAAGAAGCGCATGCGTGAGGAGTCGGCCAAGCACATGGCCGAGCTCAAGATCGGGCTGCGCTCGCTCACCCAGCCGGTCGAGTCGCTGTCGGGCGGGCAGCGCCAGGGCGTCGCCGTGGCCAGGGCGGTCGCCTGGGCCACGAACGTCGTGGTGATGGACGAGCCCACGGCGGCGCTCGGCGTCAAGGAGTCCGGCCAGGTGCTCGACCTGATCAGGCAGGTACGCGACCGTGGCACGCCGGTGGTGCTGATCAGCCACAACATGCCGCACGTCTTCGAGATCGCCGACCGCGTGCACATCCAGCGCCTGGGCCGCAGGGTCGCCGAGATCGTCCCTGGCGACCACAGCATGGCCGAGGTGGTCGCCATCATGACCGGCGCCATCCAGGTGTCGGACGGCAAGTCCGTGGTGAAGGACAAGGACGCGGCGGAGGCGATCGGGCTGTCGTGACACCTTCCGGTACGAGCGCGCCGCCGGGCCCGGCTGTCGTGGTGCGGCCCCCTACGGGTGCTCCGCCGCCTGCGGGGACGGGCCACTAGCATGGGCCGGATGCGGCGTCCGACGATGACAGATGTGGCGCGCGAGGTCGGCGTCACCGCCAAGACGGTCTCGCGGGTGCTCAACGACGACGGCCCGGTCGCCGTCGAGACCCGCGAGCGCGTCATGGCGGCCGTCAAGAAGCTCGGCTACCAGCCCAACCTGATGGCCCGCAACATGCGGGTCGGCGCGCGCGACGCCGCGATCGGCCTGATCATCCCCGAGATGGGCAACCCGTTCTTCGGTACGGTCGCCGGCGGCGTCGAGAGCGCCATCAGGTCCCGCGGGCTGACGCTCATCGTCGGCTCGTCCAGCGAGACGGCCGCCCTGGAGCAGTCGCTGGTCGCGACGTTCCTGGCCCGCAGGGTGAGCGCCCTCATGATCGTCCCTTCGGCCACCAGCGAGCACCGAGGGCTGCGGGGCGAGCGGGTGGCCGGGCTGCCGATCGTCTTCCTCGACCGCCCGGCGGTGGGCCTGACCGCCGACAGCGTCGTCAGCGCCAACCGGGAGGGGTCGCGGGCCGGCGTCGCCCACCTGATCGCGCACGGCCACCGCCGCATCGGCTTCGTGGGCGACCTGCCCGCCTCGCTCTACACCCGCCGCGAACGTTTCCAGGGCTACCGCGACGCCCTCGACCGGGCGGGGCTGCCGTTCGACCGCTCGCTTGTCGAGACCGGGCACGACCAGGACGCCGCGGCCCGGGCCACCCTGCGGCTGCTGACGCTGAGCGACCCGCCGACGGCGCTGTTCGCGGCCAACAACCTCGCGTCGATGGGAGCGGTGGTGGCGCTGGCCCGGGCACGGCGCACGGACGTCGCGCTGGTCGGGTTCGACGACCTGCCGCTGGCCGAGGTCCTCGACCCGCCGCTGACGGTGGTGGCGCAGGACCCGGCGCGGATGGGGGCCGCGGCGGCGGACCTGGTGCTGTCGCGGCTGGACGGTGACCGGTCCAAGGCGCGCAGGCAGGTGGTGCCCACCCGGCTGATCGTCCGCGGCTCGGGCGAGCTCCCTCCGCCCCCGTGACGCCGGTCCCCGCGACCGGACGAGCAAGTGACGGCGCAGGTGACCGGCGTGCTGGACCTTCCCGGCCGGCTGGAGGACGTGACGGCCGGCATGCAGCACGGGGAACAGGCCAGGATCGCCGCCGGCCTGCCGATGAAGCCGGCCGTCTCCGACGACCGGCTGGCCATCATCCCGCTGCTCCGGGCCGGCGACGACGCGGTCACGGCGTCGTACCTGATCCATCCGTCACCGTTGCTGGACGCCCTGGTGGCGCTGTTCGAGGCAGTGTGGGAGCGCAGCGTGCCCGTCCGCATGACGGCCCGCGGCGGGGAGTCGCCGGACGACGATGGAGAGCCGTCACGCCCGCCGACGCGGGATGGGTGACCGAGAACCACACGACCTTGCCGCCGTCGGCCGCCCGTACGCCCCAGTCGTCGGCGATCGCGGCGACGATCTGCAGGCCCCGGCCCGACGGTGTGCCGGGCGCGGGGGTACGCGGGCGCGGCATGCCGTCGCCCGGGTCGAACACCTCGCCGTAGAGGCGGCCGCCGTGGTCCTCCAGGCGCAGCGCGTACGCCGACCCGCCGTGCACGACGGCGTTGGTGACGAGTTCGCTGACGATGACGAGGCAGTCGTCGATCATGTCGTCGTGGCCCCACGCGGTCAGGTCGGCGCGGACCAGAGCGCGCGCCTCGCCGACGCCGGCCGGTACCGAGGGCAGCAGGTGCTCCGCCGTCCGGATCGGCGTCGCGGGCGGGGGCCCGTGGCGGAGGGGCATGCGCATCACATCTCTCGGGTTTTGGGAGCGCTCCCATACCAAGGTAAGCCCTTTCCCTGCTTCTGGGAATCCATGGCGGCACACATTGTTGCCTAACCGTGTCCCGTCTCGGGCACGCTTTCCAACACGAAGAGTAACCGTGCCGACACATGAGGTGTCGGATCCGGATCGAACTGAGGAGAGCGTATGTCCAGGAAGGCCATCACCGCCCTGACCCTCGCGGCCTGCATGCTCCCGGGGGCGGCACTCGCCGCGCCCGCGAGCGCTGACGCGGAGAACGACCTGAGTGACTGCTACGACGGCACATGCACACTCACCGTCACCGAGCCGGTGACCTTCCCCGTCGACCCCCGCTACCGCCTGTCCGACGTTCGGGTCTCCAAGGTGCATGTCGCCGGCATGTTCCACGCCGTCATGATCCAGTCGACGAAGTCCGGCGCGGCCACCACCCTCGGCGCGGGCACCCGCGGCAGCATCAACGGCCTGTCCGTACACGTGCAGCGCATCACCGACACCGACGCGACCGTCCGCTTCGAGGGCTGACGGCGGCGGCCAGGTCGGCGAGCAGGCACTCAGCGACCAGTTCCTCGGGTACGGCGAGCCCGTGAGAGCGCAGGGCCGGGGCCAGGCCGGGGTCCCAGGGGGCGTCGGTCACCCGGCCCGGTGTCGGGCCGGGTGACAGACCTGACGACGAGCCCGACGAGGGGCCGGACGGCGGGCGGCCCGCGAGAGCCCGCAGGTAGTCGTCGGCGGACATCCGCCACGGCTCCGCCCCGGTCTTGGCCATGGTGTAAGCGGCGATCCGCAGGCCCTCCCCGTCGAAGTCGCCGTGATACCGCAGCCCGACGTCCCGCGGAAACGCCCGGAGCAGGCGGATGACGGCGCTGTTCGGCCAGCCGGAGGTGCAGACCATGGGCGGGCAGTCGCCGCCGAAGCGCTGCTCGGCCAGGGCGAGCACGGTCGGGTTCTCCACCACCCAGACGACCCGCTCGCGCACCCGCAGCCCCTGCGTGTCGTGGAGCTGCGCCAGGGTGATCACGCTGGCCCGGCCGTCCCAGACGCGCAGGGCTCTGGCCAGGGGCTCATCCCCGTCCGGGCGTAAGCCGGCGACCAGGGCCGTCGTCGACAGCGCGTCGCAGGCCACCCCCGCCCGCTCCCACAACGCCCGCCTGGCCTGCGCGCCCTCCGGCGCGGGCACGTCATAGAGCGTCGACAGCGCCTTCAGCACCAGCGACGACAGCCGCGTACCGTCGTCCAGGGCGTGCGGGTCGCCGGTCACGTCGGCGGCCACCGCCGCCAGCGGCCGTCCCGCGGCGGGCAGCGCGGCCAGCACGGCCAAGGCCCGCTCCATCAGGTCGCGGCCGGCGCGCGCGGCCGGCAGGGCGAGCAGCGCGGGCTCGGCCACGACCACGGGATGCGCCGCGAACCAGGCGGCCAGCGCCGTCCGCTCCCGTTCCCGCTCCTCGCGCCTGCGCCGGCGGTCGCCGAGCGGGCCGGCGATCTCCTCGGTGACGGCGCGCACGTCGAGCCCGCCGAGCGCGGCCGCCAGCCGGGACACCTCGATGGTGATCGAGGCACCGGGGTAGCGGTCGAGGCCGAGCAGGTCGGCGACGGCGGCCTGCTGCCCGTCGGCCAGGCCGGTCACCCTGACCCGGCTGACAGGGCGGCCGGAGGAGAGCCGCTCGTGCAGGGCCAGCCACACCGGCCGCAGCTCGCGGGCGCGCAACCGGTCGGGGACGGTCATTCGGCCGGCACCGTACGGTAGCCGTTCCAGACGAACCTGGCCGTGGTCACCGCGTCGTCGCCGTCCCCTGTGATGAGCTGGTGGATCGCGATGCCGTCCAGCTCCCGGTATTCGCACCACTCGTGGTCGGAGGTGAGCACCAGGTCCAGCCCCAGGTCAACCAGCAGGTCGAACACCTGCCCCCGGTTGGTCCTGTCGACCCCGACGAACACCTCGTCGAGCAGGATGAAGCGCGGGCACCCCGGATCGGTCTGGTAGTGCGCGGCCACGGCGGCGAACAACGGCAGGTGCAGCGCGATCGCCTTCTCCCCGCCGGACAGCGCCCCGTGCAGCTTCCTGGTGAGGTCCTGCCAGCCCTGACCGTCGCCCCGCTCCAGCCTGACCACGAACCGGTGCCAGGAGGTGTAGTCGAGCACCTTCATCAGCTGGTCCTCCCAGCTCGCCGACGAGTTGTCGGCCCGCGCCTCCTCCACGCGGTCCCTGAAGAAGACGTAGAGGGCCTCCTTGTCGGCCTCGCTCAGCCCGGCGGGGTCGCGCAGCAGCAGGTCGCGGGCGGCGCGGGTGCCGGCCGACTGGGCGGGATCGACCTGCCACACCAGCCGCACGGCCACCCGCGAGGCGGTGCGGACACGTTCGAGGCGCTGGTTCATGCCCTCGACCAGCGCGCTCGCCTGCCTGATGCGGTCGGCCAGGTGCCGGCGCGTGTCGCCCGCCAGCGTCCGGTCGAACAGGTCGCGCTCCGCCTCCGTGATGTCGGAGCGCCGCTCGTCGCGCTCCTTGCGCAGCGCCGCGCTGAGGGCCGCGGCCCCCGCCCGTACGCCGCTGACGGTGGCCGTCAGCGTCTGCACGTCGTCGTCGGGCGCCAGCTCCAGGTCGGCCCGGTCGGCGAGGACCTCCCTGGCGTGGTGGAAGGCGTCCTGCAACCGCGCCTCGGCCTCCCTGACGTTCTTCAGCTCGTACGGCACGGAGGACAGCCGCTCGCCGACGGCCCTGGCCGCCTCCAGCACCGCCCTGACCCCGGCACCCGCGGCCGGCTCGACCGTCACCCGCGCGTCCGCCGGCAGGTGCCCGGCCGCCAGCCGCCGGAACCGTTCGGACACCTCGTCCCGCGTGCGCCCGGCCTCGGCGTGCCGTTCCTCCGCCGTGCCCAGCTCTCCCCTGAGCCGGCCGAGCCTGGCGTTGAGCTGGGCCAGGCTCTCGTTGACCGACTTGATGAGCCGGCGGCAGGCGTGGTAGGCGGTCTGGGTGTCCTGGAGTTGTCCGAGGACCCGGTGGTGCTCGGCGCCGACCGTGGACTCGACCGCGGCCAGCTTCTCCGCCAGCACGACGGCGGCGGCCGCGGCCTCCTCGGCGCGTTCGACGGCGGCCACGGCCAGCGCCTGGTATTCGCGGGCGGTCTCACGCGCGTGCCCGGCGCGTTCCCTGGCGGCGCGGGCGCCCGCGCGCCGGTCGTGCCAGACGGTGCCGGTCATCTCGGCGGTGCGCAGGGCGTCTTCCAAATTGTCGAGCGCGGGCGGGCCCGTGGGCAGCGCGTGGCTCGCGGCCAGCTCGGTGAGCCGCCGCAGCGACCTGGCGACGTCCTGCTCGCGCTCGTGCAGGCGCTGCTCGCAGGCGTGGAGGCGGTCTTCGAGCAGCGCCATCCCTCGTACCGCGCCGTCGAGCTCCTGCACGGCCTCGGCGTACGGTGTCCTGTCGGGCCTGCGCCGCAGCTCGGCGGCGAGCGTGTCGCGGTCGCCCTCGACCACGGCGAGCAGGTGGTCGCACTCGGCGACGGTGCCTGCCAGCTCCCCGAGCCGGTCGTCGAGTTCGGCGATGCGGCGGCGCCGGGCGCGTTCGCGGGCGGTGGCGCCGATGTAGGAGGGTTCGGGCTTGACCCAGCGGCCCGCCGCGAGGCCGAGCCGCCAGGTGCCGTCGGCGCCGATGACGGCCGGATGGTCGACGCCGATCGCGCTGGGCGCGAACGCGATGCCGGACAACACCGTGTCGGCGGGCACCGGCGAGTCCGCCTCCGTGAACAGCACGTGGGCGAGGCTGTAGCCGGGCGCGGGCTTGGCCAGCGAGGCCACGGCGAAGGCGTCGTGCTCGCCCGCGTCGAACCCGCCGTCGGGCAGCAGCCACAGGTCCAGCAGCCCGGCCGCTTCGAGCGCGGCCTCCACGCCCGCCTGCGCGACCGGGTCGAGGCCGGACCTGAACGCCACGGCCCGCCACAGCGGCGCGCCCGGACGGCCCTGCCGGCTCGTGGTGCGGGTGTGCGGGGCGGGCGGATCCAGGACGGTCCGGTCGTTGAGGCGTTCGCGTTCCTTGCTGAGGTCGGCCCGTTCGGCGACCAGCCGGTCGCGCAGCCCCGTCAGGTGCTGTTCCCGGGCGGCGTAGCGGACGGCCGCGGCGGTGCGGGCGGCGCTGACCAGCTCGTCCGCCCGCTCGAACCGTTCGGCCAGGTCGGCCAGTTCGCCGGGGTCGAGCTGGAGCTGGGTGCAGCCGCCCGCCCACTCGGCCAGGGCCGTGGCGAGGTCGCGGGCCCGCTCGTCGCGCAGGCGTTCGGCCTGGTCGTGGGCGGCCCTGGCGGCGGCGAGGTCGTCCCTGGCGTCGTCGCGATCCCGCTCGGCGGTGGCGCGGCGGTTGACGGCCTCCTGGTGCCCGGCGATGCCCGCCCGGACCTCCCTGATCTGGGCGGCGCGGCTGGACACGGCGGCACGCAGCAGCTCCCGCGCCCTGCGTACGTCCTGCTCGCCGTCCGGCCCGCCCTCCGGACCGCCGGGTGCGGCGCCCACCTCGCCACCGGCGCCGTGGGCGACGCCGTGGGTGGTGTCCTGACCAGAGCCGTGGGTGGCGGCGCGTTCGCTCTCCTCGTGGACGCCGAGCAGGCCGGCGCGTTCCGCCGCCCTGCGGGCCTCGCCCCTGGCGCGGTCGGCCAGCGCGGCGGCCGTGCGGGCGCCGTCCTGGGCCCGAGCGGCCAGCTCCTCCTTGGCTGCGGCGGCGTGGGCCGCCGTCCCCGCCTGGTCGCGCAGCCGGGCCGCCGTCTCGTGCGCGGACTGCGCCTCCGTACGCAGCCGGTGCAGTTCCCCGCCGGCCTGGTACGCCTCGCTCTCCTTGAGACCCTCGATCTGCGCGGCCAGCGCCAGTTCCTGCGCCTCCTCCTCGGCCAGCCGCACGGTGGCCGCCTCCAGCTCGCCCTCGGCCTCCGTGAGCGCCTCCCGCTTGTTCCGCACCTCGGCGGCCAGCGAGTCCAGCGTGTAGCCGGCGGACGTGACGGCCGCGGCGGCGGCCCGCAGGACGCGCTGGGCGTACCCGCGTTGACGGGCGGCCAGCCGGTCGGCCTCCTCCACGTCGCGGTCGAGCAGCCGCAGCTCCTCGCGCTGCCGGTCAAGCCGCTCGAACCCCTCCGCGATCTCGTGGATCTCGCCCTCGCCGAGCGGCGGCAGCGCGCTGGACAGCAGCTCCGACAGCAGCCCGGGATCGAGGCGTTCGGACAGCTTGGGGGTGCGCAGCTGGCGCAGCGCGGTGAGCAGCGAGTCGTAGCGCTGCTCGTTGAGCCCCCGGTAGAGGGTCTGGCGCACGACCGTGCGGTAGGCGTCGGCGGACTCGTGCACCGTGCCCGAGGTGCCGAGCTCGTCGGCGAGCTGGGCCTTGGTCAGCGGCTGGCCGCTTTCGCCGCTGAGCCGGATGCCGTCGGGGGTGTCGACGCGGGCCTCGGTCGTGAAGTAGGCGGCGGTGACGTTCTTGGTGTGGACGGTGGCCTGGAGCCGGGCGCCGCAGGTGAACCAACGGCCGCCGGGGTGCCGGAACTCGATCCACACGTAGCCGACCCGGGTGGCGCCGGCGGCGCCGTCGCCCATGAGGTTCCAGTGCATGGTGCGTTCGGTGCCACCGAACGTCGACAGCCTGCTCGGCTTGAGGCTGGCGTCGAGCAGGTACGGCAGCAGCAGCTCCAGCACCTTGGACTTGCCGCTGCCGTTGGGGCCGCGCAGCAGCAGCCGGCCCCGGTGGAACTCGAACACCTCGTCGTAGTAGCGCCACACGTTGAGGATGCCCGCGCGTACGGGTACCCAGCGGTCCTCCACGACCTGCGCGGCGCGCGCGGGTGTGAGTTCGGTGACTGTCATGCATCCTCCTGGACGGCCGTGCCGCGGTCGACCCGGTAGCGGGCCGCGGCGGGCAGGGCGGCGACCCGGTCACCCGTGCGGCGGGCCAGCCCGAACATCGTGAGCACCTCCAGCGCGTCGGCGGCCAGCCGCGCCCCGCCGCCGTCGGACTGGTACGCCTTCGCCCACTGGGGGAACCGGCGCAGCAGCCCGTTCGCCTCGGCGTCGAGCCGCCGGGCGGTGACGGGACCGGCGGAGACGAGCAGGTCGAGCAGCAGCAGGGCGGCCACCTTGGCGTGGCTGCCGTCGTCGGGGAACCTCGTGTCGGTGGCGGTGCCGTCGGGGTCGACGAGCAGGAACCCCTCGGCCCGCTCCTCCAGCACGAAGCCGGCCTCCTCGGCGGCGCGGCGCAGGATCTGGCGGCCGGTGAGCGAGGCGGCGTAGTCGGACTCGGCGCCGGTCAGGTCGGCGCGGTAGACGACGGGCTCGTCGAGCAGCCGCCGGATGAGCGAGTGGCGGGCCCACAGGTTGCGCTGGGTCTCGGTGGGCTCGTCGCCGCCGTAGCGGCTTTCGGTGGTGAGGGCCGCGGTGAGCTCGGCGAGCGTGCCGGGGTCCGGCTCCTCGGCGGCGCGGGCGGCGATCCGGGACGGCGGCACGGGCGCGGCCAGCAGCCTGATCACGCGGGTGGTGTCGACCCGGTAGAGCACTTTGGCGTCTTCGTCGTCGAGGTAGGAGTCGGTCGTGCCGTCCATGACGGTGATGGCGCCGTGGTGTTCGAGCAGTTTGAGCGCGTCGACGAGGGCGGCCCGTTCGCCGGCCTTGACCGGGTCGAACGCGGGCACGTCGGCCTCGACGGCGGCCGCCTGCACGACCCGCTGGGCGAGCATGCCGATCGTGGTGACAGGCGAGGTGAGCAGCTCGGCCGCGCAGAGGCAGAACAGGGTGTAGCGGCGGCGGTCGAAAGGCGCCCTGGTGGCGCGGCGCCGGCGGGCGGGCCTGGTGGCGCCCGGCTCGGTCCGCACCTTGACCAGCCGGGCGTAGCCCTGGCGCGGCTCCACGACCAGCCGCCAGCCGCAGAAGTAGTCGAACCACTGGATGAGCGGCTGCCGGCGTTTCCTGATCAGGTCGAAGGCGGCGGGGTCGCTCTGCAGGGACACGAGCGGCCGCCCGAGCAGGGTCCTGATCGCCCGGGCGATCTCCTCCTTCTCGGCCCTGACGAGCTGGTTGGCGAGGCTGCTCATGCGCCTGCCGCCCGGGATCCCGCCGCGGATACGCCGGCGTGGGAGTCGCCGAGCGCGCGCACGTCGATGAGGTAGTCGGGGCCGCGCAACCACCCCTCGGACGTGCACAGCACCGCCACGGCGCCGTCGCCGGGCGCCCTGAGCACGATCTCGACGCGCCCGTCGGAGGTGACGGCCCGCCGCACGCCGGTCGCGTCGGGGCGTTCGGCGAGGGCCCTGCCGAGCAGGTCGAGCAGCCGCCCGAACGCCTCGTGGTCGAGCTCCCCCAGCTGCGACAGCCGTACGGTCCCTGTGGTGGCGAGCGCGGCCCAGGCGGCCTCCAACTCGGCGCGTTCCTTCTCGGCCCGCGCTCGGCGCCCGGCCCGCAGCTCGGCCACGTCGCGGACCTTGCCCGTGCGCCCCATCCGCTCGGTGCGGCCCCGCGAGCGCAGCAGCGCCGACACCTCCACGGGCTGGGCCTCCGACCAGGGGACCCCGGAGGGGATCAGCTCGGCGTCGGGGTGCCCGAGGTGCGCGTGGCGGGCGGAGCCGAGCCCGAACGCCGCGTCCCACAGCCGGTGCGCGTCGTCCTCGGCGGGCGCGGTGGCGAACCAGCGGGCCAGCGTACGGAAGTCGGCGGCGGCGCTGGAGGATCGGCGGCGGGAGTCGGTGATCCGGTCGAGCACCTGCAGCAGCGCCACGATCGCCCGCCTGGCCACGTCGTGCAGTTGCCGCACGCGCGGCACGACGGGTTCGCCGGTGTTGTCACCGGTCCTGGCACCGAAGCCGTCGTGCTGGGCGAACCACGACCGCAGCCCCTCCCACTTGGCCGCCCGCGCCGCCAGCCACGGGGTGGCGTGGTCGGTGCCGGGCGTCCTCGGCAGGTCGGCGCCGTCGAGCGCCCGCGCGTGCAGCACGCTGACGCCGTGCGTCTCGACCCCTTCCAGGGCGGCGGCGATGGTGTCGCCGCGCTGCTCCAGGTTGGTCACGAACTCCTGAAGGTAGGCCATCGTGGCCGACTTGACCTCGTGGAACGTGGCGAGGTCGGCGCCTTCGAGGCGCAGCAGCCGCTGCAACTCGCCGTTGAACCGCTTGGTGTTGTTGCGCAGGCCGTCGAGGTGGCCCTCCAGCTCCTGCAGGCAGGTGAAGACCCGCCGGTTGCGCCCGGGATCGGGGTCGCGCAGCAGCGTCTCCAGCTCCCCCAGCCGGTCGGCGACGGCGTCGAGCACCGCGGTCTGCAAGGCGCCCGCCGAGGCCAGCATCGCCATCGCGTGCTGCACCCCGGCGAACGCCGCCTCGCCCCGCCTGGTGAGCGAGTACTGCAGGTTCTTGCGTTCGTACTCCTCGGCGGTGGCGAAGGTGCCGGCGTGGTTGAAGATCACGTCGAGCAGCCCCCAGCCGGCCAGCTGCTTGAGCGTGCCGGACAGGTCGTGGTCGGCGACCGGGGCGTACCATCCGACCGCCCGCAGCCGCTCGCGGACCTCCTCCGACGTCAGCGCCGTCTCCAGCCGCTCGTTGGCCTCGCCGAAGGCGTAGAGCACGGCGGTGTGGAGGTCGGCCCGCTCGGTGGTGGTGAACCGGAACATCTCCGGCGGCACCCGTGGCAACTCCGCCATCGCCCCGCTCCCCTCGCCGCACGGACTCGCGCCGACAGCAACGGTAGCGGCAGGGCCCGGCGGTCCGGCGGCTGTTTGCCCGCACATCACACGGGTACGGCGGGAGCATTGATCAGGGGGTTGCGATGGCGGAGTTCGAGGCGACGCGCGGCATGCCGGCCGACAGCATGATCGTGTACGGCGTCGCGTCCGACGTGGAGATCATGGACAGGTGGCTGCCGCAGGGCCTGACGGTGACCGGCAGCGGCCCCGGCACCGTGGAGGCGGGCGGCGAGCTGGTCCCCGGCACGGGCACGCACGAGGGCTTGTTCCGCGCCTCCGACGAGCAGCTGCGGGTGGAGTGGGGCGGGCGCGACCATCCCGGATACGCCGGCTGGCTGCAGGTGTCCGACTCGGCGAGCGGCACGAGCGAGGTGACCGTGCACATCTCGCTGCTCGACGAGCCCGATTCGGGGGCCCACGCCGACGAGGTGCGCGAGCTGCTCGACCGGTCGCTCGGACAGCTGGCCGACGAGGTGCGCAGGCGCGTCGACGCCGCCGACTGAGGCGCTGACGACGTCGGCTGCGCGCGCGTCCGGCGCTGACGGCTCCGGGTGGGCGCGCGTCCGCGGCGCTGACGGCTGCGTCCCACCCATCGGTGTGGGAGTGGTGAGGTTCGGGTCAACCCTGGTCGTGCCTGCGCGCCTGCGTCGGCACGACGGGAGAGATTGGGCGGACGTAACCGGAATTTCCCGCCCGAGGAGCCCATGGAGCTGCTGCTGATCCTGCACGCGGTGGCGGCGGTCTGCGCTCCCCGGCTGGCCGCCCGCATGGGGCGCGGCTCCCTCGTCGTGCTGGCCGTGCCGCCGGCCGCCGCCTTCGCCTACACGCTGTGGGTGGCGATGCGGGGGCTGCCCGTGGCCGGGACCACCGCGTGGGCGCCGGTGATGCAGATGGAGCTGGCCTTCCGCGCCGACCAGCTGTCCGTGGTGATGATGGCGCTGGTGTCGGGCGCCGGCGTGCTGGTGCTGGTCTACAGCGCCGCGTACCTGCCGGCGCACGACGACGGGCTCGGCCGCTACGGCGGTGTCATGGTGGCCTTCGCCGGGTCGATGCTGGGACTGGTGACGGCCGACAACCTGCTCCTGCTGTACGTGTTCTGGGAGCTCACCACCGTCTTCTCCTACCTGCTGATCGCGTACCACCCGGAGAGCCGGGTGAACAGGCAGGCGGCGATGAAGGCGCTGATGGTCACCACGTTCGGCGGGTTGTGCATGCTGGCCGGGTTCGTGCTGGCCGCACAGGCTGCCGGCACGTACCGGGTGTCGGCCATCGTCGCCGATCCCCCGGCGGCCGGGCCGGTCGCGCTGGTGCTGGTGCTGGCGGGCGCGCTGGCCAAGTCGGCGATCTTCCCGTTCAGCACGTGGCTGCCCGCCGCGATGGCCGCGCCCACGCCCGTGTCGGCGTACCTGCACGCGGCGGCCATGGTGAAGGCGGGCGTGTACCTGGTGGCCAGGCTCGGGCCGGCGTTCGGCGACGTCACGCTGTGGCGGGCGGTGGCCGTGCCGCTCGGGCTGGTCACGATGGTGCTCGGCGGCTGGCGGGCGCTGCGCGAGACGGATCTGAAGCGGCTGCTGGCCTACGGCACGGTCAGCCAGCTCGGCTTCCTCGTGGCGCTGTTCGGCGCGGGCACGCGGGGGACGGCGCTGGCCGGGGCCGCCATGCTGGTGGCGCACGCGCTGTTCAAGGCGTCCCTGTTCCTCGTGGTGGGCATCGTCGACCACGCGGCGGGCAGCCGCGAGACGGGCGAGCTCAGCGGGGTGGGCCGGGCGATGCCGTGGGTGTGCGGGGCGGCGTCGCTCGCGGCGGCGTCGATGGCGGGCCTGCCGCCACTCGTGGGG
>NZ_SMJZ01000077.1 GCF_004348345.1 Nonomuraea longispora
GAGCTGGTCAGGATCAGGCCGAAGGAGGAGATCCTCGACACGCTCAACGACAGCCTGCTCAACCGCGGGTTGGGCTTCGAGGAGGAGATGGCCCGCTACTGCGGCAGGACCGCGCGGGTGCGCGCCAGGGTGGAGCGCTGCCTCGACGAGAGGACCGGCCGCATGCTCAGCATGAAGAGCCCGTGCATCGTCCTCGACGACCTCGTCTGCGAGGGTGTCTACAACGCGAGCTGCCCGCGCGAGTTCGTACCGTTCTGGCGGGAGATCTGGCTGGAGAGGGTGCCGCCGGGCGACGGTGACGGCCGGTGAGCGAGGTCGGCGAGATCGGCAGGAAGGCGGGGCGCGGGCTGCGCTGGAGCCTGCTCGGCAACCTCGTCATGAAGGCGGGCTCGTTCGTGATGAGCCTCGTCCTGGCCCGGCTGCTGGTGCCCGAGGACTTCGGCGTGTTCGCCATCGCCCTGGCGGCCACCCAGTTCGTCATCTACATCAACGACGCCGGAGTGATCTCCGCGACCGTGCAGTGGCGCGGCAGGCTGGAGGAGGTCGCGCCCACGGCCACGGTGGTGGCCGTCCTGTCCAGCGCCGGCCTGTACGCGCTGTTCTGGGTCATCGCGCCGTTCTACGCCCGGCTGGCCGGCAGCGACGACGCCACCTGGGTGATCCGCATCCTCATGGCCACCAACCTCGTCTACGGGCTGACCGCGGTCCGCAGCGCCGCGCTGATGCGCACGTTCCGGCAGGACAAGCTGGCCTGGGCCAACCTCGCCGGGTTCGCCGCCAACGCCGGCGTCTCCATCACCCTGGCCGCGAACGGCGCAGGGGCCTACAGCTTCGCGTGGGGCCAGCTCAGCGGGGCCGCGCTCACCGGCGTGCTGGTGGTCGTCTTGGCCGGGGTCAGGATCGAGCTCGGCTTCGACCGCGCGGTGGCCGTCCGGTTGCTGCGGTTCGGGCTGCCGCTCTGCGCCGGCCTCGGCGTCGAAGGGCTGCTGCTGAACGTGGACGCCGTCATCGTCGGCGACGTGCTCGGGCCGGCGCTGCTCGGCTTCTACCTGCTGGCCTACAACATCTCGAGCTGGGTCCCCGGGCTCATCGGCACGGCCATCCGCTACGTGGCCCTGCCCAGCTTCTCCCGCCTGGCCGAGGAGGGCGACGAGCCGCTGCGGGCGGGCGTACGGCAGGCGGTGCCGCTGCTGGCCACGCTGGTGCTGCCGGTCGCGGTGACCATGGGCGTGCTCGCCCCCGCGCTCGTGGAGTTCCTGTACGGCGCACGCTGGTCGCCGTCGGCCGGGGTGCTGCGCTTCCTGGCGATCGTGATGGCCGTGCGCATGCTGACCCTGCTCATCACCGACGTCCTGGCCTCGACCGGCGCGACCAGGGCGCCCATGTGGGTGAACCTGGCCTGGGCGGTCACGCTCGTGCCCGCGCTCATGGCGGGCGCCAGGATCGGCGGCATCGAGGGCGCCGCCGTGGCGCACGCGGTCATCGCCGTGGTGGTGGCGCTGCCGCTGCTGGCGGTGGCGCTGCACCGGTCCGGCGTGCCGCTGCGACTGTTCGGGGCGGGACTGGCCAGGCCGCTTGCGGCGGCCGTGCCGGCCGGCCTCGTGATGGCCGGGTCGGCCGCGGCCGTGGACGGCCCGTTCGCCGAGCTGTGCGTGGCGGGCGGCGCGGGGCTGCTGGTGTTCGTGCTCGTCGCGGTGCCGCGCGCCGCGCTACAGCGACTCGTACGTCAAGGGAGAGCACATGCGGGAACCTGAACTCGTCTCGATCGCCCTGCCCGTGCGCAACGGCGCCGACCGGCTCGAAGGCGTCATCGGTTCGGTGCTGGCCCAGGACTACCCGCGCATCGAGTTGGTCATCTCCGACAACGCCTCCACGGACGGCACCGAGGAGCTCTGCCGCGACCTGGCGGCCGGCGAGCGCAGGATCGTGTACCACCGGCATCCGCACAACGTCGGCCTGCTCGCCAACTTCACGCACGCGGCGCGGATCTCGCGCGGCGCGTACGTACGGTGGATCGGCGACGACGACCGGCTCCAGCCCGCGTGCGTCTCGCGCGCGATGGCGGCGTTCGCGTCCGACGAGCGGGTCATCCTCGTCACCAACCAGGTCTCCTACAGCCGGCCGGACAGCACGGTCACCACCGCCGCCTACGAGGGCCCGCATGAAGGCGGGGGCCTCGGTTCCGACGACCCGGTGGAACGCTTCACCGAGATGCTGAGGCTGCTCAACGAGAGCCCGTTCCTGATCGACCCGCTCTACGGCCTGCTGCGCCGCGAACCGGCGGTCGGCATCCCACGCAGGAACATGTTGCGCGAGGACGAGGTGTTCGCCGCAAAGCTGGCGCTGGCCGGCCCGTGGGCGCACGTGCCCGAGGTGCTGTCGCACCGCAACTGGCGGCTGGAGCGCATCTCCGGCCTGGCCCGCCGCCTCGACGTGCCGTCCTGGCAGTCGCACGCGGCCAACACGCTGCAGTGCAGGGAACTGCTCAGATGGGTGCGCGACGCCGGACTCGCCGACGACGATCGCCGCCGGGCGCGCGCCGGGGTGCTGCGCATGTACGCTCGCCGCCAGCGCCGCACGATCGCCCACCGCAGCCGCAAGCTGCTGTCCATGGCCCGGCCGACGTAGCCGCTGGTGTAACGGCGTTCATGACAAGGGCGATTTCCACTTTGCATCGTTACAAAAGTCGACGGGGGCGGAAATAGTGCGCTTCTGGACAACCGTCTGGGGTCTGGTCAGGAAGAAGGCGATCGGGCCGCCTGTCGCCGTCGTCGCGATCGGGCTCGCCCTGGCCGCGTACTTCCTGGTCCCGAGCCGCTACGTCTCCACCGCCTCCATGGTGCTCACCGTGCCGGCCACGGGCGGGACACTGGAGACCGGTCCCCAGCAGCGGCTCGGGCTGACCAATCCGCTGCTGCAGTTCAACGACGCCCTGCGGACGACCGCGGGCATCCTCATCCTGTCCACCAACACGCCGGAGGTCGCGGCCGAGCTGGGCGTGACGGAGGACGGCCCGACCGTCCTGACCGTCAACGACGGCCGTACCAACCCGGACCTGCTCGGCATCAGCACCAACGGGCCGTTCGTCTACGTCGAGGTGGAGAGCACGTCTCCTGCCGTGGTCACGGAGGTCATGCGCAAGGCGAAGCTGCGCATCAGGGTGGAGCTGGCCAAGCGGCAGACGGCGCTGGGCGCGCCGGTGAGCACGCACATCGGCATCCTCGACGTGATGCCCGCGTCGGCGCCCCGGCTCGTCGTGACGGACCGCCTGCTGGGCGCGGCCTCGGGCGGCCTGCTCGGGGTGGTGGCGGGGCTCGGCGCGGCGTACGGCGTCCAGCGCCTGCGCGCGGCCCGCCGCGCGGGCGACCCCGGCCCCCAGCCGGAGCCCGAGCCGCAGGAGCACGAGCCGGAGCCAGGACAGGAGCGGGAACCCGAGGAGGGCAGGAAGCCGCGACCCGAGCCCGAGCCCTGGCCGGAGGCCGCTCCCGCGGCGGAGCGGGAGGACGCTCAGGTCGAGTCGACGACCTGAGCGCACCGCCGGATCGCGGCCGTCCTGGCCTCGTGCGGGGTGTTCGACTTGGCGGAGATCATCATGCCCACCGCCTCGGGCGGCAGGCGGTCGGCGAAGGCGACCGCCTGGGCTTCGTCCCAGGGCTCGTGGTGGTAGCTCAGGTGGCAGATCGTCGTGTTGATCGGCGGCGACGCCTTCAGCACCTCGTCGACGAACACGCCGTACAGGACGAACTCCGAGACGTGCAGCCGTCCGTTGAACGCGTCGAGCCAGTCGCGCCCGGTGACCTCGGTGATGCGGCGGCGCATGGCGAGCACGATCCGCGGGTCCCAGAACGTCAGCGCGGTCACGTAGTCGGGCAGCGGCGGTGGCGGCGGTGGTGGCAGGCCGAGCAGCTCGCGGGCGACCCGGTGCCACAGGAGGTGCCGCTCCATGTCGGCGGTCACGGCGTTCTCGACCCGGTGGAGGCAGAGCCGCCCGTCCATGCTGAACGACTCGACCCCGGTCGGCCGGACCAGTACGGCGTCGGAGTCGACGATGAGCAGGGCGTCGGCGTCGATCAGGCCGGCCGAGGCGATCTTGACGGTCTGCTGCATGACCCAGCCGCGCAGCGGGGGCCACGGGCGGCGACGGTTGACGTACACGTCGGTGAAGGGCACGCGGACGTACCTGCGGGGCAGCAGCTCCGAGCGCACCCACAGGCGGCAGCGCGGACCCTCGAACCCGGCGAAGACCTGCCGGTCGCGGGCGGGCACGAAGACGTGGTGGACGGTGTCGTCCGACGTGTGCCGGAGTACGGACCGGTGCAGGTCGGCGAAGAGAGCGGCGTCCGGGGCGTAGGACGGGGTGATGACCGCCAGCTTGCTCACGGCTCGGCTCCCCTCGCGAAACGCCCCTGCCTTCCCCTTATCGGGGAGCCAGAGGTGGTGTTACACGGTTTATGTAACGCTCCACCCCATTCGCGGCGACATCCATGAGGCAGGACTCGCAGGGAGGGCACGTGGATTTCTGGGGGACCGTCCTCGTCCTGGCGCGACGGTGGTCCGTCGCCGTTCCGGCCTTCCTGCTGGCCGTCGGCGGCGCCGTCCACGCATACTCCACGATCCCCGTCACCTACACGGTCTCAGCGGTCCTCGTGCTCACCGCGCCGACCAGCGGCGGGACCGTGCCACCCGACCCCGACCAGCCCGTCCCGCAGGTCAACCCGCTGCTCAACTTCGACCACGGGCTCGACGTGGCCGCGTCGATGCTGATCAACGTCATGAGCACGCCCGACATGGTGACCGAGATGGGCGTGCGCCCCGACGGCGACACCACGTACGCGGTCACCAACGGCACCAACAACCTGGAGTCGCTGGCGACCGGCCCGCTCGTCTTCGTCGAAGGAGAGAGCCGCAAGCCCGAGGCGGCCACGCGGATGGCCCGCGAGGTCATCGAGCGGGTCGAGCGGGAGCTCGACGTACGTCAGCGGCAGGTGCAGGCGCCACCCGAGACCTACATCACGATCAGCCAGACGGTGCCGCCCACCACGCCCGTGCCGCAGGAGGGCAGGAGGCTGCGCTCCGCAGCCGCCGCGCTCGGTCTGGGGCTGATCGCCGCCCTGTGCGCCGCGTTCGCCGCGGAGAGCCTCTCAGCGGCGCGCAGGGCCGGTTTCCCCGGGCTGCCGGGAACCCGGCGCAGGCGGGACGAGCCCGAGGGCGGCGAGCAGGAGCTCGTCGCGGCCGGGGAACCGGGGTCGTAGCCGGTGGCCGCCGCGACGCCCGGCGCCCCGCCGCGGCAGGGGCGCGCCGACGGCGCCACCGTCGCCGCCGTCTTCGCCGTGGTGCTGCTGATCGTGCCCGCCCGGCTGGTGCTGAAGTACCTGCCGCTCTCGCTCACCCCCGCGAACGTGGTGAGCCTGGCGGCGGCGCTGCTGTGGTTGTGCGCGCAGCTCACCCTCACCCTGGGCGCCGCCAAGGGGCGCAACCCCGTGCGTACGGTGCTGTTCGCCTACTTCACCGCGATGCTGGCGACCTTCGGGTTCACCACGTACGGGTACATGGACTCCGACGAGCTGAACCTGAGCGACCACTCCTTCGTGCTGGTGATCGCGATCGTCGGCATCGCGCTCACGGTCTGCGACGGCGTGCGGGGTCTGCGCCGGCTCGACCTCGTGCTGAAGACGCTGGTGGTGGCGGGCGCGGTCATCTCGGTGGTCGGCGCCTTCCAGTTCCTGTTCTCCGTGGACCTGACCAGGTTCATGGAGCTGCCGATCCTGCGCTACAGCACCGAGGGGGACTCGTTCGTCCTCGAACGGGCCGACCTGCGCCGTGTCGCGGCCACCACCGGACACCCCATCGAGTTCGGCGTCACCTGCGCCATGCTGCTCCCGCTGGCCGCCCACTACGCCGTCAAAGCCCGCACGCGCGCCGAGCCGGCCCTGCGCTGGTGGGCGTGCACGCTGCTCATCGGGTTCGGCCTGATGTTCTCGGTGTCGCGCTCGGCCATGCTGAGCCTGTTCGTGGCAGGCCTGGTGCTGATCGTCGGCTGGCCCGCGCGGCGGCGGCTGCGGGCGCTGCTCGCGGCGGCGGGGTTCATGGCGGTCGTCTGGGTCGCGGTGCCGGGCCTGCTCGGGGCCATCGCCGGGCTGTTCACCGACCTCGGCAACGACGAGAGCATCCAGTACAGGACGCACGACTACGCCGTCGCCGGGCAGGAGATCGGCCGGCACTTCTGGCTCGGCCGCGGCCTCGGCACGTGGTACGCCCCCAAGCACCAGATCTTCGACAACCAGTACATCCTGTCGATGGTGGAGACCGGGCTGGTCGGCACCGTGGCGTACACGTCGGTGTTCCTGGTGGCCTGCTACGCGGCGCTGAGGGCCCGGCACCTGAGCGCCGACCCCGGCGACCGCGACCTCGGGCTCACGGTCGCCGCCTGCCTGCTCGTGCCGCTCGCCGGGTCGTTCACCTTCGACCTGCTGTCGTTCGCGACCGTGACCGGGATCGCTTTCGTGCTGGTCGGCGCGGCCGGCGCCCTGCTGCGGGCCGCGCGGGCCGATCAGCTCTCACCCTCGCAGACCAGCGGGCCGACGATCGAGGTGATCCGATAGCTCTCGTCGATGGTGACCAGCTCGTTGCCGGACCACTCCGTCCCGCCGCACTCGGAGTCGACAGGCCCGTACACCCACGACTGGTCGACCAGCTTGTTGCCGCGCACGACCTGCCTGCCGCGGGCGTTGCGCACCTGGAGGCTGAACGTGCCGCCCATGATGAGGTTGTCGGTGACGACCACGTCCCGCGACTTCTCGTCCACCAGGAAGATGGGCGCGGTGATGTGCCGGGCCTCGCGCTGGTCGACGGTGTTGTGGTGGAACAGCAGCCCCTTGCCGCCGTTGTAGGCCTGGATGCCGTCCGAATGGTCGCCGGGGTTGGAGCAGAGCTTCACGAACGAGTCGCGGATCTCGACGTCGTCGCCGGAGACCCGGAAGCCGTCGCTGTGCCCCTGCACCAGCACCCTGGTGGCCTTGTACTTGTCGTAGCCGATCCCGGGCAGCGGCTCGCACTTGCCGGTGGTGCCCACCGTGGTGTCGGTGATGGTGAACCGGAACGACTCGGGGCCGTCGGAGTTGATCACGTCGCCGTCGATCACGCTGTTCCTGACGGTGACGTCGTCGGCGTGGATCAGCAGATGGCCGGGCACGTGGACGCCGTCGAGCACGGTGCCGGGCTTCCTGACGCGGTAGGCGACGTTCTCCGTGTCGAGCCCGACCCTGGTCAGCTTGACCCCGCGGGGCGCCCCCGTGCAGGCCGGGGTGGGATGGTCGGGGCAGGACGAGCCGTCGGCCCTGGTGATGCTCGGCTTGGGGGAGGGGCTCGGCGTCGGCTGCTCGGCGGGTGCGGCTTGGCAGGCCGTGGCCAGCACCGCGACGGCCGCCAGCAGGCTGAGAGGTCCGCGCATCGTTCAGCCGCCCAGCCGCCGCAGCAGGCCGGCCCACGAGCCCGCCTCCTGGTCGCGCCGGCTGACCTCGGTGACGGGCAGCGGCCACGCGATCCGCAGATCGGGGTCGTCGTAGCGGACCGCCAGGTCCTCGGCGGGATCGTGCGGCCTGGCGATGCGGTAGCAGGTGTCGGCGGGCTCGGTGAGCGCCTGGAAGCCGTGCAGCAGGCCCGGGGGCACGTACAGCGTGACGAAGTCCTCGTCGTCGAGCCGCACCGCCATGCTGCGCCCGAACGTCGGCGAGTGCGGCCTGATGTCCACCAGCACGTCGTGGACGGCGCCGCGGGCGCACCTGACGAGCTTCGCCTCGCCCTGGCCCGAGCGCCCGTGCAGGCCGCGGACCGTGCCGCGCCGCGAGCGCGACTGGCTGTCCTGGACGAAGGTCTCGGCGGCCAGGCCGGCCTCGGCGGCGACGTCCGCGTCGAAGGTCCTGGTGAACAGGCCGCGGCCGTCGTGGTGCGGCGTCGGCCTGAACAGCAGGACGCCGTCGAGCTGCCCCTGCTCTGCTTTCATGTGTCGTCCTTCCTGGAGGCGGTCCGATGAAGCCGGCGGTCAGCGTCGTCATCCCGGCGCACAACGAGGAGGCGGTCGTCGCCGAAGGGCTGGACCTGCTGCTCGCCGGGACGGAGCCCGGCGAGTTCGACGTCGTCGTGGTGGCCAACGCCTGCACCGACGGCACCGCGCGGGTCGCGGCGCGGCCGGGCGTGCGGGTGCTGGAGACCGCGATCCCCGGCAAGGTCAACGCGCTGCGCCTGGGCGACGCGGCGTGCGCGGCGTACCCGCGCGTCTATCTCGACGCGGACGTGCGGATCGACGCTGGCTCCGTACGGGCGCTGGCCGACGCCGCCGCCCGGCCGGGCGTGCTGGCCTGCGCGCCCCAGCCCGAGTGGGACCTGTCCGGTACGGGCCCCGTGGTCCGCCGCGTGCACCGGGTGCACGACCGGCTGGTGGCGCCGTCCAGGGCGCTCGCGGGCGTCGGCGTCTACGTGCTGAACGGGCGCGGGCACGAGCGGGCCTTCCCGCTGCCCGACGTGATCTCCGACGACGGCTGGGTGGACGGGTGCTTCGCCGGCGGCGAGCGGGTCGTGGTGGCGGGGGCGCGCTCCGTCGTGCGTCCCGCCCGCACCGTACGCGCCCACCTGCGCCGCCGGATCAGGGTCAGGCAGGGCAACAGGCAACTCGCCGAACTCGGCGTGCCCGCGCGCCCTCTGCGCCCGCGGGCGCTGGGCGCGCTGCTGGCCTCGCGGGCGGTCGGGCCGCTCGACGCCGCCTGCTACCTGGCCGTGCTGGTCCTGGACCGGCTGCTCACCAGGGTGCGCGGCGGCAGGACGAGCTGGGGCACCGACGCCGGCAGCCGTCATCGCGACCCCACGGCGGCGTCGTAGGCCGCCAGCAACGCCGCCTTCGAATGGTGCCAGGACAGCGGCCCCGCCACCCTGCCGCGGCCGATCTCGCCCATCCGCCGCCGCATGTCCGGGTCGTCGAGCAGCTGCGCGATCAGCTTGGCGAACTCCGACTCGTCGTTGGCCGGCGCGTACAGGGCCGCCTCGCCCGCCGACACCCGCGCCTCGCGTAACTCGAACGAGACGATGGGCCGGCCCATGGCCATGTACTCCATGATCTTGTTCATCGTGGAGACGTCGTTGAGCGGGTTGAGCGGGTCGGGCGACAGGCACACGTCGGCCGTGGACAGATAGCGCAGCAGATCCTCGTCGGGGATCCGGCCGGTGAACTCGACGGCGTCCGCCAGGCCCAGCTCGCGCGAGAGCGCCACCATGGCGTCGAAGGTGTCGCCGCCGCCGACGAACACCGCGTGCCAGTCCGTACGCCCGTGCTCGTCGCGCAGCCGCGCCAGGCTGCGCAGCGCGTAGTCCACGCCGTCCTGCGGCCCCATCACGCCCAGGTAGCACAGCAGGTACGGCTTGCCGCGCCGCAGGCCCTCCTCGGGCGGCACCTGGCGGAACCGCTCGACAGCCGGGGCGCTGCGCACCACGAAGACCTCCTCGGGACGTCTGCCGCCCCGCGACAACGCCACCTGCTTGTAGCTCTCGTTGGTCGCGATCACCACGTGCGCGGCCCGGTACGTCATCCGCTCCAGCCGGCGCACCGCCCGGTACAGCAGGTCCTCGCCGCGCCCGAACCGCGACAGGTAGAGCTCGGGCACCAGGTCGTGCTGGTCGAAGACGAACCGTGTGCCCTTGCCCCGCATGGCCCGCGCCACCAGGAAGAACAGGTCGGGCGGGTTGCAGCCGTGCACCACGTCGAAGGTGCCGAGTCGCCTGGCCAGGCGGAAGGTGTGCCACAGCGCCGAGCCGTACTCACGCAGGTAGCCCGCGGGACCGCCGGTGGCGGCGCGCAGCGGGTAGCGGTGGATGTGGACTCCGTCGATGACGGCCTCGGGCTCGGTGTCCTGCTTGGCGCCCCGCGGGCAGATGACGTGCACCTCCCAGCCGGTCTGGTACAGCGCCGTGCATTCCTGCCAGACGCGCCGGTCCAGCGGTACGGACAGATTCTCGACGAGGATGAGCGCTCTACCACGCAATGCCTGTGTAGTCCCTTCTGCCCCGCTGGGCCTCCGCGTCAGGAACGCGTACGAGATCGATGATCCGGCGTTCACCCGCGCGGCTCAGCGCGTCGAGCACCGTCGGGTCCGCGCACCCGATCACGCAGACCTCGGCGTGCCGCAGCACCTCGTCCGCCGAGTCGCCGAGCAGCTCGCCGAGGTGGGGCAGGCGTTCGGCGATGTAGGCGCGGTTGGCGCCCACCAGGCGCGACAGGGTCACGTTGGCGTCGTAGATGCGCAGGTCGTAGCCCTTGCCGAGGAGCCGTTCCGCGAGTTCGACGAGCGGGCTCTCGCGCAGGTCGTCGGTGCCGGGTTTGAACGACAACCCGAACAGGCCGATCCTGCGCCTGCCCGAGGCGGTGACGAGGTCGAAGGCGCGCTGCAGGTGCGCCTCGTTGGCCGGGAGCACGTGGGAGAGCAGCGGTACGGACACGTCGGCCTTACGCGCCGCGTAGACCAGGCCGCGCAGGTCCTTGGGCAGGCAGGAGCCGCCGAAGGCGAAGCCGGGCCGCAGGTAGGCGGGGCTGATGTTGAGCTTGCGGTCGGCCAGGAACACGTCCATCACGCGGTGCGAGTCGAGGCCCATGGCCTGGCAGATCGCGCCCAGCTCGTTGGCGAAGCCGATCTTGACCGCATGGAAGGCGTTGTCCGCATATTTGGCCATTTCGGCGACGGGGATGGGTACCCTGAAGACGTCGCCCGGCAGCCCCTCGTACAGCGCGGCGGCGACGTCGCCCGCGGCTTCGTCCGATTCCCCGATCACCGTCTTGGGCGGCGCGAAGAAGTCGCGCACGCTGGTGCCCTCGCGCAGGAACTCGGGGTTGACCGCCACCCCGAAGTCCACGCCCGCGCGCAGCCCCGACGACAGCTCCAGGATGGGGACGAGCAGGTCGGTGCAGGTTCCCGGCAGCATGGTGCTGCGGAAGACCACCACGTGCCCCGGGGCGAGCGAGCGGCCGATCTGGTCGGCCACCCGTTCCAGGTACGTCGTCGACAGGCTGCCGTTGGGCGCCGACGGGGTGCCCACGCAGACCAGCGACACCTCGCTGTCCCTGACGGCCTGGGCGGCGTCCGTGGTTGCGCGCAGCGCGCCGCCCCCCACGGCCTTGGCCACCAGCTCCCCGATGCGCTCCTCGACGATCGGCGCGTGGCCGTCGTTGATGAGATCGACCTTCGCCGGGTTGACGTCGACACCCACGACCTGGTGTCCCATGGAGGCCAGGCAGGCCGCCGACACGCATCCGACGTAACCGAGTCCGAAGACACTAATTCGCACAGCCGCCTCCGTAAGGGACCGTCTGCTGTGGACCGCCGTCTGGAGGGCAGCGCGCCATTTCCCCCGCCTCCACCGATATGTCGGGCATGTCCGTTGGAACGTTACGGTTTTCTCCGCGCCCTGACCGATCGTGCGACCGACCTCGCCTTCGACAGCGCCGCCGCGGCGGCCCCGCGTACCGGATTCCTCGTGACGAGACCCTGGCAGACCACGCTCTCGCCGGTCTTGGCCCGCCGCTTGTACTCGTCCTCGCCCCTGCCGAGATCGACGCGTACGATCCCGAGCGCCGGAGCGGCGGCCACCAGCTCCCGCAGCAGGATCCAGCCTGGAGACAGCCGCGCGAAGGCCGGGTCGTAGACGGGGAACCACCAGTGCAGCACCCCGCCCGACCTCAGGCCGAAGTGGGCCGCGAGCAGGTGCTCCCCGGCGTGCAGCGTGGACAGCACGCCGCTGAACCCCGGATCGCGGGCGCGCAGCAGGCCGTCGAGCAGCCGGACCCGGTCCTGCCCCGCGAAGAAGTCCCTGGCGCCGGTCGCGGCGTACTGCGCCCGCTTCAGCTCGACCACCCGCGCCAGCGCCTTCGGGTCGGACGAGGCCGCCACGAACCGGAGCTCGCCGAGCTCCCGCCCCGCCTTCGCGGCCCGCCGCCTGGCCTGCCCCATGTTCTCCTTGCCGCTGCGCGAGGCCCGGCCCAGGTAGCCCGCCAGCCCGCCGGTCACGTCCAGGTACGGCGACGGCCTGCGGGAGACCACCCACCGCTCGAACCCGGGCGCCCCCTCCACCAGGTGGTCGAAGGCGTAGCCGGCGGCCCCGTTCCCGAGCAGGTCCAACGGACGGAACCCGGCGCCGGCCGCCAGGATCGGGCCCTGGAAGTCCGCGCCAGGCCAGCCCACCGGGCGCAGCAGCCGCCCTTCCCGGTGGTGCGGCAGGAACGCGACCGGCCTCCCGCCGTCACGCGCGACCGCCACGTGGACGGGCCGCCCGCTGGCGTGCACGGCCGCCGCGAAACCGGGGTGGAAATAGGGGCTGTCGAGGGCCGGATTGGCCTCCCGCAGCGTGTGCCAGGCGTCCAGGTCCGCCGCGGTGAGCGCGGCGAACGCCTCCACGCGCAGCCCGCTCATTGCGGCAGCGCCGTCATCCGGCGCGAGGGCCGCAGCAGCGCCGCCACGCACGCCCGGGACGTACGCCGCCCGGCCAGCGCCCGCACCGCCTCACCGGCCAGCACCGCCAGGAAGTACGCCGCCCCCGACGCCCTCCTGTGGCGCCGGCGGTACAGGCGTACCTTGTTCACGACGAGCAGCGCCGCCAGCGTCGGATTCACGCCCGAGTCGCCGCCGATGTGCTCGATCACCGACGCGGGCTCGTACCACGTGGTCCATCCCACGTCGGCGGCGCGCAGGCAGTAGTCCGTCTCCTCGCTGTAGAGCAGGAACGACTCGTCCCACGCGCCGACCTCGCGGATGACCCGCGTCGACAGCAGCATGGCCGCGCCGGTCGCCCAGGAGTACGCGCCGGGACGCGCGTAGTCGCGCGGGTCGGTCACCAGCTCGCCCAGCCCGCCGACGCGCCCGGCCAGCGACCCGCCGACCAGCGCCTCGACCAGGGCCCTGCCCACGGTCGGCGCCCTGCGCAGCGACGGCTGGAGCGTGCCATCCGGATTGACCATGTGGGGGACCGCGATGCCCCTGCCCGGTTCGCGCAGGCAGGCCAGCAGCGGCGCGATCGAGCCGGGGCGCAGCCGGCAGTCGGGGTTGAGCACGTAGACGCCGTCCAGCCGGTCGAGGTCGAGCGCGGCGACGCCGGCGTTGATCGCGGCGGCGTACCCGGCGTTCCTGCCGACCTGCACCACCGTGGCGCCGGCCCGTTCGGCGACGGCGACGGAGTCGTCCTTGGAGGCGTTGTCGGCCACCACCACGCCGGCCAGTTCCGCCCCTTCGGCGCCCCGCTCCAGCGAGCCGAGGCAGCCCCCGAGCACGGAGGCGCTGTTGTAGGTGACGATCACGACGGCGACCCGGCCCATGTCAGCGCACCCGCTTGTACAGGCGCATGCCGAGCTTGCCCGCGCGCCGGGCGAGCGGCGCCCTGCCGTCGAGCACCCGCCCGATCCAGGCGCCGTCGAGGTCGTGCCTGAGGCTGTTGCGCGCCTGGAGCCAGGAGCCCGCCCTGGCCCGGCCGCCGTCGCTGGTGTAGGCGCGGGTCACGCCGGCCATCCGCAGCCGGCGCAGGACCCGGCGGTCGTAGGAGCCGAACGGGATGGCCACCCGCGACACCGGCCCGCCCGCGAGCCGGGCGAGCACGGCCCTGGCCCGGGTGAGCTCCTCGGCCACCTGCGGGCCGTCCAGTGTGCGCCAGTCACGGTGCGCCCACCCGTGGGAGCCGACCCGCATGCCGGCCCCGGCCAGCTCGCGCACGCCGTCGGCGTCGAGCCTGCCGGGTTCGCCGAGCAGCCCGGCCAGGACGAAGAACTCCGCCCGCAGCCCTCGCTCCACCAGCCGGGGAAGGGCGATCTCCACGTCGGACGCGTTCCCGTCGTCGAACGTCAGCCGTACGTCGGGGCGGCCGGCCACCGCGTCGACGACCTGCTCGAACTGCTCGACCGTCACCCACGTCGCGTCCTCGTCCCGTTCGAGCGCGCGGGCCGTCTCGCCGATGCCGTGCACGGTCAGGTTGGTTACCGCCCGCATCCTGCCCCCTGGTCAAGAAGGTCGCCAGGAGAGTTATCGCGACCAGGTCTGGACCGTTACATCCGTTTTGCGTACCAGGCGACGGTCTGCCGCAGCCCCGCCTCGAGCGTGGTCGCCGGACGCCAGCCCAGCACGCGCTCGGCGGGCCCGATGTCGGAGCGCTGCGTACGGTCCAGCGGCCGCGCCGCGACCGCGCCGTACTCGGGCCTGGCCCTGTGGCCCGCCCTGTCGTCCACGGCGTCGTCCACGGCGTCGTCCACGGTGCCGTCCACGGTGCCGTCCACGATGCCGTCCACGATGGCGGCCAGCAGCTCCGCCGTGTCGCGGATGCTGACCGGCTCGGGCGTGCCGACATCGAGGACGTGCCCGGCCGCGGCGCCGCCCGCTCCCGCCAGCACGAACGCGTCCACCACGTCCTCGACGTACACCCAGGTGACCAGCCTCGCGCCCGAGGTGAGCCGGGGCGCCTGCCCCTTCAGCAGCGACGTCGTCACGTACGGCACCAGCCTGGCCGCGTTCGGCTCGCCCGGCCCGTACACCATGGCCACCCGCAACACCGAGACCGGCACCCGCCACAGGGCGTGGAACATCCGCGCGTACCCCGTCGCCGCCGCCTTCGCCGCCGCGTACGGGGAACCCGGCGCCTGCCCCTCGCGCGGCTCCTCCACCGAGCCCGCCAGCACCACGCTGCGCACGGGGCCGCCCGTCACGGCCGTCAGCAGGTTGACCGCCGCGCCCAGGTTGCCCGCCAGCGTCGGCGCCACGATCCCGGGCTCCCGGACGCCGGTGACCTCACTGGCCAGGTGGAAGATCACCTCCGGCTGGACCGCCTCCACCAGTGCGGCCGTGGCGGCGGCGTCGCACAGGTCGGCCGCGTGCCAGCGCTCGACGTGCCCGGCGGCCTCCTGCGGGCGGCGGCTGACCGCGTGCACCCGTGCGCCCAGCCCGGCCAGGCGGCGGACCAGGTGGGAGCCGATGAACCCGGTGGCGCCGGTGACCAGCGTGCGCGTCCCCCGCCAGGCCGACATGTGCTCTCCCGGGTCAGTCATGTCGGTCCGGTGACGGAATGGGCTCGCCCGTGTCGTGCCAGACGTTGCCCGCGTCGGCGGCGAGCTCGGAGCGGGTGCTCAGCAGGATCGGGCAGTCGTGCGCGGAGTTGCGGCCGAACCGGTTGCCGGTGACGCGCTGCCCGGTCAGGGGGCGCTCGAGCGGTGTGTGGTCGATGTTGACGATGCAGGCGCCGCCGTCGAGGTAGTTGTCCTCCACCCGCAGGTCGTCGGCCGACGACTGTACGGCGGCGTTCGGGCCGCGCGTGGTCGACAGGTCGATCGTGTTGTGCCGCAGCGTGACGCCGCTCTGGTCGGCGAAGGCCTGTACGCCGTCGTTGTGAGTGGGTTCGCCGCCCTGGTCGGGGTCGTGGGCGAACCAGCTCAGGTCGTGGATGTAGGAGTCCTGGACCAGGGTGGCGGTGTGGGCCTTGACGCCGTCGACCGTGCCTCGGAACTCCGAGCGGTAGATCTTGGTCGAGGCCGCCCAGATGCCGTCGATGGACGGCGAGGGGTGGGCGGGGTAGAACTCGGAGTCCTCCACCACCGTGTCCTTGCCGTGCTCGGTGTCGAGCAGCGGCCGTACGCCGGAGGTGGCCGCGCCGCGGAAGACGCAGTTGCGGAACGTGACGCCGCGCGCGGTCACCACCACGAAGCCGTGGAAGACCTTGCCCTCGACGACCTCACCGTCCCTGGCGAAGGTCTGGTCGCCGGTGACGACCGTGAGCGCGGTGCCCGGCGGGACACCTGTGGACGCCGCGCCGGGAAAGCCGGGAGGGCCCGGCCTGCCGGTCTCCGGGGGCGGGCTCGCGGGCGCGGACGGGCTCCGCGAGGCCCGGCCCGCGGGCTCGCCGAGCTGCTGGGCGACCACGAGGGCCAGGACCAGGGCGGCGACCGCGGCTATGACATACGACCACGTCTTCGCCACCCTGGCATTATCCGCGCATCATCAGCCGATGCGCCAGGTGTCGCCGCCCAGCAGCAGCTCGCTCAGGCCGCCCGGCCCCGCGCTGCCCACGGCCTCGTCGAGCTGCTCGGCCATGAGCGTGTCGTAGGCCGGCCGGTCGATCTGGCGGAAGATCCCGATCGGCACGTGCTCGAACGCCGGCTCGTCGAGCCTGCTGAGCGCGAAGGCCACCGACGGGTCGGGGTTGTGCGCGTCGTGCACGAGGATCTGGTCGTCGCTCACGCTGTCGCGGGCCACCACCTCGATGCCGCCGTTCGCGGCGCGTACGACGGCCTTCGAGGCGCTCGCGATCGGCTGACCGTGCTCCAGCCGCACCGTGATGTCGTCGCGGACCTCGGGGTCCTTGAGCTGCTCGAAGGCGTTGTCGTTGAAGATGTTGCAGTTCTGGTAGATCTCGACCAGCGACGCGCCGCGGTGCGCGGTCGCCTCGCGCAGAACCGACTGCAGGTGCTTGCGGTCGGAGTCGATGGTCCTGGCCACGAACGACGCCTCGGCGCCGAGAGCCAGCGAGATCGGGTTGAACGGCTTGTCCAGTGACCCCATCGGCGTCGACTTGGTGATCTTGCCGACCTCGCTCGTAGGAGAGTACTGGCCCTTGGTCAGACCGTAGATCCGGTTGTTGAACAGCAGGATGTTGAGGTTGACGTTGCGGCGCAGCGCGTGGATCAGGTGGTTGCCGCCGATCGACAGCGCGTCGCCGTCACCCGTGATCACCCAGACACTCAGGTCGGGCCGGCTGGCCGCCAGCCCGGTCGCGATCGCCGGCGCCCGCCCGTGGATGGAGTGGAAGCCGTAGGTGTTCAGGTAGTAGGGGAAACGCGACGAGCACCCGATGCCGGAGACGAACACGATGTTCTCGCGCCTGAGCCCCAGCTCGGGCAGGAAACTCTGCACGGCGGCGAGAATCGCGTAGTCGCCGCAGCCGGGGCACCAGCGCACCTCCTGGTCGGACTTGAAGTCCTTCAGGGTCTGCTTCACATCGGTCTTGGGAACGAGCGAGAGCCCCTTCCCGTTCAGCAGCTCAGTCACTGTCGATCACGTCCTGGATGACTCCGGCCAGCTCCTCGGCCTTGAACGGGAGCCCGCGCACGCGGTTGTAGCTGATCACGTCGACGAGGAAGCGGGCCCGCAGCAGCAGGGCCAGCTGGCCCAGGTTGATCTCGGGCAGCAGCACCTTGTCGTAACGCTTGAGGATCTCGCCGGTGTTGGCGGGCAGCGGGTTGAGATGGCGCAGGTGGGTCTGCGCGACCTTGCCGCCGCTCTTCCTGATGCGCCGCACGGCCGCGGCGATCGGCCCGTACGTCGAGCCCCATCCGATGACGAGCACCCTGGCGTCGCCGTCGGGGTCGTCGACCTCGAGGTCGGGCACGTCGATGCCGGCGACCTTGGCGGCCCTGGTGCGGACCATCAGGTCGTGGTTGGCGGGGTCGTAGGAGATGTTGCCGGTGCCGTCGGCCTTCTCGATGCCGCCGATGCGGTGTTCGAGACCGGGGGTGCCGGGGATGGCCCACGGGCGGGCGAGGGTGTCGGCGTCACGCTTGAAGGGCAGGAACGTGCCGTCCTCGCCGTTGGGGGCGGTCGTGAAATCCTGCGAGATGTCGGGCAGGTCGGCGATCTCGGGGAGTCGCCAGGGCTCCGAGCCGTTGGCCAGATAGCCGTCCGAGAGCAACATGACCGGTGTGCGGTATTTGACGGCGATCCTGGCCGCCTCGATGGCCGCGTCGAAGCAGTCGCTCGGCGACATCGGCGCCACCACCGGCACCGGCGACTCGCCGTTGCGGCCGAACAACGCCATCAGCAGGTCGGTCTGCTCGGTCTTGGTCGGCATGCCGGTGCTCGGCCCCGCGCGCTGCACGTCGACGACGATCAGCGGCAGCTCGGTGGTGACCGCCAGGCCGACGGTCTCGGCCTTCAGCGCCACGCCGGGGCCCGACGTGGTGGTCACGCCCAGCGCCCCGCCGAACGCGGCCCCGAGCGCCGCGCCGACGCCGGCGATCTCGTCCTCGGCCTGAAAGGTGCGGATCCCGAACCGCTTGTGCCTGGACAGCTCGTGCAGGATGTCGCTCGCCGGGGTGATCGGGTAGGACCCCAGGAACAGCGGCAGCTTCGACTGCACGCTCGCGGCGATCAGGCCGTAGGCGAGCGCCTGGTTGCCGGAGATGTTGCGGTAGACGCCCGGGGGCAGCTGCGCCGGCTTGACCTCGTAGCTCACCGAGAAACCCTCGGTGGTCTCGCCGTAGTTCCAGCCCGCCTGGAAGGCGGCGATGTTGGCCTTGGCGATGTCGGGCTTCTTGGCGAACTTCTGCTCGAGGAACTTGATGGTGTGCTCGGTCGGCCGGTGGTAGAGCCACGACAGCAGGCCGAGGGCGAACATGTTCTTCGACCGCTCGGCGTCCTTCTTCGACAGGTCGAAGTCTTCGAGCGCCTTGACGGTCAGCGAGGTCAGCGGGACCGCGTGCACGCGCCACTCGCTCAGGGAGTCGTCATCGAGCGGGCTGGTGGCGTAGCCGACCTTCTGCAGGTTGCGCTTGGTGAACTCGTCGGTGTTGGCGATGATGTCGGCGCCCCTGGGCAGGTCGCCCAGGTTGGCCTTGAGCGCGGCAGGGTTCATCGCCACGAGGACGTTGGGCGCGTCGCCGGGCGTGAGGATGTCGTGGTCGGCGAAGTGCAGCTGGAAGCTGGAGACGCCGGGCAAGGTGCCTGCGGGGGCCCGGATCTCGGCGGGGAAGTTGGGCAGAGTCGACAGGTCGTTGCCGAACTCCGCCGTGCCCGCCGTGAAACGGTCGCCGGTGAGCTGCATGCCGTCGCCGGAGTCGCCGGCGAATCTGATGATCACGCGGTCGAGTTGCTGGACCTGCTTCGTCACAGCTCAGTCCTCCTCGACGCGCCAAGGCGCGGTTGATGTAGGCGCGTTCTCTGTTTCCATGCTAGATCCTCGGAAGGTCACGCGTTTGCGGCCCGCGAATGCGGGTAAACGCGGGCGGGGTCAGGGTGAGGTGGGAGAACGACGACACAGCCCGGATGCGAGCCTGCAGAGGTCCACATGCAGGCGGGCGAACAGGACGGTTCGGGTCACGTGCGCCAACTATACGTCCCCCTCAAGCGGGTTAGGTCAGGGGCTCTCCGCTCCCTGAGCTGTACATGCGTCCGGCCTGCATCCCCGCAGAGCCGTACAACTCAGGAACGGTGACAAAGCTGTAACCCTTCCCGCGCAACCTTTCGAGGATGTCCGGAACCGCGTCGACGGTTTCCCGATGGATGTCGTGCATGAGAATGATCGCACCTGGATGTGCCCCGCGCACCGCTCTGTCGGCGATGTCGGCGGATTTGCCACCGCCCTGGTCATGGGTGTCGACGTCCCAGGTGACCAGCGACGCGCCCTGCTCGGCCGCGACGGCGCGCAACTGCGGGCTCGCGATCCCGTACGGCGGCCGCACGAGCGTCGGCGTGCGCCCGGTCGCGACGGCGATCGCGTCACCCGCCCGCCGCAGCGAGTCGGTGATCTTGCTGGTGGGCTGACCGGACAGGTTCTTGTGGTTCCAGCTGTGGTTGCCGACCAGATGCCCCTCGGCGCTCATCCGCAGCACCAGCCCTGGGTCGGCGGCGGTGTTCGTGCCGAGCGGGAAGAACGTGGCCCGCGCCCGATGCTCCTGGAGCCTGTCGAGCAGCGCGCCGGTGTGGGGTCCTGGACCGTCGTCGAACGTCAGCGCCACGCACTTCGTCCTGGCGCAGTCGGCGGTCACGGCCAGGGCCCTGACGGCCTCGGTGCCGTTGGCGGGATCGTTGGCGGGATCGTTCGCGGGCGGGACCCTGGTCAGGTCCGCCGCGTCCTTGCGCGCGGCCGTCCTGACGCCTTCCTGCGCCCGCCTCCCCAGGCCGGACAGCAGCGGCTCCGCGGCGTCCGCCGGCACGGCCGCGGCCACCCGGCCCAGCGCGCACGGCCCCACCTGGCAGTCGTCGAACTCGACCACCAGGTCCCCGTCACGGTTGAAGGCCATCGAGTCGAAGCGGCCGGCGTCCGCGACGACCTCGTCCGCCCCGATCTGCTGCCCGCGCTGCTGGACCAGCTGCCGCTTGACCAGCACGGCGAGCCGGCGCAGCGCGTCCTTGCCGGCGAGCAGCCCGGTGGAGCCGGCCGTCCTGCCTTCGTGCGGGTCGAACCAGTACGTCCGCGTGGAGTACCCGCAGCCCGCCTTCAGGTTCTCGCCGGTGCGCAGCCTTACGGCCACCGCTTCGGGGGAGGCGGCGGCGAGCTGCCAGTTCACGTTGAGCTCCGGCCGCGGGCCGGCCGCCTTCGTCTTCGTACGCTCGCGGAAGTCGCGCAGCTGCTCGCGCACCCGCTCGCGCAGCACCCGGTTGAGCGCGGGGGCCTCGTCCAGCTCGGGGTAGGTGATGTGCACGTATCGGCGGCCGGCGGAGTCGCCCTCCGTGAGGGTTCTGGTGGACAGGCCGACGACGGTCGTGGGGTCGACAAAGTCGACCAGCGTCGGCTCTGCCGGGACCACCATGCCCCTGTCGGGAACGGCGGCGGCCATGCCACAACCGGAGACCGAGAGGGCCAGCAGAGCGATTCCTGCAGAGAATCGCCTTATATGCATGCATGCCACAGTATGTGGGCGATCTTGCCATTTACTCCGATTTGGGATGATCGGTAGCGGACTTTTGACCACCCTCCGGTTTGGGGCTTCCCTGGGTTACCATCCCGTCATGGACGGCTACTACGGGTCGTACGTGCTCGTCGCCGCGCTGCTCGCCATCGGCGTCGCCATCGTGGCCGGCGCCCTGTTCGCCAACCGCCTGCTCCGCCCGTCGCGCCCCACCCCGGACAAGCTGACCACGTACGAGTGCGGGGTCGACCCGGTGGGCGACGGCTGGGCGCAGTCCCAGGTCCGCTACTACGTCTTCACCTACCTGTACGTGGTCTTCGCCGTGGACGCCGTCTTCCTGTTCCCTTGGGCCACCATCTTCGACGCGCCCGGCTACGGGCTGACGACGCTCGTCGAGATGTTCGTGTTCCTGGGGTTCATCGCCCTCGGCATCGTCTACGCCTGGCGCAAACGCGTACTCACCTGGACGTGAGCCCGCCGCCCCGCGACGCCGCGCCCACCCGCGGCAGGCAGGCCGGTCTGGGCGGTGGTGGCCTACGGCAGCGCCAGGCAGCCTGCCCGGAACGCCGAGCTCCGGTCGGCGATCTCACGCGTGAGGCCCGTCACCCGGTCACGGTCGCGCGGCCCGGGGCTCGCGGCGATGGTGGAGGCGTCGGGCTGCACGTGTCGCCGGCCACTCCCTGCTCCTCGGCCGCACCTTCCCCTCCTGATCCGTGAGCCGTACGCAATTCCCGGAGGCGCCGGCAGGCTGGGAACGTGTCCTGCAGGCACCACAGCCTGTTCATGCCAGGGAAGATCTCTTTGCGTTCCCCCTGATCCGAGTAAGAATGTCCACATGGCAGCAACGGATCTCCCGATGCCCACAGTGGGGCCGATCTCCAGATTGGCTCCCAAACCCATGCGCTTCATTCTCAACTGGGGCAGGCGCTATTCGCTGTGGGTCTTCAACTTCGGGCTGGCCTGCTGCGCCATCGAGTTCATCGCGACGTCGGCAAGCCGCCACGACTTCATCCGCTTCGGCGTCATCCCGTTCGCCAACGGCCCCCGGCAGGCCGATCTCATGATCGTCTCGGGCACGGTCACCGACAAGATGGCCCCCGCCGTCAAACGCCTCTACGAGCAGATGCCCGATCCGAAATACGTGATCTCGTTCGGCGCCTGCTCCAACAGCGGCGGCCCCTACTGGGACTCCTACTGCGTGACCAACGGCGTCGACCAGATCATTCCCGTGGACATCTACGTCCCCGGCTGCCCGCCCAGGCCGGAAGCGCTCCTCTACGGCATCACCCAGCTCCAGGAGAAGATCGCCGGGGAGAAACTGAGCGACCGCTACATGTGGTCACGCGCCCACTCGCCGGAGGAGGCGTGACCGCGCGCATCGCCGAGCGGTTCGGCGAGCGCGCCGAGATCACCGAGTCGTACGGCGACGTCACCGTCGACGTCGCACCCGGCGACTGGATCGAGCTGCTGGCATTCGCCCGCGACGAGCTCGGCCACAGCTTCTTCGACTGGCTGACCGGCGTCGACGACCCGCCGGACGCCTTCCAGGTGGTGGCCCACGTCTGCGACCTCGACGCCCGCACCCGTCTGCTGCTGCGCACCCGCGTACCGCGCACCGTCCCCCACCTGCCCACCGCCGTCGCCGTCTACCGGGGCGCCAACTGGCACGAGCGCGAGACGTACGAGATGTTCGGCGTGATCTTCGACGGCCACCCCAACCTCGTCCCCCTCCTGCTGCCCGACGGTTTCGAAGGCCACCCGCTGCGCAAGGACTTCATCCTGGCCGCCCGCGTGGCCAAGCCCTGGCCCGGCGCCAAGGAGCCCGGCGAGTCAGGACACGGCGCCCCGAGCCGCCGCAAGACACTTCCGCCGGGAGTTCCAGCCGACTGGGGGCCGCCCGATGCTTGACGTGGTGCTGAGCTTCGCCGTCATCCTGGTCGTGTTCCTGGTGCTGCCGCTGATCGTGGGGCAGACCGAGCACAAGGTCATGGCGCACATGCAGTCGCGGCTGGGGCCGATGTACGCGGGCGGCTTCCACGGGTGGGCGCAGCTCATCGCCGACGGAGTGAAGTTCGCGCAGAAGGAGGACGTCGTCCCGGCCGCGGCCGACCGCCGCATCTTCATGATCGCCCCGGGT
This sequence comes from Nonomuraea longispora, assembly GCF_004348345.1. Lineage (GTDB taxonomy): Bacteria > Actinomycetota > Actinomycetes > Streptosporangiales > Streptosporangiaceae > Nonomuraea > Nonomuraea longispora. The sequence continues at coordinate 22,770 of NZ_SMJZ01000077.1, forward strand.
GTGGCACTCGTGCCGTATCTCCTCGTGCTGATCGCCATCCCTCTCGACCGCGGCCTCGTGGCCGTCGATCTCGACCTCGGCCTGTTCTTCGTCCTCGCCGTCATGGGCGTGGGAGTCCTGGGCGCGATCATGGCAGGGTGGGCCTCGGCCAACAAGTATTCCGTCCTCGGCGGCATGCGCTCGGCGGCCCAGCTCATGGCGTACGAGCTGCCCCTCGTGCTGGCGGCCTCGTCGGTCGCGATGGCCGCGGGCACCCTGTCGCTCCCCGGCATCGTCGAGGCGTGGCAGTGGTGGTGGCTGCCGTGGCAGGCCGTCGGCGGCATCGTCTTCTTCGTGGCCGGGCTGGCGGAACTGCGGCGCCCGCCGTTCGACATGCCGATCGCCGAGTCCGAGATCATCATGGGCCCGATGACCGAGTACACCGGCATGCGCTTCGCGCTCTTCATGCTCTCCGAATATGTCGGGATCGTCGTCCTGTCCTTCCTGACCACCGTCCTGTTCCTGGGCGGCTGGCACGGGCCGTTCCTGCCCGGCTGGTTGTGGACCCTGGTCAAGGTGTTCGCGCTGGCGTTCGTGGTGATCTGGCTGCGGGTGACCTATCCGCGCCTGCGCGAGGACCAACTGCAGAAGCTCGCCTGGGCCGGGCTCGTCCCGCTGGCGCTCGTGCAGCTGGCGCTCACCGGCGTCGTCAAGGTCCTCATCTGACGCGGCGCCGTCCTGCCCTTTTCGAGCCCGCTCGGCGGCGGGAGGCGTCAGTGAACGATGGCCAGCATCACGTCGGAGGCCGAGGGCCGTTCGTCCGGACGTTTGTTGAGGCACGCGCCCACGATCCCGCGTAAGGCGGGCGGCAGCGACGACAGATCGGGCTGGATCGTGAGCACCCGGTTGAACACCGCAGGCACGGTGTCCTCCCCGAACGCGGGCCGGCCCGTCGCCGCGAAGATGATCGTCGACGCCCAGCTGAACACGTCGGAGGGCGGGCCCACGGTCTCTCCCGACAACTGCTCGGGCGACATGTAGGGCGGCGTGCCGACCATCTTCCCCGTCGTCATGGTCACCTGGTCGAGCGCCTTGGCGATGCCGAAGTCGATCACGCGGGGGCCGTCGTGCCCGATCAGCACGTTGCTCGGTTTGAAGTCGCGATGGACGATGCCCGCCTTGTGGATGGCCGCCAGCGCCCCGGCCGTGGCCAACGCCAGCCGGGTCAGGCCGTCCTCGTCGCGTGGCCCGTGCTTCTTGACCAGCTGCTCCAGCGACGGGCCCTCGACGTATTCGCTGACGATGTAGGGGTGCTGACCGGAGACGCTCACGTCGAGGAGCCGGGCTGTGGAGAACGTCGCCACCCGCCGGGCCGCGTCGACCTCCCGGGCGAACCTCTTGCGCGCCACCTCGTCGACCAGGTCGTGCAGCACCTTCACCGCGACCCGCGTCCCGTTGGGTGCCGTCGCCAGGTAGACCGCCCCCTGCCCGCCCCGTCCGAGCTCCCGCAGCACCCGGTAGTGGCCCACCCACTCGAGTTGCCCGGTGCGCGGCCGATGGTGCTGACCGGGGGAGGTGGTGCGCCTGCCCATCTCCATCGGCCGGTGCGGAGGAAGGGGCGTCGCTCTGAGGCGGGCGCGCGCCATGTGGGGCACGAGAAAACCCGAATGCACGACCCCTCCGCCCCAGCTGAGCAGCAGGCCCAACGTGACCATGACGGCCAGGGGCTCCGGGATGTCCGCGAACTCCGCGTATGCGAGGGCCGAGATCGTGAACGAGCCGATGCCGACGAAGTAGACGCACGCGGCGACGAAGTGCCAGACGTTTCGCAACCAGTAAGCCGCGAACCCGATGGTGACCGGGGTCGCCAGGCCGCAGGTGAACAGGGGCAGGCAGGCCCACAAGACGGCGGCCGCCCACCTCCCGCCACTGGGACGGACTGAATGGCTCTGTTGCATGCCGGAGAGACTATCGTTCAGCGACCGGTTCATATCGGGCGAGCACACAGGTTGTGGATAACCATCGGCCTGCCTGTGGATAGCTGTGGAAAAACCGGGGACAATGCTCTGGCTCATTCACGTGCGAGGCCAAGTGCGTCATGATGTTGAACATGGGGCGGATACCGGGAGTCGGACTGGCGAAAGGGTTGTCCATCACCCTTCGCCACATGCTGCGTAAATCGGTTACGCAGCAGTATCCCGAGGTCAAGCCCGCCCTGCCGCCGCGGAGCCGAGGCGTTATCGCCCTGGTTGAGGAGAACTGCACCTCCTGCATGCTCTGTGCCCGGGAATGCCCCGATTGGTGCATCTACATCGACTCGCACAAGGAGACCATCCCGGCCCCCGAGGGCGGCCGCGCCCGCCAGCGCAACGTCCTCGACCGCTTCGCCATCGACTTCTCCCTGTGCATGTACTGCGGCATCTGCATCGAGGTCTGTCCGTTCGACGCCCTCTTCTGGTCACCGGAGTTCGAGTACGCCGAGGGCGACATCCGCAACCTTCTCCACGAGAAGGACAAGCTGGCCGCCTGGACCCAGACCGTACCGCCGCCTCCCGCCCACGACCCCGGCGCCGAGCCGCCGAAGGAGCTCACGGCCGCTCCCCGCCGCCCGGCCGCCGGCCGCGCCTCCCGCGCCACACCGTCGGGGAGGCCTCCCGCCGCACAGAAGCCCGCCGCCGGCGCCGCTCCAGACGTCGGTACGCAGGACGCGCCGCCCGGCCGGCGTACGGCCGCCGCACCGGCGCCGGGAGCGGCCCCCGCGCGCACCACGGACCCCGCGGCCGGGCCGCCGAAACGCGCTGCTGCTGCACGTGAGCCGGGGACGAGCGCGCCAGAGCCCGGGACCGCGGGGCCGCCCGGCACGCCCGCGTCCGCAGGGGACACACCGCCTGGCGCCCCGGCATCTGCAGGGGACACGTCGCCCGGCACGCCTGCGTCCGCAACGGTCACGCCACCCGGCACCCCGGCTTCTGCAGGGGACACGTCCGGTACGCCGACATCCGCGGGGGATTCGTCGCCCGGTACGTCCGATTCCTCCACCGGAGCCACCGAGCGAAGCGCAGCGTCCGGCCCGCCGGAGCCGGACACGCCTACGACGGCTGCGGCGTCACCGCGCCCCACGGACGGTCGCGGCGAGCGTCCGCGCAGATCGATGGCCAACGTACGGGCCATCCGGCCTCCCGGCGCTCTCCCGTCCCGCCCTCGGAACGACGCCCCGGCCGAGAGTTCCGAGCAGCCGACCGAGAGCCCTGAGCAGGGGGACACCGAGCCGGAGGACGCAGCGACCGGTTCAGCGGACCCCTCGGCCGACCCGCGACCGGCGGCTGATGCGGGACGCCCGCCAGCCGACCGTCCCAACGAACCTGCTCAGGAACAACCGGCACCTCAACCGCCAGAGCAGACTTCACCCGCGAGCCCCCGCAAGCGCAGGATGGCCGATCCACGGTCCATCCGACCGCCAGGGCGGCTCGGTCCTGACGACACAAGGGAGTCCGAGGAGGAGTCGTGACCGAGGCGGTGCCCTCCTACCTGTCACCCACCGGGCAAGAGATCGTCTTCTTGCTGCTGGGCGCGGTAGCGGTCGGATCGGCGCTGCTCGTCGTCACGACCAGGCAACTGGTTCACGCCGCCCTCTGGCTCGTGGTCTGCTTCGGCGCGCTGGCCGGCGGCTACCTCGTGCTGACGGCGGAGTTCGTGGCGTGGGTCCAGGTCCTGATCTACGTCGGCGCGGTGGTCGTGCTGATGTTGTTCGGCATCATGCTGACCCGCGCTCCCATCGGCCCTTCCGAAGATCTCGACAGCGGCAACCGGCTGGTCGCCGCCGTGGTGGCGGTGGCGACGGCGGCCCTCCTGGTCACCGTGGTGATCGACGGCTTCCGCACCGCCTACACCCCGCTGCGTCCCGGCAAGGGAGCCGCCAAGGAGCTGGGCGCCAGCGTGTTCGCCACCTGGGTGCTGCCTTTCGAGGCGCTGTCCGTGCTGCTGCTCGCCGCGCTGATCGGCGCGATCGTGTTGTCCCGCACCGACATCCCCGGCGGCGCCCCCGCCCAGCAGACGAGCGGTCCGTCCTCCGGCCCGCCGGACGCCACCCCGTTCCCCGGCAACCCCGAGACCATCCAGCCTCCGGCCAAGCCCGGAACCGTCCAGCCCCCGGCTCAGCCCGAGGGCACATCGCCGTCCGACCGGACCACGGGCAGCACGCCACCCGAGCAGACCGGGGGTCATTAGTGCACATCGTCTACCCGGCGGTCGTCTCCGCGCTCCTCTTCTCCGTCGGCGTCTACGGAGTGCTCGCCCGGCGCAACACGATCCTGGTGCTGATGTCGGTCGAGCTGATGCTCAACGCCGTCAACCTCAACCTGGTCGCGTTCGACGTGTGGCTGGGCGACCGCCTGCACAGCGGCCAGGTGCTCACCCTTTTCGTCATCGTCATCGCCGCCGCGGAGGTGGGCCTGGGTCTGGCCATCATCCTGGCGCTCTACCGCAACCGCCGCACCGTCGACATCGACCGCCTCCGTGACCTCGCCGAGCCGGCAGACGCCCCGCGAGGCGTGCCGAGCACCCTCACCGCCGGCGGCTCGCAGCCCCCGCCGAGCGCGCCCACGGACGAGGGCCACGACCCCGGCACACCACCACCGAGCCAGGACCGAAGCCTGGATCAAAACCAGCATCAAGTCCTGGACCAGGGGCATTCCGTCGCGGTTGAGAAGCCCGTCAAGCGAGGGGGCAGGCGATGACGACCTTCCCGCTGCTGGCCGTGCTCCTGCCCTTCCTGGCCGCCTTCGCGGGCCTGCTGCTTCCCCGCCTCCTCCACAGGCGAGGCCCGGCGGCCGAACCGGGCGGAGTGGCGGGCGCGCGGGCCAACACCAGGGCGGCCTGGATCGCCGTCCTGCCCACGGCCGCCTCCGCCGTCCTCGCCGTCTGGCTGGCCTGGGGTCCGGGGTTCGCCTTCCTCAACGGCGAAGGCACGTCATCCCTCACCGGCCGGACATACGGCACGATCGTCACCGGCGGCGTCCCCATCTCACTCACCCTGCAGGCCGACGACCTGTCGGGCGTCCTCGGCGTCCTGGTGACCCTGGTCGCCCTGGCCGTGCAGATCTACTCGATCGGCTATCTCCGAGACGACCCGCGCTACCCCTCCTACAGCGCGTTCATCAGCCTTTTCACCAGCGCGATGTTGCTGGTCGTGTACGCGGGTGACCTCCTTGTCCTCTACGTGGGCTGGGAGATCATGGGCCTGTGCTCCTACCTGCTCATCGGCCACTGGTGGGAGGACCGCGGCAATTCGCGCGCCGCGGTCAAGGCGTTCCTCGTGACCCGTCTGGGCGACGTCGGGTTTCTCTTCGGCATCTTCGTGCTGGGCATGGCGGCCGGGAGCTTCCGCGTCGCCGACGTGCTGGCGAAGGTGCCGGAGATGTCGCCGGCGACCCTGGTGACGGCCACGATGTTGCTGCTGGCCGGGGTGGCGGGCAAGAGCGCCCAGGTGCCGTTGCACACCTGGCTGCCCGACGCGATGGCCGGTCCGACGCCGATCAGCGCCCTCATCCACGCCGCCACCATGGTCGCCGCCGGGATCTTCATCGTGGCCCGGCTCTTCCCCGCGTTCCTGGCCGCCCGGCCCACGCTCGACGTGCTTGCCGTCGTCGCCGCGCTGGGCATGCTGGGGGCCGCGCTGGCCGCGCTGGCGCAGGACGACCTGAAACGTGTGCTCGCCTACTCCACGGTCAGCCAGCTCGCCTACATGGCCGGCGGGCTCGCCGCGGGCTCCGACACGTCGGCCGTCTTCCACCTGGTGACGCACGGGGCGTTCAAGGCGCTGCTGTTCCTCTGCGCGGGAGTGGTCATCCACCACGCCGGCTCCAACCTGATGTCGCAGATGGGCGGTCTGCGCCGGGAGCTGCCGGTCACGTTCGCGGCCATGACGATCGGGTTCGCCGCGCTGATGGGCCTCCCGCCGGCCAGCGGCTTCTTCAGCAAGGACAGCCTGCTCGTGGCGATGGACGGCGCGCTCGCGACCGGGGGCCTCACCGACGCGGCCGCCCTGCTCCTGCACGCGTGCGCGCTCGCGACCGTGGCCGTCACCGGCGCGTACGCCACCAGGGCCTGGCTGCGCACGTTCTTCGGCGAGGCGAAACCCGCCGCGCTGCCCGAGCCCGCGCCCGGCACCGCCCACGTCGTAACCGGCCGTGAGGCCCCGCGTTCGATGCTCGTACCCGTCGCCCTGCTCGCCGTTCCCGCCCTGCTGCTGGGCTTCGCCGTCGAGCCGCACCTCGCGCCCGGCGTGGCGGCCACCAGCGTCGTGCTCGCCCTCCTCGGGGCGGGGGCGGTCTACGCGTTCTGGCGCATCGACCCCGCCGCCGACCCGGCCCGCCTGCTGGGGCCGTTCCGGGTGCCGTGCGAGCGGGCGTTCTACGTCGACGGCCTCTACGCGGCGCTCCTCGTACGCCCGGTCATGGTCCTGGCCAGGCTCGTGGTCAGCACCGACGACCACGTCGTGGACGGCGCGGTACGCGGGTCGGGCAGGTCTGCGCGCGGCCTGTCGGGAGCGCTGAGATTCGCCCAGAACGGCAACGTCCAGCTCTACGTGAGCGGGCTGCTGGCGGGTGTCCTGCTGATCGTGGTCGGGGCGGTGGTGTTCGCATGATGGGCTGGCTTCCCGTCGCGCTCCTGGCGGTGCCGCTGGTCGGCGCGCTCCTGCTGCTCCTCGCGCCGCACGCGTTGCGTCCCCGTCTGCGCGCGTACGGGCTGGTCCTGTCCGGCGTGACGCTGGCGCTGGCCGTGCTCATGGTGGCGGTGTTCGACTACGCCGGGGCGGCGCGTCCGCAGTTCGAGGTCGACCAGCCGTGGATCGCCGGGCTGGGGCTCCGCTTCCACCTCGGCGTCGACGGGATCTCGCTGCCGCTGGTCGCGCTGACGGCCCTGCTGACGTTCCTGTGCTTCGTCTACCTGTGCTGGGGTCGCGAGCGGGCCGGTGAGCAGCTCATGAGGGCGCGGCCGAGAGCGCTCGTGTTCACGCTGCTCGTGCTCGAAGTGGGCATGATCGGTACGTTCCTCGCTCTCGACCTGCTGCTCTTCTTCGTGTTCTTCGAGGTCGTGCTCATCCCGATGTACTTCCTGATCGCCATCTGGGGCGGCGAGGGGCGCGGGGCGGCGTCGGCCAAGTTCATCCTGTACACCCTGCTCGGCTCGGTCGTGATGCTGCTCGGCCTGCTGCTGGTGTGGGCGCAGACGGGCACGCTCGACATCGAGGCGCTGGCCGCAGCCCACGGCGCCGGCATGGCGAGGTCCGTGCAGATCCTGGCGTTCGTGGCGATCGGGGTGGGCCTGGCGGTGAAAACGCCCATGTGGCCGCTGCACACCTGGCTGCCCGACGCCCACACCGAGGCCCCCACCGTGGGCTCGGTGCTGCTCGCCGGGGTGCTGCTCAAGATGGGCACGTACGGCTTCGCCAGGATCGCCATCCCGATCCTCCCCGACGGGGCCGCGGCCGTGGCGCCGTGGCTCGGCGCGCTCGCCGTCGTCGGCATCGTCTACGGCGCCCTGGCCTGCCTGGCGCAGCGCGACCTCAAACGCATGATCGCCTACTCCTCCGTCGGCCACATGGGTTTCGTCCTGCTGGGCTTCGCCACGTTGACCCCCGTGGGCGTCAACGGCGCCCTCTTCGCCAACGTCGCCCACGGCCTCATCACCGGCCTGCTGTTCTTCCTGGCCGGAGCGGTCAAAGACCGCTACCACACCGCAGACATGCCTTCGCTGGGCGGCGGCATGCTGGCCACGCTGCCACGGCTGGGGTCGTTGCTCACGTTCGCGTCGATCGCCTCGCTCGGGCTGCCGGGGCTGGCCGGGTTCTGGGGGGAGATGCTGGCGCTGTTCGGAGCCTTCCAGCCGGCGAACGTCCTGCCGCGCCCGCTGTTCCTCACCTACATGGTGATCGGCGGTCTGGGGGCGGTGCTGACGGCCGCGTACTTCCTGGTCATGTTGTCCCGCGTCACCCACGGCCGCCCGCAGCGCCCCGCCCGCCCGGCGGCGCGGGTGCTCCAGGAGGTGGGCGGTCCGCCACCGGCGGTCCCGGACGACGTGGCCGGTCCGCCACCGGCGGTCCTGGACGACGTTGGGCGCCCGCCGGGCGACGTCCGCACCCACGAGCTGCTGGCGTGGACGCCGCTCGTCGTGCTGATCCTGCTCTTCGGGCTCTGGCCGGGCCTGCTGCTGTCGCTCACCACCCCCGCCGTGCTCACCCTGCTGGGAGTCGCCTCGTGATCCAGCAGATCGACTACTTCGCCATCGCGCCCCCGCTCGTGCTCGCGCTGACGGCCGGCCTGGTGCTGCTGCTCGACGCGTTCCTCCCGGCCCGCCCGCGCACGCGCGGCGCGCTGGGGTTCGTCACGCTGGCGGGCGTGCTGGTGTCCCTGGGGTTCGTGGTCGCCCAGGCGGCCGGGGGCGGCACGCCGCGCTCGACGTTCTGCGTCCCGCCCGGCCTCGCGGACCCGGCGACGGCGCAGTGCTCGTTCGTGGCCGACCGGTTCACGCTGGTGTTCGCGGGCATGGTGCTCGCCGCGGCAGTGGTCGTCGTGCTGCTGTCGATGACGGAGCTGGCCGGCGGCGGCATCCCGGTGGGCGAGTGGTACTTCCTGCTGCTGTGTACGTTCGTCGGCGCGGTCACCCTGCCCGCGTCCCGCGACCTGATCATGCTCGTGGTGGCGCTGGAGCTGGTGTCGCTCCCGGTCTTCGCGCTCACCGCGCTCAAACGTTACGACGGCCGCTCCTCCGAGGCCGCGGTGAAGCTGTTCGTCGTGTCGGTGGTGTCGACCGCCGTCATGTTGTACGGCGTCTCCTTGCTGTACGGCATCGCGGGCACGGTCTTCCTGTCCCGCCTGGAGGAGGTGTTCGGCGGCCAGGCCGAGGCGCCGGGCGTGGCGCTCGTCCAGGGCGACCTTCCCGCGGTAGGCACGGTCGGCGTCGTCCTCGTCGTGGCGGGCTTCGCCTTCAAGATCGCCGCTGTGCCGTTCCACGCCTGGGCGGCCGACGTCTACCAGGGTGCGCCCGTCCCCGTCGCCGCTCTGCTGTCGGTCGTCTCCAAGGCGGCCGGGTTCGCGGGGCTGATCCTCGTACTCGTGGCCGCGCTGTCCGGGCAGGCCGCCACGTGGATCCCGATCGTCGCGGTGCTCGCCGCGCTGACCATGACCGCGGGCAACCTGCTCGCCCTGCGTCAGCGTTCGGCCGTACGCCTGCTCGCCTGGTCGTCGGTGGCGCAGTCCGGCTACATCCTGGCCCCGCTGGCCGTGACGGTCACCGCCGACGGCGTCACCGCGGTCGGCGCGTCCATGGCCTACCTCGTGATCTACGCCGCGATGAACCTGGGCGCGTTCGCGGTCGTCATGCTCGTGTCGAAGACCACCACCCGCAATGAGCTCGACGACTACCGCGGCCTGGTGTTCCGCCGTCCCGTCGCCGGGCTCGCGCTGGCGTTCTGCCTGATCTGCCTGGCGGGGCTGCCGCCGGGGCTGGCCGGACTGTTCGCGAAGGTGTTCGTCTTCAGGGAGCTCGTCGAGGGCGGCTCCGGCTGGCTGGCGCTGGTCATGGCGGCCAACACCGTGATCGGCCTCTACTACTACGCCGTCTGGACGGCACGGCTGTTCGCACCCGCCGCGGAACGGGACGCCGCGCCCCGGCGCACGTTCCCGGCCACGGGGTCGGCCATCGGGCTCGCCGTCGCCGTCGCCGTGCTGTTCTCGGTCGCTCCCCAGCTGGTTCTCGACGCCACCGCTCTGTCCGCGTTCGGCTGACACGTCACGGCACGCAGGGGAAAGGTCGCGCTCTGCCTTCAGCTGAGCACACCGGGGAACGAAGCACCGGGTCATCATCGTTGGACTGAGGTGAACCCAGGCACGAAAGGGGGAGCCTTGCACCACAACGGTCTGCGCACCGCCGTTCTTCTCGGTGGGTTGTCGGCGTTCCTTGTGGCGGTGGGCGCGTGGTTGGGCGGCGGCACCGGTGCGCAGATGGCGCTGATGCTGGCCCTGGCGACCAACGGCGTCGCCTACTTCTTCTCCGACCGCATCGCCCTGTCGGCCATGCGCGCCCGTCCGGTCGGTGAGGTCGAGCACCCGACGCTCTACCGGATCGTGCGCGAGCTGTCGACCGAGGCCCGGCAGCCGATGCCGCGCCTGTACATCTCGCCGACCGTGCAGCCCAACGCTTTCGCGACGGGCAGGAGCCCGCGCAAGGCAGCGGTGTGCGTGACGTACGGCCTGACCAAGCTGCTCGATGAGGCCGAGCTGCGCGGGGTGATCGGGCACGAGCTGTCACACGTGTACAACCGAGACATCCTCGTCGCCTCGGTGGCCGGTGCGCTGGCCACGATGATCACCTGGCTCAGCTACGTCGCGGTGTTCTTCGGCGGGTCGGATGACGACGAGGGGCCGGGCTTCGTCGGCGCGCTGCTCATGATGGTGCTCGGGCCGGTCGCGGCCGGAATGGTGCAGATGGCGATCTCCCGCACCAGGGAGTTCCAGGCCGACGAGTCGGGCGCGCGGCTCACCGGCGACCCGCTCGCGCTGGCCTCGGCGCTGCGCAAGATCGAACTGGGCGCCCGCCGCCTCCCGCTCCCGGAGAACAGCCGCCTCACCTCGGCCTCCCACATGATGATCGCCAACCCGTTCAGCGGCTCCGGCTTCGGCCGTCTGTTCTCCACCCACCCGCCCACTTCCGAGAGAGTCGCCCGACTCGAGCGCATGGCCGGATATCGTCGTTGACGATGGGCCGATTTCCACGCTTGACCAAAGCGGAGCGCAAACTCTGGAACGCCTTCCCCACGGGCCGGCTCGTCGAGCTGGCCCCGGTCGAGATGGGCGCCGGCCGCACGGCAGGGGCCAACGCGCCCACCGACGGCCACACCTGGGGCCCCGACCGTACGATCAGGGCCGAGGTGATCACCCGATTGCTGCTCGGCGCCCATGACGAGGGCGGGGGCGCCGCGCCGGCCGTACGCCTGCGCGGCGCCAGAATCACCGGCCGGTTGTCGATCGTCGGCGGCACGATCCCGTACGAACTCGTCCTGAGCGGATGCCACCTCGACCAACCCATCCAGCTCACCGGCTCCGCCACCCGCACCCTCCGCCTGACCGACTGCCACTTCCCCGGCCTCAGCGGCGGCGGCATGCGGGTCGCCGGCCATCTCAGCCTCTCGGGCTCCCACGTCACCGGCACCGTCCGTGTGAGCCGGGCCCAGTTCGAGAGCGGCCTGTGGCTGGGCGGCACCAAGGTGGTGTCCGGCGACGGCGAGTGGGCGCTCCACGCGAACTCCATCGTCGTCGACGCCGGCATGTACATGCGCAACGCCGACCTCACCGGCGGAGTCGGCCTGGTCGGTTCGCGGCTGAACGGGGGGTTCTTCCTCGACGGCGCCACCCTCCGCAATCCCGGCAAGGAGGCCCTGACCGCCGACAACATGGTCGTCGAGGACAGCATGCGCTGCTCCGGTGGATTCCAGGCATCCGGCTGCGTGCGGTTACGCGGCGCCCGCATCAACGGCACGCTCGCGTTAGGCGGCGCCTTCAACAGCCCCGACACCCGCTACGCCCTCCACGCGAGCCACATGGAGGTTCGCGAGTTGTCACTCACGCCGTCGGAGCCCATCGACGGCGTCGTCACCCTCGCCCACACCAGGGTCGGCACCCTGCACGACAACCCCGACACCTGGCCCGCCAAGCTCCGGCTCAACGGCCTCACGTACGACCGCCTGCGCGGCTCGGGCGTGGCCCGGCGCATCGAATGGGTCACCCGCGACCCGGAGGGGTTCCGGCCGCAGCCGTACGAGCAACTGGCCGCCTGGTACATCAGCGACGGCAACGAAGCGCTCGCCCGCCGCGCCCAGCTCGCCAAGCTGCGCGCCAGGCGGCAGACGCAGGGGCTCGGCGGCCGGATCTGGGGGCGGCTGCTGGATGCGGCGGTCGGCTACGGCTATCGTCCCTGGCTGGCCGGCATGTGGTTCACGCTCCTGCTGGCAGTCGGAACGGTCGTCTTCGCAATAAACCCGCCAAGAGCCCTCAAACCCGACGAGAGCCCCGATTTCAACTCGTTCGCCTACAGCTTCGACCTGCTGCTCCCGATCCCCGCGTTCGGGCAACGGGAGATGTTCGACCCCGGGGGATGGACGCAGTGGCTCGCGTACGGGCTGATCGTGTGCGGCTGGATCCTCGCCACGGCGTTGATCGCAGGCGCTACGCGGGTCCTCCGTCCGCAGTGATCTTACGCAGGATCTCGGCGAGGTTCTCGGGAAAGAACACCTCGCGGGTGCTCTCGAGCTCCGCCACGCTCCACCACCGGTAGGCGGTCGTCGTGTCCTTCTCGATCTGCTCCATGTGCTCGAACGACACCGCCGCGCCGGGCCCGACCCTGATCGCGAAGAACGTCTGATCCTGCGTGATGGCGTAGTCGGACCACTCGAACTCGATGACGCTGGATGCGTACGGCCCGGTGAACTCCTGCGGATCCGCCCGCATCCCGACCTCCTCGAACAACTCCCGCGCCGCCGCCTCCTGCAACGTCTCGCCACCCTCGGCGGCCCCGCCGATCGTGAACCAGAACGGCTGATCCGGGCGCACGGGATCAAAGCCATAAAGCAGCAGTACGCGGTCGTGATCGTCGATGGGCAGAGCACGTGCCGTGAAACGGCGCAGAGGGATCTTCGTCACGACAAACGAGCATAGGTGGGCCGGCCCCGAGGCACAGGAGGGACCGCGCCGCCCTCGTACGAGAACGCCGCGCCCTGCCGTGTGCCCCGGGTACCTCCGTGAACCTCCGGGCGCCTCAGAGCCCTCGATGCCCCGGTATGCCCTCCGCCGCCACCGGAGCCGTCGCGCTTCCACGCCCGCGAACCAGCTTCCACGCCCGCGAACTAGCGGTAGTTCACGAACTGCAGGGCGATGTCCAGATCCTTACCCTTGAGCAGCGTGATGACGTCCTGAAGGTCATCCTTCTTCTTGGAGCTGACCCGAAGCTCCTCGCCCTGAATCTGCGCCTTGATTCCCTTGGGTCCCTCGTCGCGGATCATCTTGGAGATCTTCTTCGCGTTCTCCTGGTCGATGCCCTCCTTCAGGCTGACCAGCATGCGGTACTCCTTGCCCGACAGCCTGGGCTCGCCCGCATCGATAATCTTCAGCGACAGACCCCGCTTGACCACCTTCTCCTTGAACACGTCGAGTGCGGCGTTCGCCCGCTCCTCACTGTTCGCCTTGATCTCGATGTTCTCCTGACCCGACCAGCTGATGCTCGCCCCCGTGCCCTTGAAGTCGAAGCGGTGCCCGACCTCCTTGACCGTCTGGTTCAGAGCGTTGTCGACCTCCTGCCGGTCGATCTTGCTGACGATGTCGAACGACGAATCAGCCAAAACACCCATCCTCTCAACTGCGGAAAGCACTCTCCGGATCCCACCGGTACGGCGAACGCCACGGCACGGACCCAGCGCACGAGCCTAGCCAGCATCGGCCCGCGGCGCAGGCCCCCAGCC
>NZ_SMJZ01000078.1 GCF_004348345.1 Nonomuraea longispora
ATGCCGGGGAAGGCCGGAGGCTGGGCGGGCCGGAAGGCGTAGGAGCGGGTCACGGCCTCCTGCATGGCCAGCGCGGCGTAGCGGCGCAGCGCGTCGTCCTGCGCCGCCGCCAGCTCGAGGTAGGCGGCCGTGACGCCGCTCTCCAGGTGCACCGCCAGCTTGGTGGCCTGGGCGTTGCCGGAGGGCACGAACGGCAGCGCGTAGGAGGCGTCGGGCTCCGCGGGCTCGCCGCCGCGCGAGGTGATGTAGCCACGCAGCTGGTCGCGGCGTGCGCGGTGGGCGTCGAAGGCGGCGGTCATCCTGTCACGCGTCGAACCCGACGTGCGAGCCCCGAGCAGTCCGTACGCGAACAGCGCGGCGTGCTCGGCGGCCAGCGCCTTGCGCAGCTTGTCGATGTCGTTCACAACGACCTCGGCAGGGCGGCGGCGTGGGCGGCCTCGCAGGCGCCGATGCTGGCGACGAGCTGGGCCATCCCCGGCGACAGGCCGGCGAGCTGGCGGGCGCGCCGGGCCGCGGCCTTGCCCTCCAGCGCCCGCAGCCGGGCCAGCGAGGGTTTCTTCTGCGGCGCACTCGGAGTGGCCCGCCCCGACGGTGAGCCTGACGGCGAACCCGCCGCGGCGGGCGAGGTCATCGGCGCGTGTCGGCGCAGCGCGTCGACGTGCGCCTGGTGCCGCTCGCGGAACGGCACGAGCTTCTGCGCCCCGTCGGCGATCAGCGACGAGTAGAGCGCGATCGTGCTCTCCTTCTCGGCGATCAGCCCCTTCGCCAGCACGGTCTCCGGGGAGTCGGACGGCGGCGAGGAGGGTTGCGAAGGGCCGGCCGCGCTGCACGAGGTGAGGGCGGCCGCTCCGCCGGCCAGCAGGGCACGCCGGGAGAGCTGACGCGGGCGCACGGGCTTGACCTCCCACTGTTCACGGAGCAGACCGACGAGAAACCTGCTCATCGGCCTGCCGCTCGACCGCCGTGCCGCGTCGATGCCGCGGCGGCGGCCCGCCGGGCGGCTTTCTCATCGGTAGCATCGTACGGGCTGGCACCCGGATCGTTGTCAGCCGACGCTCCGCCATTCGAGCACGACGAGTGGCGCTCTTTTCGTGTCCCCGTACGGATAGGGTGTCAACTGTCGCCGCTGGCCGAGCGGCCAGGCGGCGGAGAGCCGAAGGCGAGGTCCGCCCGGCTGAGACATGACAATAGGGGAGGTCGGCATGGGCAGCGCATCATCCCGCGACCACCTGATGAAGCTCCTTGAGCCCGTGGTCAGCGCGGAGGGCCTCGACCTGGAGGACATCACGGTCACGCAGGCCGGAAAGAGACGGCTGCTGCGCGTGATCGTCGACCGGGACGGCGGGGTGAGTCTCGACCACATCGCCGACGTCAGCCAGGCGGTCTCCGCGGCGCTCGACGACACCGACGCGATGGGCCAGTCCGCCTACACGCTCGAGGTCTCCTCGCCCGGCGTCGACCGCCCGCTCACCGAGCCGCGCCACTGGCGCCGCGCGGCCAGACGGCTGGTGAAGGCCGAGATGAGAGACGGCTCCGTCGTGGAGGGCCGCATCATGGCGGCCGACGACGACGGCGTCGACCTCGACGTCGCGGGCGCCGCCCGCAGGCTTGATTACGAAGACCTGGCCCGGGGACGGGTACAAGTGGAGTTCCGCCGGATCGACGACGTCGACGGCGACGAAGGCTAAGGGGGGAGCCGTCGTGGACATCGACATGAGCGTCCTGCGCAGCCTCGAACGGGAGAAGGACATCTCCTTCGACCTGGTCGTCAAGGCGATCGAGGACGCGCTGCTGATCGCTTACTTCCGCACCGACGGCGCCGCCTCCAAGGCGCGTGCCGAGCTCGACAGGCAGAGCGGTCACGTCACGATCTGGGCCGCGGAGATCGACGACGAGGGCGAGATCGTCAGGGAATATGACGATACGCCCAGCAATTTCAGCAGGATCGCCGCCACCACCGCCAAGCAGGTCATCCTGCAGCAGCTGCGCGACGCCGAAGACGAGATCAACTTCGGTGAGTTCGCCAGCCGCGAGGGCGAGCTCGTCTCCGGCGTCATCCAGCAGGGCAAGGACCCGCGTGTGGTGCTGGTCGACCTCGGCAAGATCGAGGCCGTGCTGCCCCACGCCGAGCAGGTCCCCGGCGAGGAATACGTGCACGGCGAGCGCATCCGCGCCTACGTGGTGCAGGTGAAGAAGGGCCACAAGGGCCCGTCGGTCACCCTGTCGCGCACGCATCCCGGGCTGGTGAAGAAGCTGTTCGCACTCGAGGTGCCGGAGATCGCCGACGGCACCGTGGAGATCGCGGCGGTGGCGCGCGAGGCGGGCCACCGTACGAAGATCGCGGTCAGGTCGCGCAAGCCGGGCGTCAACGCCAAGGGCGCGTGCATCGGCCCGATGGGGTCACGGGTCCGTAACGTCATGACGGAGCTGCACGGCGAGAAGATCGATATCATCGACTGGTCGGAAGATCCGGGCGAATTCGTGGGGAATGCACTGTCCCCCGCGCGCGTTTCCCATGTTGAGGTCCTTGATCTCGACGGACGGGTGGCGCGCGTGACCGTTCCCGACTACCAGCTCTCGCTGGCCATCGGGAAAGAGGGGCAGAACGCCCGGCTCGCCGCGCGACTGACAGGATGGCGGATCGACATCCGTCCCGACACCCAAGCCGAGGATGCCGCCGGTTCCGTAGATGCGTCGACACGGTAAGCTGGAATATGGTGGCCTGGCCGCCCCACAGCGCACCTGTGTGGGCTGCAGGGTCCGCACGGCTAAGTCCGAGCTGCTCCGCCTGGTGCGGGTCGAGGACCATGTGGTTCCCGACCTGCGAGGACGGCTCCCCGGACGTGGTGCATCGCTGCATCCGTCCATGAGTTGTCTGGAGCTTGCCGAGCGTCGCCGAGCGTTCCCGCGCGCGTTCCGCGCGCCGGGGCCGCTTGACGTCTCGCGCGTGCGGGCGCACCTGGAAGGAGACCACGAAATGTCATGTAGGACGCCGAGTTGATGGGCGGAGTCAGATTGCTATGAGCGCCTGATGAGCACGCGGCGATGAAGACGTCAAGGTAGCGACGGTCCGGACGGCACAGCCAGCCTCCCGGGCCGAGTAAGGGAGTGCAGTGGCGAAGGTCCGGGTATACGAGCTCGCTAAGGAGTTCGGCGTAGAGAGCAAGGTCGTCATGGCCAAGCTCCAAGAGATGGGAGAGTTCGTCCGTTCGGCGTCCTCGACCATCGAAGCGCCGGTGGTCCGCAGGCTCACCGAAGCTCTGGGCGCATCCAAGGGTGGGCCCTCCAGAGGCGGCGGTCAGCCGTCCAGTAAACCGCAGCCCCCGAGGGCTGCCCCCCGGCAGGCCGACGGCCAGGCCGGTAACGGCGCGCAGGCGCCGACCCCCTCGCGTCCGGGTCCCAAGCCCGGTCCGCGTCCGGGCCCCGCGGGCGGCGGCCAGCCGCGTCCTGCGGTGCCCATGCCGCACCAACCGCAGCAGCAGCCCGAGGCCGCGCGCGGCGAGTCCGGCGCTCCACAGGCACGTTTCGAAAGCGGCACGCCCGCGCGTCCCGGCCCGCGGCCGGGTCCGGCGGCCCGCCCGGGTCCCAAGCCCGGTCCCGCGCCCCGTCCCGGTCCCGGAGGCGGCGGCTCCCCGCAGGCGCCGCGTTCCGGCGGCCAGTCCGGCGGCGGTCCGCGTCCAGGGCCCAAGCCCGGTCCGCGTGGTCCGCGTCCCGGAAACAACCCGTTCTCGTCCAACGCCAGCGGCATGGGCCAGTCCCGCCCGCCGCGTCCGGGAGGCAACCGCGACGGCGGCGGTCCCGGCCAGCGTGAGCGCCGTGACGGCCCGCCCCGCGACGGCGCGATCCCGCGTCCGCCGCAGGGCCGTGGCGGCGGCGAGGGCAGGCCGGGCACCGCTGGTCCGCGTCCCGGCCCGCCCGCGGGCGGCGCGCGTCCCGGTCCCGGTGCCGGCGGTCCCCGTCCCGGGGGCCCGCGTCCCAACCCGATGATGATGCCGCAGGGCCGTCCTGCCGGCCCCGGTGGTGGCGGCGGTGGCCGTCCCGGCGGCGGCGGCGGTGGCGGCGGCCGTCCGGGCGGCGGAGGCCGTCCGGGTGGCGGCGGCGGTCGTCCCGGCGGCGGTGGCGGCGGCTACGCCGGCCGTCCCGGTGGCGGCGGTGCCGGTCCGCGCACCGGCACCGGCGGTCCCGGCGGCTTCGGCGGCCGGCCTGGTGGCGGCGGTCGCGGTCGTGGCGGCGGCACCGCGGGAGCCTTCGGGCGTCCCGGTGGCCGTCCCGCGCGTGGGCGCAAGTCCAAGCGGCAGAGGCGCCAGGAGTTCGACAACATGTCGGCGCCCGCGATCGGCGGCGTGCAGGTCGCCCGTGGCAACGGCGCGACGATCCGCCTTCCGCGGGGAGCGTCGCTGTCCGACTTCGCCGACCGCATCGGCGCCAACCCCGCCGCGCTCGTGCAGATCATGCTGCACCTCGGCGAGATGGTGACGGCGACGCAGTCGGTCAACGAGGAGACGCTGCAGCTGCTCGGAGCCGAGCTCGACTACAACATCCAGGTGGTCAGCCCGGAGGAGGAGGACCGCGAGCTTCTCGAGGCCTTCGACATCGAGTTCGGCGAGGACGAGGGCGATGAGGCCGACCTGGCCGCGCGCCCGCCGGTGGTGACCGTCATGGGTCACGTCGACCACGGTAAGACCAAGCTGCTCGACGCCATCCGCAAGACCAACGTGGTGGCGCGCGAGGCGGGTGGCATCACCCAGCACATCGGCGCCTACCAGGTCTCGGCCGAGCACGAGGGCCAGGACCGCAAGGTCACCTTCATCGACACCCCGGGTCACGAGGCGTTCACCGCCATGCGTGCCCGAGGCGCGAAGTCCACCGACATCGCGGTGCTGGTGGTCGCGGCCGACGACGGCGTGAAGCCGCAGACGATCGAGGCCCTCAACCACGCCCAGGCGGCCGAGGTGCCGGTCGTGGTCGCGGTCAACAAGGTCGACAAGGAGGGCGCAGACCCCAACAAGGTGCGCGCCCAGCTCACCGAATACGGCCTGGTGGCGGAGGAATACGGCGGCTCGACCCTCTTCGTCGACATCTCGGCGAAGAACGGCACGGGCATCGACCAGCTCCTCGAGGCCATCCTGCTGACCGCGGACGCCGAGCTCGACCTGCGGGCCAACCCGTCGATGGACGCTCAGGGCATCGCGATCGAGGCGCACCTCGACCGCGGCCGTGGCCCCGTCGCGACCGTCCTGGTCCAGCGCGGCACGCTGCGGGTGGGCGACTCGATCGTGTGCGGCGAGGCCTTCGGCCGCGTCCGCGCCCTGCTCGACGACACCGGTGAGCCGGTCGAGGAGGCCACCCCGTCCCGTCCGGTCCTGGTGATGGGTCTGACGGCCGTGCCGAGCGCCGGTGACAACTTCATCGTGGTCACCGACGACCGCATGGCGCGGCAGATCGCCCAGCAGCGCGCGGCGCGCAAGCGCAGCGCCGACATGGCGAAGTCGAGCCGTCGCCGCAGCCTCGAGGACATCTTCAAGGACCTCGAGAAGGGCAGCGTCGACGAGCTCAAGCTCATCATCAAGGGCGACGTGTCCGGTTCGGTGGAGGCCCTGGAAGACGCCCTGCTCAAGATCGACGTCGGCGACGAGGTCAGGCTCCGTGTCCTGCACCGCGCGGTCGGCGCGATCACCGAGTATGACGTCAACCTGGCTGTCGCCGACGACAACGCGGTCATCATCGGCTTCAATGTCCGGCCCGAGCCCCGGGCACGCGACCTGGCCGAGCGCGAGGGCGTCGACATCCGCTACTACTCGGTCATCTACCAGGCGATCGAGGAGATCGAAGCGGCGCTCAAGGGCATGCTCAAGCCCGAGTTCGAGGAGGCCCAGCTGGGCACCGCGGAGGTTCGCGAGGTCTTCAAGGTGCCGAAGATCGGCAACGTCGCCGGTTCGCTGGTCCGCTCCGGCGTGATCGTCCGCAACAGCAAGGCCAGGGTGATCCGCGATGGCGTCGTCATCGCCGACAACCTGACCGTCTCGTCCCTGCGTCGCTTCAAGGATGACGCGACCGAGGTCCGCGAGGGCTTCGAGTGCGGCATCGGGATCGGCTACAACGATCTGCGGGTCGACGACGTGATCGAGACGTTCGAGATGCGGGAGAAGCCGCGCGTGTGACGCGCGGCCGGGCGCCCGGCGGGACATCCGCCGGGCGCCTCTCGCACGCCCTGGCCTGGTCCCCACCGCAGCAGGCCGGGCGTGCGTCCACCTCACCAGGACAAGCGGTGGTGGCCAACGATGTATGTGGGTGCTTTGACCCTGGACATCCTGCTCGGCGACGTCAGGTCGCTGAAGCAGAAGCGCTCCGCCGTACGCCCGTTGATCGCCGAGGTCCAGCGCCGTTACCCCGGCGTCGCGGTGGCCGAGACCGGCCATCTCGACCTGCACCGCAGGGCGGAGATCGGCATCGCGGTGGTCTCCGCCTCAGCGGGAAACTGCACGGAGGTGCTGGACGCCTGCGAGCGCATGGTGGCCTTCCGCCCTGAGATCGAGCTGCTGTCGGCCCGGCACCGGCTCTACACCGACGAAGACTGAACGACTGCACGGCCAGGTCGTGCGTGAGGGGGAGCGAACCATGGTGGATGCCGCACGAGCGCGCAAGCTCGCCGACCGCATCCAGCAGATCGTCGCCGAGATGCTGGAGCGCCGGATCAAGGATCCGCGCCTGGGCTTCGTCACCGTGACCGACACGCGCATCACCGCTGACCTGCGTGAGGCGACGGTGTTCTACACGGTGTTCGGCTCGGAGGCCGAGCGGGCCGACAGCGCTGCGGCCCTCGAGAGCGCCAAGGGCATCATCCGCTCCGAGGTCGGACGCCAGACCGGCGTCCGGTTCACCCCCACGCTGACGTTCAAGCACGACCCGCTGCCCGACAGCGCGCGCCAGCTCGACGATCTGATCAGCGCCGCCAGGGCGCGCGACGCCGAGGTGGCGCGGCAGGCCAGGAGCGCCTCCTACGCGGGTGAGGCCGACCCCTACCGCAAGCCCGACGAGGGCGACGACGGGGGTGCCACGGGCAGGGACGACCAGGCGTGACGCCCGACGTTCGCGACAGGGCCGAGCCGCCGCGGGTCAACGGGCGGCCGCCGGACGAGTGCGCGGTCCCCGAGGCGGCGTGGAGCCGGGCGCTGCACCTGATCCGGCAGGCCGACGAGGTGGCGATGGCCTGCCACGTGACCCCCGACGGCGACGCGCTCGGCTCGATGCTGGCCGTCGCCTTTACGCTGCGCTCGATGGGCAAGCGGGTGGTGACGTCGTTCGGCGACCACCATTTCGTCGTGCCGCGGCTGCTGCGCTTCCTGCCGGGCCAGGAGATGCTGGTGCCGCCGGAGGAGTTCCCCGAGTCCCCCGACCTGATGGTCACGTTCGACTCGTCGACGTTCCAGCGGCTGGGGCTCCTGGGCGCCAGCACCGCCAGGGCACGCGAGGTCATCGTGGTCGACCACCACCCCTCCAACGAGGGTGAGTTCGGCACGCTCAGCCTCATCGACTCCACGGCCGCGGCCACGGCCATGCTGGCCGAGGAGCTGATCTACCGGCTCGGCGGGCAGCTCGACCGCGACATCGCCACCTGCCTGTACGCCGGCCTGGTGACCGACACCGGGTCGTTCCGTTACTCCACGACCACGCCCGCCGTGCACCACATGGCTGCCAGACTGGTCGCCACCGGGCTGCGTACCGACGAGATCGCCCGCGAGTTGTGGGACCGTTCCCCGTTCGGCTACCTCAAGGTGCTCGCCGGGGCGCTGGCGCGGGTGACGCTGGAGGACGGGCTCGTGTGGACGTACGTCTCCCAGGTCGACCGGGCCGCGTACGGACTGCCCTACTCCGAGCTCGAAGGCGTCATCGACATCCTGCGCCGGACCGACGAGGCCGAGGTCTCGGTGGTGCTCAAGGAGGACGACCAGGGCTACTGGCAGGTTTCGACCCGGTCCAAGGGCAACGTCGACGTGGCCGCCGTGTGCGCGGCGCTGGGCGGCGGCGGGCACCACAACGCGGCCGGCTACACCTCCCAGGACAGCGTGAAGGACACCATGGTGAAGTTCCGGCGAGAGCTGAGGAAGGCCTGATGGCCCAGAGCGGTCTGATCATCGTCGACAAGCCGGCCGGCTGGACGTCCCACGACGTGGTGGCCAAGATGCGGCGCGTGGCGGGCACCCGGAGGGTGGGGCACGCGGGCACGCTCGACCCGATGGCGACGGGCGTGCTGGTGGTCGGCGTGGAGAAGGCGACCAGGCTGCTCGGTCATCTGGCGCTGACGGAGAAGGTCTACGAAGCCACCATCCGGCTCGGCGTGAGCACCAACACCGACGACGCCGAGGGCGAGGTCACCGCCACCGCGTCGGCCTCCGGTGTCGCCGAGACCGAGATCCACAAGGGCGCCACCGCGCTGACGGGCGCGATCATGCAGATCCCGCCGCAGGTCAGTGCGATCAAGGTCAACGGGCAGCGGGCCTACAAGAAGGCGCGTGCGGGCGAGGCGGTCGAGCTGCAGGCCAGGCCGGTGACCGTGAGCGAGTTCGCGGTGCTGGACATCAGGGCCGGAGACGACGTCGTGGACGTCGACGCGGTCGTGACCTGCTCCAGCGGCACCTACATCCGGGCGCTGGCCCGCGACCTCGGGGCGGAGCTCGGGGTCGGCGGCCACCTGACGCGGCTGCGGCGCACCAGGGTGGGCCCCTACGACCTGTCGCTGGCCAGGACGGTCGAGCAGCTCGCCGAGGCGTGCGAGATCCTGCCGATCGGCGCGGCGGTCGCGGCGGTCTTCCCGCGCAGAGACGTCACCGCGGAGGAGGCCCGGGTGATCGGGCACGGCGGCCGGCTGCCCGCCGCCGGCCTCGGCTCCGGCCCGATCGGTGTGTTCGGGCCCGACGGTGAGCTGCTCGCGCTCGTGGAGGAGAAGGGCGCGCTGGCCAAGCCGCTCGCCGTCTTCGCGGGATGAGCTCGGGTGGCTCGGGTGAGTGGGCGTGAGCGCGGCCGGCGCGCTCAGCCGGGTTTGCGGGCGACGATGATGTCGCGCATGATCGCCTGGTCGACCCAGTGCTCGAAGTCGGGATAGTCCATCACGTCGAGGCCCGCGCCGGTGAGAAGCCTGGCCAGCTCGGCGCGCTTGCCGCCGTAGGTGTTCCAGGCGATGCCCATCGCGCCGCCGGGGCGCAGCAGCTCGGTCCAGCCCGGTACGGCCTTGTCCAGCAACTCCATGGGGCTGCGTGACAACCCGCCGCCGCCCTTGCTGCCGTGCTGGACGCCGTAGGGGGCGTCGGTCGCCACGACGTCGAAGGAGCGCGGCTTGAAGAACTCGCGGCTCTTGAGCGTGTCGGCGTGAACCACGGTCAGGCGCTGCACGTCGCCGGCTCTGAACGCCTCTTTCGACAGCCCGAACGTGACGTTGAGCCGCCGCCCCGCCAGCGCCCGCTCGCGGCGCACCGGCACGGTCTCGGCGGTGTGCTTGAGCCGTTTGTTGCGCAGCCAGGTCTTGATGAAGCCGGTGTAGGCCTCGAAGTCCTTGCCGTCGACGTCGAGGCCGTAGGCGTCGTAGCCGTACATGAGGGCCTGGTTGAGGGTGGTGCCGCGGCCGCACATCGGGTCGAACACCGCCAGCCGCTCGCCCAGCCCCTTGCGGGTGGCGAGCGCTGTGACGTTGAGCAGCAGCTTGGTGAAGTGCTCGTTGGTCTTGCCGGCG
Organism: Nonomuraea longispora; assembly: GCF_004348345.1. GTDB lineage: Bacteria > Actinomycetota > Actinomycetes > Streptosporangiales > Streptosporangiaceae > Nonomuraea > Nonomuraea longispora. The sequence continues at coordinate 9,728 of NZ_SMJZ01000078.1, forward strand.
TATTTCTGGATGGTGATCAGGTCGCTGCTGAGCCGGTCGAGCCGGTGCACGGGCAGCGGCCTGAGCAGCTCGCCCTCCACGCCGAACAGGGCGTAGACGGAGGAGAGGTTGGACAGCAGCGCGAGGTGCGCCCGGCTCAGCGGCTCGGCCGTCTCGAACGTCACGTAGGGGACGCCGCCGATGGTGGTCTCGTCGCTGCCCAGGACCTGCCCGCCCAGCCCGCGCGCGCTGAAGACGGCCAGCTCGTTGCGGGTCAGCCGGACGGAGCTCTCGGCGTAGACCCGGTTGAAGGCAGGCAGGACCAGCAGCGCGTAACGAGGCACGATGCCCGATCCTATCCGCTGACGGGAGGCGGACGGCTGCACGAGCCGGTACGGTGACAACCCCCTGGGTTGCGGGGGACAGTGACGCCCATGGCAGGCTTGGGTGCGGTTGATCCGTGACGAGCGAATGGGGCCTGGTGTGCAGGGTTCGGGAAGGTCTGTCGTCACCATCGGCGTGTTCGACGGGGTGCACCGCGGCCACCGGCGGGTGATCGAGCGCGCGGTCGCCATCGCGCGCGAGCGCGGGTTGCGGAGCGTCGCCGTCACCTTCGAGCCGCACCCTGAGGAGCTCGTACGCCCGGGGACGCGCCCGCACCGGCTCACCAGCCTGCGGCGCAGGGGCGAGCTGCTGGCCGGGCTGGGCGTCGACGAGGTCGACGTGGTGGAGTTCACGCCGGCGCTGCAGCGCACCAGCCCTGACGACTTCGTCCAGAGCGTGGCGGTCGAGCGGTTTCGGGCCGCGGTCGTGGTCGTGGGGGAGGATTTCGTGTTCGGGCACAAAGCCAGCGGAGATGTCCAGACATTGCGGACGCTGGGCGATAAGTATGACTTCGAAGTGGAGGCCGTGCGCCTGCTCGAACACGTCTCCTCGACCGCCATCCGCGAACAGCTCGCGGCCGGCGACGTCGAAGGCGCGCGCGAGCGGCTCGGGCGGCCGCACCGCGTGGAGGGCGTGGTCGTGCGCGGCTACCAGCGGGGGCGGCAACTCGGCTTCCCGACCGCCAACGTGGAGACGCCGCCGCACACCGCGATCCCGGCAGACGGGGTCTACGCGGGCTGGCTGGAGTGCGTGCCCGTCGCCAACCTGCCCGCGCTCTACGAGGGCGAGCGGTGGCCGGCGGCCATCTCGGTCGGCACCAACCCGACGTTCGAGGGCGTGCCGCGCACCGTCGAGGCGTACGCGCTCGACCGTGACGACCTTGAGTTGTACGGCGCGCACGTCGCGGTCGAGTTCGCGGCACGGCTGCGCGGCAACACCCGTTTCGAGTCCATCGAGGCGCTGATCGCCCAGATCCACGCCGACGTCGACGCCACCCGGAGGATCATCGGCTGACCGCCTCCCACCGCCCTGCATGTCCCGCGTCGCGAGTGTCCCGACGACCCCGCCCAAGGTGGTAACCTTGCATGTCGGCTCTGTAGCGGCGGCGCTGCGCGCTGCCCATGAAGGCCTTCACGCGGCGACTGTAGGCACGCACGGTCGTTCGCACACTCACATCAGTCGTGCGTGCCCGTAGCTCAAAGGAGAGCCGTGTCCCTCGACACCGCTGCCAAGAAGTCCATCATCAGTGAATACGCGACGACCGAAGGCGACACCGGGTCGCCCGAGGTCCAGATCGCTCTGCTCAGCAAGCGCATCAGCGAGCTCACCGAGCACCTGAAGACGCACAAGCACGACCACCACAGCCGTCGTGGCCTGCTGCTGCTCGTCGGTCGCCGGCGTCGCCTGCTGAAATACCTGCAGAAGGTCGACATCCAGCGCTACCGGTCGCTCATCGAGCGGCTCGGCCTGCGCCGATAGCATGAAGGGAGCGGCCCCGTGCCGCTCCCTTCGCATATGGCCCAAGGCCATAGGGCCGGGCGCGTGGCGAGGTTCACATACCCGCCGCGCCCGGCGTACAACTGAAGATCCGAGACACACAGCCCCCGCGTCCGCTTAGCACCTTGCGACCCGCGACGCCTGCGGGCCGGTCCTCGGTAGTGGCTTCCGGTAGGAAAGACCGGGTGCTTCGATCGAAGACCGGCGCTGCACCTAACGAGGGTGCCGGTGAGAAAAGGGCGCGGGAGACCGACCACAAGGAGGTCCCCCGTGGAGGGTGTCCACACTGCTGAAGCCGTCATAGACAACGGCTCTTTCGGCACGCGCACGATCCGGTTCGAGACCGGTCGCCTCGCACGCCAGGCGGCGGGTTCCGCCGTCGCCTACCTCGACAACGACACGATGGTGCTCTCAGCGACCACCGCGTCCAAGTCACCCAAGGAGAACCTCGACTTCTTCCCGCTCACGGTCGACGTCGAAGAGCGCATGTACGCCGCGGGCCGCATCCCCGGCTCGTTCTTCCGCCGTGAGGGCCGTCCTTCCGAGGACGCCATCCTCACCTGCCGCCTGATCGACCGGCCGCTGCGCCCGTCGTTCGTCAAGGGGCTGCGCAACGAGATCCAGGTCGTCGCCACCGTGATGGCCCTCAACCCCGACCACCTCTACGACGTGGTGGCGATCAACGCCGCGTCGTTGTCCACCCAGCTCGCGGGCCTGCCGTTCTCCGGCCCGATCGGCGGCGTGCGCGTCGCGCTGATCGACGGCCAGTGGGTGGCCTTCCCGACCCACCACGAGCTGGAGCGGGCCACGTTCGACATGGTCGTGGCGGGCCGCGTGCTCGCCGACGGCGACGTCGCGATCATGATGGTCGAGGCCGAGTCCACGAAGGACACGATCAAGCTGGTCGCCGAAGGCGCGGTCGCGCCGACCGAGGAGACCGTCGCCCAGGGCCTCGACGCCGCCAAGCCCTTCATCAAGGTGCTCTGCGAGGCGCAGTCGCGCATCGCGCGGGTCGCGGCCAAGGAGACGGCCGAATACCCGCTCTTCCTCGACTACCAGGACGACGTCTACGACGCGGTCGAGGCCGCGGTGAAGACCGAGCTGGCCGCCGCGCTGACCATCGCCGGCAAGCAGGAGCGCGAGAGCGAGCTCGACAAGGTCAAGGCACTGGCCGCCGAGAAGCTCCTGCCCGAGTTCGAGGGGCGCGAGAAGGAGATCTCCGCAGCGTTCCGCTCGGTGATGAAGAAGCTCATGCGCGAGCGCGTCGTCAAGGAGGGCGTCCGCATCGACGGACGCGGCACCAAGGACATCCGCGCCCTGTCGGCCGAGGTCCACGTGGTGCCCCGGGTGCACGGCTCGGCGCTGTTCGAGCGTGGCGAGACCCAGATCATGGGCATCACGACGCTCAACATGCTGCGCATGGAGCAGGTCATCGACACGCTCAACCCCGAGCGGACCAAGCGCTACATGCACAACTACAATTTCCCGCCCTATTCGACCGGTGAGACCGGCCGGGTGGGCTCGCCCAAGCGCCGCGAGATCGGCCACGGCGCGCTCGCCGAGCGGGCGCTGATCCCGGTGCTCCCCACGCGCGAGGAGTTCCCGTACGCCATCCGCCAGGTCTCCGAGGCGCTCGGCTCCAACGGCTCCACCTCGATGGGCTCGGTCTGCGCCTCCACGATGGCGCTGCTCGACGCCGGCGTGCCGCTCAAGGAGATGGTCGCGGGCATCGCGATGGGTTTGATCGGCGAGGGCGACACCTACGTCACGCTGACCGACATCCTCGGCGCCGAGGACGCCATGGGCGACATGGACTTCAAGGTCGCCGGCACCAAGGACGTCATCACCGCGCTCCAGCTCGACACCAAGCTCGACGGCATCCCCGCCTCGGTGCTGGCCGGCGCGCTCAAGCAGGCCAAGGGCGCCCGCCTGGCGATCCTCGACGTGATGCAGGAGGCGATCGACTCCCCGGCGGAGATGAACCCGACCGCGCCGCGCATCATCACGATCAAGGTCCCGGTCGACAAGATCGGCGAGGTCATCGGCCCGAAGGGCAAGATGATCAACCAGATCCAGGACGACACGGGCGCCGAGATCACCATCGAGGACGACGGCACGATCTACATCGGCGCCACCGACGGCCCGTCCGCCGAGGCGGCCCGGTCGGCGATCAACGCCATCGCCAACCCGCACATGCCTGAGGTCGGCGAGCGTTACCTCGGCACGGTCGTCAAGATCGCGGCCTTCGGTTCGTTCATCTCGCTCATGCCCGGCAAGGACGGCCTGCTGCACGTCTCCCAGATCCGCAAGCTGCACGGCGGCAAGCGCATCGAGAACGTCGAGGACGTGATGAGCGTCGGCGAGAAGATCCAGGTTGAGATCGCCGAGATCGACGGCCGGGGCAAGCTCTCCCTGGTGCCGGTCGAGGTCATCGAGCGCGAGGCCGCCGAGAAGGAGGCCAAGGCCGCCGCCGGCGACTCCGCCGAGGACGGCGACGCAGCTCCCGAGCAGCCCGCGCAGGGCGCCGACGACCGCCCCGAGCGGCCCCGCCGCACCCGCACCCGCGTGCGCAGCAGCCGCAACGAGGGGGACGACCGCAACTCGTGAGCGAGCTCAGCCAGGCAACCATCATCAGCGGCGTCGTGCTGACGAAGGAGGCTTCGTGAGCACGACCACGCTGCACCCAGGCAAAGACGGCGCCGGGGTGGTGAGGCGCACCGTTCTGCCCGGTGGGTTGCGCGTGGTGACCGAGACCATGCCGACCGTGCGCAGCGTCGCGGTCGGCATGTGGGTCGGCATCGGCTCGCGTGACGAGGCCCCCGAGCACATGGGCGCCACCCATTTCCTCGAACACCTGCTGTTCAAGGGCACCCCCACGCGCGACGCCATGGAGATCTCCGCCTCCGTCGAGGGCATCGGCGGTGAGATCAACGCCTTCACCGCCAAGGAGTACACCTGCTACTACGCGCGCGTCCTCGACGAGGACCTGCCGCTCGCGGTCGACGTGCTCGCCGACGTGGTGACCAGCTCGCTGGTGGCCGAGCAGGACGTCGAGTCGGAGCGCGGGGTGATCCTCGAAGAGATCGCCATGCACGACGACGACCCGTCCGACGTGGTGCACGAGCAGTTCGCCGCCGCGCTCTACGGTGACTCCCCGATCGGGCGGCCCATCCTGGGCACGGTCGATTCGATCAATGCTCTCCGGCGCGACCGGATCGCGGAGTACTACCGTCGCTACTACCGGCCCCGCCGCACGGTCGTCTCGGTCGCGGGCAACGTACGCCACGAAGAGGTCGTCGAGCTGGTCACCAGGGCCTACGAGCGGGCGGGCATGCTCGAAGGCCCGGCCGAGTTCGCGCCGCCGCGCACCAGTGGTCCCGGCGCCGAGACCCGCTCGGGCGTCACGGTGCTCGACCGGCCGACCGAACAAGCCAACCTGGTGCTCGGCACGACCGGCATGACCCGCACCGACGATCGCAGGTTCGCGCTCGGCGTGCTCAACGCCGCGCTGGGCGGCGGCATGTCGTCCCGGCTCTTCCAGGAGATCAGGGAGAAACGCGGCCTGGCCTACTCCGCCTACAGTTACACCTCGGCCTACGCCGACACCGGCCAGTTCGGCATCTACGTGGGCTGCCTGCCCTCGAAGATCGACGACGTGCTCAAGATCTGCCGTGACGAGGTGTCCAGGGTGGTGGCCGAGGGCCTGACCGACGAGGAGATCATGCGCGGCAAGGGCCAGATGCGCGGCGGTCTCGTGCTCGGCCTGGAGGACACCGGCTCGCGCATGTCACGCATCGGCAAGAACGAGCTCGTCCACGACCAGCTGATGTCGGTGGACGAGGTGCTGGCGCGCATCGAGGGCGTCACGCCCGACGAGATCTCCGAGGTGGCCGCCGACGTGCTCAACCGGCCGCTCACGCTCGCCGTGATCGGCCCGTACGGTGACAAGGACTTCACCGACGCCATCCGCTGACCGGCCCCGCAGGATCCCAGCCGTGAGGTCGGCGTCCTGCGCGGCGGGCCGGGAGGCGGATCACGGCAGGACGATAGGGTTGGCGGTGTGATCAAGGTAGGAGTGCTCGGCGCCCGCGGCCGCGTGGGCGTGGAGGTGTGCAGAGCGGTCGAGGCGGCCACCGACATGGAGCTGGTGGCCGCGCTCGACAAGGACGACTCCATCGAGGGGCTCGCGGGCGCCGAGGTGGTGGTCGACTTCACCCATCCCGACGTCGTCATGGGCAACCTCGAGTGGGCCATCGGCCACGGCGTCCACCCGGTGGTGGGCACGACGGGATTCGACGAGGGTCGGCTGGAGACCGTACGCCGATGGCTGGCGGCATCGCCGGGCACCAACTGCCTGATCGCCCCCAACTTCGGCATCGCCGCCGTGCTGATGATGCACTTCGCCCAGCGGGCGGCCCGCTATTTCGAGTCCGTCGAGATCGTGGAACTGCACCATCCCAACAAAGCCGACGCACCGTCCGGCACGGCTCGGCGTACGGCCGAGATCGTCGCTGAGGCGCGCGCCGAGGCGGGGGCGGCGCGAATGCCCGACGCCACGACCACCGCGCTCGACGGCGCGCGTGGAGCCGACGTGGAAGGTGTCCACGTGCACGCGGTGCGCCTGTCGGGGCTCATCGCCCACCAGGAGGTGCTGCTCGGCGGCGACGGCGAGATCCTGACCATCCGGCACGACACGATGAGCAGGTCCGCGTTCACGCCCGGCGTGCTGCTCGGGGTGCGAAGGGTCCGCGAGCAGCCCGGTCTCACCGTGGGGCTCGAGCCGCTGCTCGACCTCTGACCTCACGGCCGGCCGCGACCACCGGGGTCGGCGCACACGACGTGCCCACCACCGGGCGGTCGTGGGCACGTCGTGAGGAGAGGGCCCCGGCTCCGCACAGCCGGGCCTACGATCACCAAGATTAATACCCGAGGCGAGGTCCGCCCGAGACATGAGATCGTGTCGGCATGGTGCGATGGGCGGATGAGGGAGAGCTGGCCGGCCTGGTGGCCGTCGAACTGGCGGCCGACGGGCTTTTCGCCGAGGTGGACATCGTCTTCCCACCCGGTACGACCATGATCGAAGAGGTCGACGACCCCGGGAGGGTCCTCGTCGAGGGTGATCCTCCCGAAGGTTTCGCCCTGCTGGGCACGGTCGACGGCAACGTGCACCTCGACCAGCTCGCCGTGCACCCGCGCAGCATGCGCCAGGGCATCGGCGGGCGGCTGATGACGGCGGTGATCGACCACGCGCGGGCCTGCGGCGCCCCGGCCGTCACGCTGACGACCTACCGCGACGTGCCGTGGAACGCGCCGTGGTACACGCGGCACGGCTTCACGGTGCTGCCCGAGCCGGAGTGGGGGCCGCAGTTGCGCGCGCTGGTGGAGCACGAACGGGAACTCGGCATCGAGATCGCCCCCCGCGTGGTGATGCGCCGCTGATCAGCGCTCCCGCGCGAGGTAGGCGTCCACCTCCGCGAGGTAGGCGTCCTTGACGTGCCGAGGCAGCCAGGCGATCTCGAACGCGTCGCGTTCGAGCCGAGCCAGCTCGTCCCCGGTGAGCTGGAGCGCGCCCTGCAGGGCCTCCAGGTTCTCCCCGACGTACGCCCCGAAATAGGCCGGGTCGTCGGAGTTGATCGTCACGCGTACGCCGAGGTCCATCAGCTTGCGGATGCCCTCGGCCTTCATCGAGTCGGTGACGTAACCGTTGGAGATCGGGCAGCAGGTCAGCCCCATGCCGCGCTCCAGGACCACCTCCACCAGCCGCTGGTCCTCGAGGATGTTGACGCCGTGGTCGATCCGGTTGACGCCGATGTCCTCGACGGCCTGGCGGATGTGCTCGACCGCGTCGTCCTGGTCGACGTCGCAGTGCATCGTCAGGAGATAGCCCTCCTGCCTGGCCCGCTCAAAGACGGCCGCGAACTTGACCGGCGGGTTGCCCCTCTCGTCGGAGTCGAGCCCGACGCCGGCGATCCACTCCCGGTAGGGCAACGACTCCAGCAGGGTGGCCATCGCGTACTCGGCCTGGAAGTCGCGCAGGAAACACATGATGAGCTGAGCCCGCACCCCGAGCCGTGCCTCCGCCTCCATCAGCGCCCGCCGCAGCCCTCTGATCACCAGGTCGAACGGCACGCCGCGCGAGGTGTGGGCCTGCGGGTCGAAGAAGATCTCGGCGTAGCGCACGTTCTGCTCGGCGGCCTTGCGGAGGTAGGCCATGGCCAGGTCGTAGAAGTCGGGCTCGGTGCGCAGCACCCGCATGCCCTCGTAGTAGATGCGCAGGAAGGACGGCAGGCTGTCGAAGGTGTAGGCGGCCCGCATCTGCTCCACGCCCGCGTAGGGCAGCCGCAGGCCGTTGCGCCTGGCCAGCTCGAACTTGAGCTCGGGCTCCAAAGTGCCCTCGATGTGCAGGTGGAGCTCGCATTTGGGCAGACCGGCGATGAAATCCTTCACCCGCCCACCCTAGAAGATGATCGCCAGCCCCACGGCGAAGAGCAGGCCGTACGCCATCTGCAGCTTCCCCGTCTGCTGCAGCACCGCGATCAGAGCGGGGCCGACCGCCCTGTCCAGCACCGCCCTGATGGGCGGGACCGCCAGCGGCGCCGCGAGCAGCACCAGCGCGGCCCACGGCGTGATCGGGACCATGGCCAGCGCCACGAAGAACGGCACCACCTGGCAGGCGACGTAGAGGGAGCGGGTGCGCTCGGCGCCCAGGCGCACGGCCAGCGTACGCTTGCCCGCCTGGCCGTCCGTGCCGACGTCGCGCAGGTTGTTGACCACGAGCATCGAGCACGACAGCATGCCCACCGGGATCGACGCGACGAACGCCGCCCAGCTGAGCGAGCCGGTCTGCACGAAGGCCGTGCCGACCACGGGCACCACCCCGAAGAAGACGAACACGGCGACCTCGCCCAGGCCGCGGTAGCCGTACGGGTGCTTGCCCCCCGTGTAGAACCAGCCTGCCGCGATGCACGCCGCGCCCACCAGCAGGATCCACCACGCCCGCGTGACGATGACGAGGACGAGCCCCAGCACGGCCGCCACGGCGAAGCTGCCCAGCGCGGCGGTCAGCACCTGCCGGGGCGTGGCCGCCCGCGAGCCCACCAGGCGCATCGGGCCGACCCGCTGGTCGTCGGTGCCGCGGATGCCGTCGCTGTAGTCGTTGGCGTAGTTGACGCCGATCTGCAGGGAGAGCGCCACGAGCAGCGCCAGGATCGCCCGCCACCACACGAAGCCGCCTTCGCCGATGGCCACGCCGGTGCCCACCATGACAGGGACGACGGCGTTGGGGAGCGTGCGCGGGCGGGCGCCCGCGATCCACTGACCGGTGGTTGCCATGTCCTCGGCCCTTTAGCTGATGTCGGTGGTGAGCCGGACCATCCTGATCGGGCGGCCCATGTCGAGAACGCGTTCGGCGGTGTCCTCGCCCCAGCCGGCTGATTCGAGGAAGCCCAGCACCGCGTAGTTGTCGGCGAACGCCCAGGTGACGATCTGCCGGAAGCCGTCCTCGCGCAGGTGGTCGACGGTGGCGTTGAGCAGGCGGCTGCCGTGGCCCCGGCGTACGAAGTCGGGATCGACCAGCAGTGTCAGCATCTCGGCCACCACGCCGGGATCGAGGTCGGGGTCTTCCGCGGGGGCGTGGGAGGCCAGCCCCACCACGCGCTCGCCGCCACGGGGGGTGGTCAGGGCGGCGCTGCCCCCCTTGCCCAGCGCGGGGAAGCCCTCGGTGTCGAGGATGGTCTCCACGGCCACCAGCACCCGATGCATGGGGGTGGGCGGGGCGACGATCGCCTCGTCCCACTGGCGCAACCACATCTTCTCCGCAGCCGCGCCGGTCATCTGCTCGAGTGGCCCCTCGGGCAGGAAATCCCGATAGCCGTAACGCCAGGCGCGGATCTGCGTATTCGCAACCTGGAGCACATCCTCGCGCCGGGCCGCCCGGACGCCTACGTCTGCCATCTCGGCCCGCTCCTTCGACTGCCGTTCATGCCACAAGGCACGACTTACACCGTATCGGTGTTTGACCCTTGGGGATGACGCGAACCCTTCTTCCTGGCCCGGTAGGCCCGGGTCTTGGTGCGGTTGCCGCACACACGCATGGAACACCACGAGCGCGACCTGTTCTTCGACGCATCGATGAACGCCCACTGGCACGTCCCCTCCGCACACACCTTGAGGCGGTCCCACGACGCTGTCACGGCCGACACGGCGATCGCCGCCAGCCCGCCCCGCACGCCGCCTCCCGCCGTGGCGGGCTCGGGCCGCTCGCCCTGCCTGACCCTGATCATGAGGGGCAACGCGGGCAGCTCGGCCGCCTCGCGCCTGAGCGCCGTCCTGAGCGTCTCGCGCAGGGCGATCGCGGTGTGCAGGTCGTCGTCGGTGGCCCGGTCGCGCGGCTCGGCCAGGCCGCGCTCGCGCAGCCACACGGCCAGCTCGGCGGGGGACGACAGCTCGTCCGCCTGGGCTTCGACGTCGTAGGTGTTCACGAAGTCGCGTACGAGCTCCGCGGGGCACGGCATGCCGGTCACTCTAATGGGCGTGGATCAAGCACACGTGCGCGCCCTCAGGGATCCATGGTGACCTCGTCCAGTGCCCGGGCGAGCCGGCGTACCCCTTCGTGCAGCTCAGCCAGGTGCGCGGCGGCCAGGTGGGTCACCCGGATCCGCGGCCCCGGCGGCTCGGAGGGATAGTAGATCCGGCCGGGGCTGACCAGCGCGCCGTTGCGCCGCGCGGTCGCCACCAGCGCGCCCTCGTCGATCGCGGCCGGCAGCCGTACCCACAGGTGCATCCCGCCTGCGGGCAGCAGGTGCGGCTCGGCCCGCGGCATCCGCGCGGCGAGCGCGGCGGCCAGCGCGTCGCGGCGGACCTCGATCTCCGCGTGGACGGCGGCCAGGTGCCGCCGCCACGCCGGTGACCCGACGAACTCCAGCGCAGTCTCCTGCAACGGCCGTGCCACGAAGAACGACTCGACGAGCTGCCCGGCCCGTAGCCGGTGCGCGGCCGGCCCTCTGGCGATCACCGCCGCCACCCGCATGCTCGGCGACAGGATCTTCGTCAGCGAACCCACGTGGACCACCGTGCCGTGCCTGTCCATGGACGCCAGCGACGGGGGTGCCTGCGCGGTCAGGTAGCGGGCGAAGTCGTCCTCGATCACGAACGCGCCCGCTGCCCTGGCGACGTCCAGCACCTGCACCCGGCGCCCGGCCGGCAGGGTCGCGCCCGTCGGGTTGTGCAGGGTGGGCTGGCAGAGGAAGACCCTTGCCCCGGTCACGGCGAACGCCTCGGCCAGCAGGTCGGGCCGTACTCCTTCGCGGTCCATGGGCACCGCCGTGGGCCGCAGCCCCGCGGCCCTGGCCGCCACGAGCGCGCCCGGGTAGGTGGGCGTCTCTACCAGCACCGGCGTGCCGGGCGCGGCGAGCGCGCGGAACGCGTGGGTCAGCGCCGCCTGCCCGCCGCTCACGATCAGCGCGTCGGCGGCGGTCACGTCGCCTCCCGCCTGCGCCGCGAACCATCTGCGCAGTTCGAGCAGGCCGGGCAGCGGCGGCATGGCCCAGGCGCCGGGCCGCCGCACGGCCCGCGCCGCCGCCGCGGCGAGCTGCCGGTCGGGCCGCAGCCCCGGACGCAGGTAGCCACCCGTGAGCGGTACGGAGCCTTCGGCCGCCACACCCAGCAACTCCGCGACGGGGCCTTCGTCGACCACCCGGTCGCCGAGCGCGACGGTCTGCCACGACAGGTCCGCCGCGTCCTCGCTCCTGGCCACCTGCTGGGCCACGTACGCGCCGCTGCCGGGTCTCGTCACCACCCGCCCCTCGGCGGCCAGCTGTCCGAGCGCCCGCGACACCGTGACAGGACTGACGTTGTGCCTGCGCATGATCTCGCGGCTCGACGGCAACCGCGCGCCGGGGCCGAGCCTGGCGGCCTCGCCACGCAGCATCGCGGCGATCTTGGCGATACTGCTATCGTTGTCCATGAAGAAGGAGAATAGCGCTACTGTCGATGTTGGAGTAGCGGTCCCCACCTCGGAGCGGGGCCTGCGACGCCGGGGCACCGCCCTGGCCTTCCTCGGCGTCCTCGCGTTCTCCGGTTCCTTTCCCGCCACCGTCCACGCGATGCGGGGCTTCGACCCGTGGCTGACCGCCGTGGGCCGGGCGGCCGTGGCAGGCGTGGTGGCCCTGATCTGCCTGAAGGCCGCCGGCCGCCCGTTGCTCCCGCCGCGCGACCAGCGGCGCGCCTACGTGCTGATCTCCCTGGGCGTGGTCCTCGGCTTTCCCGCCTTCAGCGGTCTGGCCCTGGACCTGGGCGCGAGCACGGCGCACGCCGCGGTGGTCACCGGGCTCCTCCCCGCAGCCACCGCCGCCTGCGCCGTCGTGTCGGCCGGCGAGCGCCCCCGCCCGCTCTTCTGGGCCGGTTGTACGGCCGGAGCCGCCGCCATCACCGCCTTCACCCTCACCCAGCACCACGGCAGGCCCACCTGGCCCGACCTGCTCCTGGTCGGCGCCCTGCTGTCGGCGGCGGTCGGCTACACGGAGGGCGGCCGGCTGTCCAGGCAGACCCCTGGCTGGCAGGTGATCTCCCATACCCTCGTCCTGTCGCTCCCGCTGACGGTGCCCATCACGGTGGTGCTGGCCCTGGCCACGCCGATGACCCCGACGCCGCCGTCGGTGGCCGGTCTCGCCTACGTGGCGCTGGTCTCGATGTTCCTCGGCTTCTTCCCCTGGTACGCGGGCCTGGCCCAGGGCGGCATCGCCAGGGCGGGACAGACCCAGCTCACCCAGCCGCTCCTGACGCTCGCCTGGGCGTGGGCGCTGATGGGCGAGCGATTCGGCCCGGTCACGGTGGTCGCGGCGCTGGCCGTCCTGGTCTGCGTGGCCGTCACCCAGCGAGCCCGTACTTGAAAGACGTGACGCCGACACGCAGGATGGGGGAGGAGGTGTCACACATGGCGGACCTCACGATCCCAGAGGGCGGTTTCTGGCCTGCGCCGCAGATCCCGCAGCCCAACATCTATCCCATGGAATGGCGAGTCGAGACGGAGAAACTCGCCGCCATCTACGAGAAGTCCAAGCGCATGGTCTGGAACCCGGCCGACCTGCCCTGGGACGGTCTCGACCCGGACGACTTCACCCGCGAGCAGCGCCTGGGCATCATGTACTGGTTCGCCGTCCTGGCGAACTTCGACGCCTCGGGGCCGGCGGTGTTCGCCCGGGCCACCATCCAGGCCTTCGAGAAACACGAGGAGGACCCGGTCAGGAAGTGTTTCTTCTCGATCACCCGTGACGAGATGAACCACGAGGAGTGTTGCCAGCGGGCCATCGCCAAGCTGTGGCCGGGCGGGCCGCTCGACTGGACGCCCTCCGACGACCTCGAATCGGCCGCTCACAACAACATCGGCTGGCTCTATCACAACGGCGGCCGCTACTGGAACGGCTACAACTCGGCCGTGGGCAAATACTCGCTCCCGGTGCTGTTCACCAGCTTCATGATGGGCGAGATGGCCGCCTCGACGCTCTTCAGGGGCATGGCCTCGGGAACACAGCACCCGGTGTTCGGCGAGATGTTCCAGCGCATCGGCAGGGACGAGTCCCGACATCTCCAGATTTGCATGACCATTCTGGAGAACGAGTGGCCAGGGCTCACCGAAGACACCAAATCGCTCATCACGCGTCAGCTCAGGGCCGGTTTCGTCTTCCTCAGCATGATCCTCTGGGAGCCTCCCGAGGGCTTCTGGGAGCTTCCGCCGTACTTCCTGGCCAACCACCGCGTCCTCATGGACCACGCCAGGGAAGCCGGGCTCGGCGTCCTGTCGTACGAGGAGCAGGCGGAGAACTGGCGCGTGGCCATGGCGAGGGTCCGGGCGATCGTGGAGCGCTGGGGGATCGCCTTCCCCGCCATCCCGGAGCTCGACCTGGAAGGGGTGGAGGTGGACTTCATCGACCCCGAGGAGATCATCCCGGTCTTCTAGCCTGAAGTCCGCGCCATCGGACTCAGGGGAGCTGGGGAACTGCGGCGAGGTGCCCGCCCTGCTCACCGACCGTGTCCCGGCGGGTAAGGCCATCGCCACGGCGGGCGTGGTCGCTCTCGACCGAGAAGCCGAGGCGGGTGGGCTCACGACTGGTCCTGGCCGGTGACACCGGCGGCAGGGCCGGGGGAGGTCGATATCGCGCGGAGGAGTTCCCCTGTTCGCCGCGGTCGCCTGGGTCGCCTGGGGGTTCGCCCGCACTGGGGGCGGCCCCGTCGCTCGACGCCTGGCGCGAGCGCGCCGCCGCTTCCGGGCGGGCGTGGGTCATGAGGTGGACGACACCACGACGGTCGTGCGCGTGTGGTTGCGCCTCGTGCCGTACGGGTCGTCGCCGTTCGGGGATGCGCTCGCGAACGTGAGGCCTATGAATCCCGATTTATGGGCCATTTCTCGGGGCTGTGCACATATGTGCCCCGATAAGGGACGGTGAAGACCCATCCCTGCTCTCTGAGGTAGGCAACGGCCTGGCGTACGGTGACTTTGGCGACGCCGTACTGGCGCATCATCATCTTCTCGCCGGGAATGGCTCTGTTCGGTGGAATATCGCCATTTTTGATATTTTATGCGACTTCTCCGGCGATCTTCTGATAAATCGGCATCGTCTTGGACGATCGCGGCGCACTCGGCGGGCCGACGAATGTGCCTTCACCCTGCACGGTGTATGCCAGTCCTTGTTCGCGCAGTTCCCGGGCCACCCGTCGGGCGGTCGTCCGTGCGATGTCATATTCCTTTTCGAGCGTGGCCTCGCTCGGCACCGGATCGCCCGCTTGGAGTTGTCCGCGTTCGATCTGATCGCGGACCAGGCCGGCAACCTGCTTGTAGAGAGGAACGAGTCCTTCGCGATCTAGCACGTCCGAACGATAGACGACACCGTACATGTTCTGCTCAAAGCGGACGTCTGCTAGGTCTATGGATACATAGAGGGTGGGCAAGGCCCATGCAGTCTCCACAGCATGGCCTTGCCCACCAGTTGACGGTCTACAGTGCCGCGTCTGAAGCCCGTCAAGCAAGAGGTGGCGCCGGAAACCGTCCTGCACCAAAAGTGTTTCGCGCCGGTCTCTGGCGACGCGCCTGCCCAACCGCACGACGTAAACGATCGGGCTTCGCCCGGGACCGGCACGAAACCATGGACGTGACGACGCGCCCTCCGGAGGCACAAAGCCACGCCATGGCGGGTGCTGGCCGACTGATGTCCATATCGGCCTCCCGCGGCTTTAGGCTCTCATGGTTGTCCCTTGGAAAACTGCAGATCGTCGCTATGCACAAGATCATGGCCTTTGATGTTGGCTGGGCGAGAGTCCGCAGTGGATTGGGTCTATGTCGGGATTCGTCGCCAGCCCGCATCTACGATGATCAGGTGGTCGAGGAGTCGTACGCCGACGGTCTCGGCAGCCGCGAGGAGCTGGGCGGTGGCTTCCAGATCGGCCACACTCGGCTCCAGGGACCCGCCCGGATGGTTGTGGGCCAGGCCGAACATCGCGCCACCCGCGGTCAACACTTCGGTGATCACCTCCCGGATCGGCACCGTCGTGTGGTCGGCCCCGCCTTCGGACAGCACCACGCGTCTGAGCACCCGGCCACGGATGTCACACACCACCAGGACCAGCCGCTCCTGAGCACGATCTCGCAGCAGGGGAGCGCACGCGTGTGCCAGGTCGGACGTGCTGTTGATCTGCTCCCGCTCCGGCCACGCGTCCGCCCGCCGTACGAGATGGAAGGCCGCACTCACCCGCGCGGCCTTGGCCGGGCCGATGCCGGGCACGGTGAGCAACCTGTGCGGCTCGGAGCGGCTGAGCGCCTCCAGATCCCCGCAGTGCTGAATCACCTGGCTGGCCAGATCAAGAGCACTCGACCCGCGAAACCCTGAGCCCAGCAGCACGGCCAGCAACTCCCGATCGGCCAGCGCAGCGGCGCCGCTGGCCATGAGCCGTTCGCGGGGCCGGTCGCCCTTTGGCAGATCCTTGACTCGCATCGACAACCTCCGCGACCCGTTCTATCAACGCGCACCGACAATCTCTGACCTGCGCATTTGTCGCGGACGACGCCTGTCCACTATCGCCCCCACAGGGCGAGATATCGTGCTACCACGGCATGCGGTCGGACGGGGAATCACGCCCAGCTCCTTCCGCACGCCGACATGAGCGATGCCTCTGTGGCCCTCTGAGGCAGCCGCGCAACGCTCGGTCCCCGGCGACATTCCCCTACCTGACGGGGAAGCGTGTGGGGTGACGGCGTGCATCATGAACCGGCCGACGTTCCGATGTGACGGGGGGCTTGAACGTCTTCGGCGTATGACGCCGGCTCGTTCCGGTGGGAGGCAGAGGACAGGCGTTCGGGCGGGAGGTGGGTAGCGGGTGAGGCTGCTCGAAGACCGCGCATCGCCGCTTTCTGAACGGGTCACGGGCCGGCGTGTGGGTCAAGCCGCACCAGGCCGTGCGCGGAAAACTCGCTGCCGCAAACCTGCTCGACCTATCCCGCGTCGTACTCCACTACGCCCACGTTCAGGCTATAGGGGGGTGGACTACAGGTTCCAGCCCCGTGGACCGGGCAAGCAAGGTTCGGAGATGCCCCATCCCGTCCGACCGGTCCGGACTGTCTGTCGTGGTCGGTGTCTCATCTCCCAACACCCACACAGAGAGGGTCCCAAGCCGGTCGTGACCGAGCTTCAGACGAAACGCGGCCCTCGCCACGGCGGGCACGGCAAGCCTGGAAGCTCGCATCACGTACTGATGCGCCACCAGCCGGCGCGTACTCGTCGTCACAACACGCCATCGGGAATGTGCCCGTGAGTCTGGCCGTGGAGGCGATGACGAAGGCCCCGGCTCCGGGCGAGAAAATGCGCTCGCCCGGAGCCGGGGCCCGAGGCCCTAAACCGGCATGCTGTACGTGATCCGGAAGCGGTCTCCCGGGATGACGATGTCGCTGGTCTCGACGGGACGATCGCCGGCCCAGTGGGTGCGTTCGATGTGCAGAACATGAACGCCTGCGGCCAGGTCGAGCGCATCGATCTCGGCGGGACGGGGGACTCGGGTGTGCACACTTTCGACAATCTCGGTGATCTTCACACCATGGGCGTACATCCTCGCCACCAAGCTGCGCCGTTCCTCCTCGGAGTGCGCGGCGAACTCCATCGGCTCGTAAGAGGTGGCGAGTTGCAGCGGCCGGCCGTCGCCGCGATAGACGTAACGCGTTTTGCTCAGCGTGGTCGACTCCTTGAGGCGTAGCCGCCTGGCGATGTCGGGGCCCGCTTCGGCCGGCTCGCTGTGCCAGTCCCATGTCACGCGTCTTCCTTGAGACTGCAGGTCTGCCGCGAACGGGGCGGGATGGTCCAAGAACCGCCATCGATGCAATGAGGTTAGGTCGGGGCGCTCCCTGACGTAATGGCCCGAGCCCACGCGGCCGATGATGAGGCCTTCACTCGCGAGCACGCGGAGGGCGTGACGGGCGGCGGTCTCGCCGACCTGATATTTGCGGGTCAGCTGCGCCCGCGACGGAATGGGCGCGCCGGGGGGAAGGGTGCCGTCGGTGATCTGTCGCCGGATGTCTTCGACGACACGCAGGTAGACCGGATCTGAGGTGGCCACTAGTCCATCCCTGGGGGTTCGTGTGAGGCGTTGCCCTATGTTGCCGTATTCGGCAGGTAACCGACCGTCATCGATGACTGCTGGAGCCCCAACTTTGCGATGGCGGAAAATTATCGGAGAAACCCTGTAACGCGGATGTAAGGGACGCCGATTCTCCGATAGAGGTCGTCGATGTGTGTACCCCCGAGCACATATCGGCGACCTCTTCCATGCCCAAGCACCAGTGGCTCCTTGATCGGGCAAGCCCGTGTGCGGTCCGCCCGCCGTCCGGTGAGAACCCTCGCGGCGAGACATGCCACTTCGACTGCCCTGGTGTCCTACGTCCGCAGGTCGGACAGTACGGCATCGTTTGAAGGGTCACCGGCTCAGCAGGATCCCGACACGACACCGGAGTGCATCAGCCGCAGGGCCCTCCTGTACCGAGCTCAGCCACGAGCCGTGCAGCGACGTCGACGGGGCCGGGGAGCACGCAACCAACCTATTGGCCGGCCGCGGCGCCGAAAACGGAGCGGGTGCGTGGTGCTTCACCGTCATCCGGCCCGCAACGCCGAGGTGAAGTCAGGGATGGGGTTGCGGTCGAGGTCGGGAACGACGGCAGAACTGACGTAGTACAGGGGCAGGCACGGCCATGACGTCGCCTCCGGCGCGAGGCGGAGTAGGCGGCCCCCGTCGCTGGCGGTCGAACGGCGCGGGGAGGCCGGGCGAGGTAGGGACAGAGGGAGAGCGGACGAGGGCCAAGTAGAACAGGTGGACTCCGTGGTGGGCGGTCTGGGTGGGCAGGGACAAGCACCGGCCCTGCATGGTCGGGGATCTGCCAAGATGGCCGTGGTCAGCTCGCGGCGTGCTGGGGCCGAGTGAACGGCGTCCGCGAAGGTGTGCCCGGCCGGGGAGGCCGTAGAGTTGTGAGCTGATCTTGCGAGGTAATGGTCGGCGCCACTGGCGGGTGGCTGGAGGAGTCGGCCGAAGGACCTATCGTGGGATAAGCGGCACGAGTTGCTGTCGAAAGGGGGCAAAAGGCGGCTCCAGGCAGGCAAAGCGGGGTGGCGACGTCCAATGGATTTCTGAATCCAGGTAGCGTTCGCACTATGGCATCGCCCACTGGATCCACCAAGGCGCCCTTCGGCCGTATGCTGACCGCGATGGTCACGCCGTTCACTTCCGACGGCGAGGTCGATTATGTGGCTGTGCGACGTCTTGCTACCTATCTGGTAGACGAGCAGCGGAATGACGGCTTGATCGTCAACGGGACGACCGGTGAGTCGCCCACCACTTCTGACGAGGAGAAACAGCGTATCGTCAGTGCCGTCCTCGACGCGGTCGGTGACCGCGCCGCCGTGGTGGCGGGAGCGGGCTCCAACGACACCCGCCATAGTGTCGATCTCGCGAAGCAGGCGGCACGCGCCGGCGCACACGCCCTGTTGGTGGTGACGCCTTACTACAACAAGCCCCCGCAAGAGGGTTTGTATCGACACTTCACCGCCGTCGCCGACGCGACCGATCTGCCCGTGATGCTTTATGACATCCCGGGACGAAGCGGAGTGCCGATCAAAACGGACACTCTCATCAGGCTGGCGCAGCACGAACGCATTGTGGCCGTCAAGGACGCCAAGGGTGATCTGTTCGCCGCCAGTCAGGTGATGATCTCGACCGATCTTGTCTTCTATTCGGGAGACGATCTGCTCAACCTGGCCTGGCTCTCGCTCGGAGCCGCCGGGTTCGTGAGCGTCGTCGGACATGTGGTGGGCGCCGAGTTGGCGCGAATGATCCACTTGCACAAGAGCGGCGAAGTCGCTCAAGCGCTGGCCCTGCACAGTCAGGTGGCTCCCGTAGTGGACGGGATCATGCTGCGTGCGGGCGGCGCGATCATGACAAAGGCGGCACTGAGGCTGGTGGGTATGCCGGTAGGACCGGTACGGCTGCCGCTCGTGGACGCGACAGAGAAGCAAATCGCCGAGCTGCGTGCTTGCCTGGTGGCCGGCGGGGTGAAGTTGACAGACGCATAGGAACGGGGAGGAACTGGAAGTTTTGAGAACACGATCTGACCGTGGGGGCCGGCCATGAGCCATCCGCATCCTGAGCTTGGCCCCCCACCGGCGCTGCCTCACGGCGGCTTGCGCATCGTCGCGCTCGGCGGGCTGGGCGAGATCGGCAGGAACATGGCCGTCTTCGAGTACGAGGGCCGCCTGCTGATCGTCGACTGCGGGGTGTTGTTCCCCGAGCCCGACCAACCGGGCGTCGACCTCATCCTGCCCGACTTCGATTACATCAGGGACCGGCTCGACGACGTCGAAGCCGTCGTACTGACGCACGCGCACGAGGACCACATCGGAGCGGTGCCCTATCTGCTGCGCGAGCGGCGTAATATCCCGCTCATCGGATCCAAGCTCACGCTTGCCCTGATCGAGGCCAAGCTCACCGAGCATCGGATCCAGCCGACCAAACGCGAGGTCGTCGAGGGCGAACGGCACGTCTTCGGGCCTTTCGACTGCGAGTTTCTCGCAGTCAACCACTCGATCCCCGACGCGCTGGCTGTGGCCATCAGGACGCCGGCCGGCATCGTGCTGCACACCGGCGACTTCCGCATGGACCAGTTGCCGAGCGACGGACGCCTCACCGATCTGGGAGCCTTCGCCAGGCTCGGCACCGAGGGCGTCGACCTGCTGATGTCCGACTCCACCAATGCCGAGGTGCCTGGCTTCGTCACCAGTGAGCGGGAGATCGCTCCGGTCATCGACGAGGTGATCCGTACCTCGGAGCAGCGCGTCATCGTGGCGAGCTTCGCCTCTCACGTCCACCGCATCCAGCAGGTCATGGACGCCGCCGCCCGGCACGGGCGCAAGGTCGCCCTGGTCGGACGCTCGATGGTGCGCAACATGGGAGTGGCTCGCGACCTGGGCTATCTCAAGGTGCCACAGGGGCTGATCGTCGACTCGCGCGACATCGAGGAGTGGCCGCCGCAGGACGTGGTGCTCGTCTGCACCGGATCCCAGGGCGAGCCGATGGCGGCGCTGTCGAGGATGGCCAACCGCGATCACCCGATCCGCATCGCCGAGGGCGACACGGTGCTCCTGGCCTCCTCGCTGGTGCCCGGTAACGAGACCGCGGTCAACAAGGTGATCAACGGTCTCACCCGGTGGGGCGCACGGGTCGTGCACAAGGGCAACGCCAAGGTGCACGTCTCCGGACACGCGGCCGCCGGTGAGCTTCTCTACGTGCTCAACCTGACACGCCCGTCGAACTTCATGCCCGTGCACGGCGAGTGGCGCCACCTGCGCGCCCACGCCAAGCTGGCCGCCCTCACGGGTGTGCCGGACGATCACATCGTGATCGCCGAAGACGGCGTCGTGGTCGATCTGCTCGACGGTCGCGCGAAGATCGTCGGCGCGGTGCACGCGGGGTATGTCTACGTCGACGGCTCGTCGGTCGGTGAGATCACCGACACCTCGCTGAAGGACCGCAGGATTCTCGGGGACGAGGGATTCATCTCCGTGGTCGTCGTGGTCGACTCCAACACCGGGAAGCTCACGGCGGGCCCCGAGATCCACGCGCGTGGTTCGGGCATCGACCCTCTGCAGTTCGACGAGTTCATTCCTCAGATCCAACGGGCTCTTGAGGAGAAGGCCGCGGACGGAGTGGTCGACATGCAGGAGATCCGCCGGGTGGTCCGGCGCACCGTGGGCCGCTGGGTGAGCGACACCTATCGCCGCCGTCCGATGATCATCCCCGTGGTGCTCGAGGTCTGACCCCGCTGACGGCATGGCAGCCGGAACGCCTGATGGTACGGCAGGCGTTCCGGTCCTGCGCACCGCCGGACGGACACTTTTTCGCTGCGGTCTTGTGATCCGTAGGTCAGGGGCCTCGTATGGGCCGACGTCAACCTGGCGGGATCTTGCATGTAGCTCAGTCGACATCTCAGGCGTTCCTCCTGCGCATCAGCCAGGCTGCCGCTAGCAGGGGGAGAGCCGCGTAGGCGACCAGCACGGCGGCCGCCAGCGCGGGAGGCAACAGCGAGCCGTAAACCGAGGTTGTGATCGTGTCGCCGGTGATCTCGCGGGGAAGCGCTCCGATCATCACGGACCCGAGACGCTCGCTCCAAGGCTCGGGGATGTTGCCGATGATCATGGGGATGACGTAGACGAGACCGACGAGGATGGCGATCGCACCGGCGCTAGAGCGCATGAGCGCGCCGAGGCCAAGGCCCAGCAGTGCGAACACCGGCACCGAGACGCTGATGGCGATCAGGAGCGGAAGACGGTCCGCGAACACGGCGGTGTACGCGCCCGAGAACCGGTCACCGAGCACCCATCGGGTGACGGCATAGGTGCCGAAGACCGCTGTCGCACCGGTGATCAGGCCCAGTGCTCCCACGACCGCGGACTTGGCGACGAGCATCGGCCACCTGCGGGGGACGATGGTCAGGCTTGTTCTGATCATGCCGGTCGCGTATTCGGACGTGATGGCCAGCGTGCCCAGGATGCCCATGCAGAGCTGAGGCACGATCGCGACCACCTCCTCGATGTCCGCGATGCGAGCGCTCAGGCGTTGTTGGGGTGGGGCGTCGTCGTACATGCCGGCCGCCATGTTGGCCAGCGCGTAACCCAGCAGGACGGCGCTGATGCCGAGGACGAGAATGAGGTGGGTCGAGCGAACGGAGCGGAGCTTGATCCATTCCGACGCGAGCACGCCCGCGAACGAACTCATCGAACACCTCCGAATTGCACGCTGGACGCGGTCAGCGCCATGTAGGCGTCTTCGAGCGATGGGTAGGCCGCCGTCAGCTCCGCGACCGTCGACTCGGCGACCAGCTTGCCGCGGCCGATGATCACGATGCGCTCGGCGGTGAGGGCCATCTCGCTCATGAGATGGCTGGACAGGAGGATCGTCCTGCCTTCAGCGGCCAGCGAGCGCATGAGGCCGCGGATCCACCGCACGCCATCGGGATCGAGGCCGTTGACAGGCTCGTCGAACATCAACACGTCGGGGTCGCCGAGCAGGGCGGCCGCGATACCGAGGCGTTGTTTCATACCGAGCGAGAAGCCGCCTACGCGTTTGCGGCCGACAACCTCCAGGCCAACCTGCTTCAGCACCTCGGTCACTCGGTCGGGGCCGATGTCGTTGGTGCGAGCAAGGCAGAGCAGGTGGTTGTAGGCGCTGCGTCCGCCGTGGACGGCACTGGCATCCAAGAGCGCACCCACTTCGTGCATCGGCCTGGTGAACGATGCGTAAGGTCGGCCGTTGATGAGCGCGTGCCCGGAAGTGGACGCATCGAGGCCGAGGATCAGGCGCAGGGTGGTGGACTTGCCGGCCCCGTTCGGGCCCAGAAATCCGGTCACGTGCCCGGGGCCGGCCTTGAAGGACAGGTCGTCTACCGCGAGTGTGTCGCCGTACCGTTTCGTGAGGCGGTGGAGTTCGATCACGCCGTAAAGGATGCGGTGCGGAGGGTCGGCAGCGCGTCGGACCACGGTTCGAATCTGAAGGTCAAACCCTGGGCTGACGTGCGCTCGCCGCTTCAACCGCTACGGTTCAACGCGTGGACGACAGCCATCCCTTCTTCGCCCGGCGCTTGAGCCGCATCCAGCTGATCATGCTCGATCTGGCGGTGGGGCTGTGCTTCGGGTCCGTGGGCTTCACGATGGCGGTCAACGCCACGGCGCTGCCACCATGGCTGAGGTTCGCTCTGCCCTTCGGGCTCGGCCTGCTGATGTCGGTGCGCAGACTGTGGCCGCTGCCTGTGTTCTGCCTGACGTTGGTGCTGGCCGTCTTCGCCGTCATGACCGATGCCATTGGGTTCGCCTACCTCGCACCCGCGTACGTGCTCTATATTGTTGCGCTGTCCGACAGGGTCGGCCCCTTGGTCCCTTCGTCCGCCATCGGAGGATTAAGCCTGGTCTCGCTGCTGGGGTTGACCCTGGCGGGTGCGCCACAGGACAGTGCTCCCGACTGGCTGGTCCACTTCGACAAGCCGCTCATGGGGATCGCGGCCCTGGGCGGCTCATGGACGATCGGCCGTGCCGTGCACGAGCGCAGGCATTATGCGGCGCGCGAGGCCGGGCGGCTGGCGTCGCAAGCGGTGACCGACGAACGGCTGCGCATCGCTCGCGAGTTGCATGACGTGGTCACGCACAGCGTGGGATTGATCGCCGTCAAGGCGGGCGTGGCCAATCATGTGATGTCGACCAGGCCGGAGGAGGCACACGACGCTCTGCGGGTGATCGAGACAGCCAGCCGCAGCGCACTGGTCGAGATGCGGCACCTGCTCGGCATGCTGAGGTCCACCAACGTGCCCGACCTCCTGCCCGCCCCGGGCATCGAAGGGCTCGATGAGCTCGCGGAGCAGGCGCGGCTGGCCGGGGTTGACGTGGAGTTGAGCCTTCGCCTCGGTGGTACCGGTTCTGCTGGGCGGGTGCCTGATGGTGATGCTCACGACCCACGGGACCGGCTGCCTGATGGCGTGGGGTTGTCGGTCTACCGGATCGTGCAGGAGGCGCTGACCAACGTCGCCAAGCACGCGGCGCCCGCCCGGTGCCAGGTCTCCGTCGTGGCCGACGGCAAGGACGTAAGGATTGAAGTGATGAATGATGGACGGGGGAGACGCACGTTGCCTTCCGCCGGCACCGGGCACGGCCTGATCGGGATGCGGGAGCGGGTCATGATGTACGGCGGCACGTTCGAAGCGGGAAGCAGGAATGGATACGGGTTCCGTGTGTTCGCCCGGTTGCCCTATCAGGAGGCTCCGTGATCCGGGTGGTCGTGGCTGACGATCAGGCGTTGCTCAGGGGAAGTTTCAAGGTGCTGGTCGACTCTGAGCCCGACCTGGGTGTGGTCGGGGAGGCCGCGACGGGGGCCGAAGCGGTCACCGTGGCCATGGAGGAGCGGCCCGATGTCGTGTTGATGGACGTCCGGATGCCGGAGATGGACGGTATCGAGGCCACCCGCAGGATCAAGGATGTTTCCCGGGTGCTGGTGGTGACGATGTTCGATCTTGACGCGTACGTTTACGACGCGCTTCGGGCTGGAGCAAGTGGGTTCCTTCTCAAGGACACGCCCCCTGCGGATCTGCTCGCCGCCATCAGAGTGGTTGCGCGCGGGGAGGCATTGCTGGCGCCAACGGTGACGCGAAGGCTGATCGAGGAGTTCACCCGCACCCCGGTGACGCCACCGGTGAAAGGGCTGGACGGGGTTACCGACCGGGAAAGGGATGTGCTTACGCTGATCGCCCGTGGGCTGTCCAACGGTGAAATCGCGGAGCATCTTCAGGTGAGTCTGGCCACGGTGAAGACCCACATCACGCGACTGCTGGCCAAGTTGGAAGCGCGTGATCGGGCGCAACTCGTCATCGCCGCATATGAGAGTGGGCTGGTTTCCGCGGCGGGCTGATTCACATCGTCATTGGGTGCTTTCGTACATCCAGCGAAGCAGGAGCTGGAGTCGTTATGGAAAGAGTGGTGGTGTGCCGCAGCGCCACGCTCGCGAAGTGAGCAGCAGAGAACTGCAGGGATTTGCGGTCAAGCGACGATATACGCCAACGTTAGTTTTCCCATGTCGCTGAAACCTGCCTATTGCCAGCCATTGAATGTGTGCGCCGCCGAACGGACCCTTTCTCTCGCGTACCGCATCGAGGAGCCAGCGCGCGGTCGCCTCCGCTTGCGAGATCAAATCGGGTGGATAGTTCAGTAGCACCTGGTGCTCGGCGAACTCATCCTCGTCATCGAGGATGAGCCGGCCGTCACGCAGACGGATCACGTCCAGGTCAAGGTCCAGCATGGTCACCTCACCGTCCCTCCACTCCGGGATGGTGGTGACGTCAACATAGATTTCGCTTTTGTGGGGAGGGGTGTTGACGAGGCCGTCCACCAGGCGTTCCGGGGAAACAGCATGATGTACAGCGGTTGAAAGTCTGAGGTGACACGGCGTGGTTGCGTGCTCGCGGCGGGGTTCGGGAGTATGCCGGTGGGATGCGTTATCCGGATGGTGGTGGTCTGACCCCAGCGGCGCGAGCCAAGCGTGAACAGGTCCGCTTGGAGGCTGCCGGGCTGTTCGCGGCGGGCATGTCGCCGCCTGTGGTGGCCAAGAAGCTGCGGGTCTCACGCAAGTCGGCCTATGTCTGGCACCAGG
>NZ_SMJZ01000079.1 GCF_004348345.1 Nonomuraea longispora
ACCCAGACACCCGCCCAGCCGTGCGCGGGCTGCGGCGCGAGCGTGGCCTTCGCGCCGGGCACCACCGCCCTGCGATGCCCCTACTGCGGGCTCGAACAGCAGATCGCCCCGCCCGCCCGGCGCGTCCGCGAGCACTCCTTCGACGCCTTCCTCGCCAAGCCGCGCGTCCACACCCTGGCCAGGCACCAGTTCACCTGCCCCGGCTGCGGCGCCCGCACCGAGAGCGACGCCCTGTCCATGGGCTGCCAGTTCTGCAGCACCGCCCTGGTGGCCGACACGGCGAACGACTCACAGATCACCCCGGAGGCCGTGCTCCCCTTCGCCCTCGACCGCGGCGGCACGAGGACCGCGCTGCGCGGCTGGGTGCGGACCCGTTGGTTCGCCCCCAACCGCCTCAAGAAGGTCAGCGAGGCGGAGACCATGAAGAGCACGTACCTTCCGCACTGGACGTTCGACGCGGCCACGGTCTCCGACTACACCGGCCAGCGCGGCAAGCACTACTGGGTGACCCAGTCCTACACCTCCAACGGCCAGCGCAAGACCCGCCGGGTCCGCAAGACCCGCTGGCATCCCGCCGCCGGCCGGGTCGCGCGCACCTTCGACGACGTCCTCGTCCCCGCCACCACGCGGCTCCCCGGCGAACGGCTCAACGCGCTGCAGCCCTGGCCGCTGGAGCGGGCGGTCGCGTTCCAGCCCGGCTACGTGACCGGGCACCACAGCCTCAGGTACGACACCGAGCCGCAGGCCGGCATGGAGCTGGCCAAGGGCGTCATGCACCAGGTCATCCTGGGCGACTGCCGCAGGGACATCGGCGGCGACGAGCAGCGCGTGCACTCGGTGAACACCTCCTACGCGGACGTCACGTTCAAGCTGGTGCTGCTGCCGGTGTGGGTCGGCAACTACGTGTTCAGCGGCAAGACGTACCAGGTGATGATCAATGGGGTGAGCGGGGAGGTCCACGGCGACCGGCCGTACAGCGCGGTAAAGATCGCGTTCGCGGTGCTCGCCGCGCTGATCGTGCTCGCGGCGATGGTCTGGCTGGTCTGGGGGAGGAACGCGTAGCCTGGCCCAATGCTCCGCCGCCTGCTGCGCGTCGTCCTCGCCCTGGTCGCGCTCGGTTTCCTGGGCTACGGCCTGGCCTCCAACTGGGAGGAGACCACGGCCGCCGTGGCCGACATGTCGCCGTGGGCGGTGCTGGGGGCGTTCGCCGCGGTGCTGCTCGGCCAGTTCTTCATGCTGGTCGCCTGGCGCGAGATCCTGGCGGGGCTCGGCACGCGGGTGCCGCTGCGGGTCGCCGGGCGCATCATGTTCGTGGGCCAGCTCGGGAAGTACATCCCGGGCGCGGTCTGGGCGTACGCCGCGATGATCGACCTAGGTCGTGACCACGGCAGCCCGCCGCGGCGCACGTTCGCGACGATCTCGCTGAGTCTGGTGATCAGCATCGGGGCCGCGATCTCGATCGCCGCGGCCACGCTGGGCTCGCAGGAGGTGGTGCGGCGGGCCTGGTACCTCGTGCTGCTCGTGCCGGTGATCATGGTCTGCCTGCACCCGAAGGTGCTCACCTGGGGTCTCAACCTCGCGCTGCGCGTCGCCCGCAAGGAGCCGCTGGAGAGCGTCCTGCCCGGCCGCACGGTCGTGGTCGCGGTGGCGTGGACGGCGCTCGGCTGGCTCGTGTACGGCCTGCACGTCTGGCTGCTGGCCGGTCGCGCCGACCTCTACGTCGTGGCCACCGGCGCCTACGCCTTCGCGTGGGCCACCGGCATCCTGACCGTCGTCGTGCCCGCCGGGGTCGGCATCAGGGAGGGCGCGATGGTGCTGGTGCTCGGGCCGATCATCGGCACGCCCGCCGCGCTCGCGGTGGCCATCGTGTCGCGGCTGGCCTTCACCCTGGCCGACGCGACGGCCGCGGGGGTGTCGTGGCTGCTGGGCCGTCAGGCGCCGAGCAGCGCCGCCGTGTACGCGGACCAGAACGGCTCCGGATCGACCGCCTTGACCCCCGACCGCAACCTCTCGGGCTCGCCGGAGGCGTAGAAGCGCTCGATCGCCTCGCGGAGCGCTCCGGCGTCGCCCGGCTCGACGAGGATCCCGTCGACGCCGTCGGTGACGTGGTCGGCCAGCGCGCCGACGCGGGTGGCGATCACGGGCACGCCGTGCTCGTGGCCGAGCCAGACGTTCTGGCTGGCGGTCGCGGTGCGGTACGGCAGCACGAGCGCGTCGGCGGCGGCGAACAACGCCGGCACGTCCTCGGCCGCCACATAGCCGGGCCGCAGCTCGACCCGGTCACCGAGACCCAGCTCGGCGATCAGCGCCTTCGTCTCGTCGAGCCCACCCCAGAACTCTCCCGCCACCGTCAGCGCGACCCCGTCGGGCAGCGCCCGCAGCAGCAGGTCGAGCCCCTTGTAGGGCCGGACCATGCCGAAGAAGAGCAGCCGGCGTTGCACGGCGGTGGACCTCTCGGCGGTGGTCGAGGGCAGGTGCGGCGGCAGCCCCGCCACACTCACCGGCGTGCCGGTCAGCCCTCTGGCCAGCGCGGCCTGCTGCTCGGAGTGGGTCAGCACGCCGTCGACCCGGTTGAGCAGCGCCCGCATGAGCGGCCGGTCGTAGGGCTTGCGCTCGTGCGGCAGCACGTTGTGGCACAGGGCGACGGCTTTTGCCTTGCGCGCCAGGCCGAGCAGGATGCCCAGGTAGGCGGGGACCTGCACGGGGCTGAGCACGGCGAGAACGACCAGGTCCGCCGAGCGCAGCCGCCGGCCCGCGCCGGCCCACCCGTCGGGCCGCCGCCAGTCGAGCCTGCGCGCGGTCCGCGGGTAGGGGCTGCCCTCGGGTGCGGAGATCGTCTGCTCGCCGGGGTAGAGGAACGACGGGTACTGGGCCCGCCACGACTCGATCACCACGTCGTGCCCCAGGGCCGCGAGCCGGTGCGCGAGCTCGGTGGTGTGCTGAGCCCCGCCCCCTTTGTACGGGTAGGTCGGGCCGACGATCGCGATGCGCACCGGTCAGTTCCCGCGCGAGCGCACGATCAGGTCAGCCAGCAACGCCACGGACCCGATCAGCAACCCGGACAGGAAGATCATGACGGTGTTGGCGGGAAAGTAGAACGGGTGCTGGATCATGTCCCAGACGCCCTTCAGCAGCCCGATGCCCACCAGCCACAACGCGGGGGGCATCAGCACCTTGAGCGGGTTGAAGTACATGATCATCCGCAGCACCTGCAGGATGTAGCGGTAGGCGTCGGAGACGAAGCTGAACTTCGACTTGCCGGCCCGCTTGGCGTAGCCGATCGGCAGGTAGTAGACGTCGTGCTGGTTGGACAGGAACGACAGTGTGATCGTCGTGACGCAGGAGAACCCGGGAGGCAGCAGCCGCAGGTAGGGCTTGGCCACCGGCCTGCGGAAGGCCCGCAATCCGGAGTTGAGGTCGGGGATCTTCTGCCCGGCCAGCATCTCCGCCACCTTGCGGATCACCCACTTGGCGGGCACGCGCAGCAGTTTGTGCGAGCCCTCCTCGCTGGTGCGCGCGCCGACCACCATGTCGATCGTCCGGTCCTTCTCCAGGAGCTGCACCAACTCGGGGATGCGCTCGTTGGGGTAGGTCATGTCGGCGTCGGTCCACACGACGATCTCGCCCCTGGCCTCCTGCGTGCCGATGCGGCGCACGGTGCCGGCGCCGCCGTTGCGGTGGAAGGCGCGGATGCGCAGGTGGGGGTAGGTGGGCGCGGCCTCTTTCAGCCTGGCCAGCGTCTCGTCGCTGGAGCAGTCGTCGACGGCCACGAGCTCGTAGGTGTAGCCGCTGGAGTCCATCGCCTTGGTGATGCGCTCGACCTCGTCGAGGACGTGGTCCTGCTCGTTGTAGCAGGGAAGGACGATCGTGACGTATGGCGCTTCTTCCACGGCAGGTCCACTCTTGGAGGCGTCGAGCGTGCTCACGGGGATCGAGGTTACTCTGCCCAGAGGAACACCGAGTCTACCCTACAAGATCGTTCTACTTCGACACGGCCATCCAGACGTTCATCCGCAACGTCCAGGTGCCGTTGGGAGCCTCGATCAGCGAGCGCTCGTCCTGCCGCGCCACCAGCGCCAGGACCTGCGTCGCCCGCCCGTACGGCGCGACCTGGCCCTCGTCGGCGGCCAGCACGACCGGCACGCGCCCGGTGCCCCGCACCCGCTCGATCAGGCGGCGTACCTGGTCCTCAGGCGCCACGTCGGTCAGCACGCGCTTGACCGCGGCCGCCGGGAGACCGCACGTGCCCCGCACCGCCTGCATGAACCGGTCGCCGGTGACCCGCTCGACGAACAACACCGAGGCGTCGCGCGGGATCTTGTCGCACATCGCCTCGACCGCCGCCGCTTCGCCCCGCTCGATCGGCGTGAACGCCGTGCCGATCGAGGTCACGGCCGGGGGCACCAGCACGAGCGCGACCGCCAGCGCGGTGCCCCAGCGCCGAATTCGCGTGCCGCGCCGGCCCGCCTGGTCGCGCAGCCAGGCCAGCGCGTACGTGGCCAGCAGGATGAGCCCGGGGATGACGACGGGCACCAGGCGGCGGGCCGCCCACGGATGGTCGGGCGTGATCTCGGGCCGCAGCAGCGTGGTGACGGTGGTCCAGCCGATCACCGCGAGCGGCAGCAGCCACTCGAACAGCGCGCCGTCGCGCAGCAGCCGGCGGACGAGCAGCGCCGCGGCGACCGTGGCCAGCACGACCGTGGGCAGGCCGACGTACCAGACCGCCCAGTGCAGCGAGTACTCGAAGTAGAGCCGTGTGCCGTCGGGCGTCATGCCGTTGGCCTTCTGGATCGCCTCGATCATCGAGAACGTACGCCGGTCGCCCTCGTGCACCGGCACCCGGGTGACCGCCTGAACCCACGGACGCGCGTAGAGGCCGGCCATGAGCAGGACGGTCAGCCCGGCCCCCGCCATCGGCAGCCATTTCGGCGGGCGCAGCCGGGCCAGGAGCGGCGCGGCGGCCGTGCCGGCCACGGTGAGCACGAGCACACCCGCGCAGATGAGCAGCAGCGGCCGGATCGAGCCCCCCAGGTAACCCAGGTACGGCCGGGCGAGCACGTATCCCCCGAGCATCCCGACCCCGCCGCCCACGACCAGACCGGCCAGCAACCCTGGGCCGAGCGCCCCCTTGTTCCTCGCCGACCGCCGCATCGCGATCAGCAGCCCCGCGTACGCCAGCACCGGCAGCACGTCACGCAGCCCGTCGATCCTGACCAGTACGGCCAGCCCGAACACCAGCCCAGCGAGCAGCCCGCGCCACCACCCCGGCCTGGTGAACGCGTCGCAGGCCAACGACAGGCCGCCGAACAGCAACACCATCGACGGGATCTCGCTGAACGTGGTGCGCGAGGTGTAGAGGATCGGCAGGCACACCGCGAACGCCACCGCCGCGACCACCGCCCACCGCGCGCCGGCCAGCCGCGCGACGACCCCGGCCAGCGTGAGCACGGCCAGCGCGCCCAGCACGGCCGGCATCGCGAACGGCGCCCCGAACCAGTTGCCCACCGCGAACAGCAGCGGTGCGCCCGGCATGAACTGCGGCACCACCCCGCCGGGCACGTCGAAGAACCCGACGCCGGCGAAGATCAGCCACGGGTCGAACCCGCCGAACGCCTCAGCCTGCCTCGGGATGGGCAACGAGCCGTGCTGCGCGATCCAGGCCGCGTACTGGGCGTACGTCGCCGGATCACGCCTGACGGCGACCTGCTCGCTGTGCAGCACCGTGTTGAACACGCCCGACGCCAGGGCCACCGCCACGACCGCCGCGACCTGCCGGGGCGTGGCCTCGACCAGCTTGCCGAGCCGCCGCGTGCCCGCCCAGCACAGCAGCGCGGCGGCGGGGAGCCCGAGAAGCGCGGCCGGCAGCGGCGCGAAGCGGCCGAGCAGCAGCAGCGGTAGCCCGGCCAGCAGCCATCCCGCCACGGCGAGCGCGGGCAGCACCGAGAGCGCGGCGAGCAACCGGCCTGGTCGATCGTGTCCCATCGGTCAGCGAGCGTATCCAACCGCGCACACCGGGCACGCCCACGGCGGGTGCGTGGCGTGCCGCCGGTGGCACGGGCTCCGCACGATCGCCGGTACCGTACGGTGGCAGACCGCCCGGGGGTGGCGGAGGATTCGGGAGGACGTACGGCTGATGTCGGAGGCTCGTACGGAGGAGCCCGCGCCGGCCCGCCGGGGCAGGCGGCGCCTCCCGGGCGAGGTCCGGCGCCGGGTCCGGCGGCACGGGTGGTTCCTGGCCGTGTTCGTGCTCGGCGCGGCGCTGCGCGCCCTGGCCATGGCGGGTTACCGGCCCGCCCTGTGGTTCCCCGACACCTACACCTACGTCGTCACCGTCTTCCACCCACGCCCCGACCTGGTGCGGCCGGCGGGCTACTCGATGTTCCTCAAGCTGCTCGAACCACTGCACTCCTTCGCCGCGGTCGCGGCCGTGCAGCACCTGCTCGGCCTGGCCACGGGCGTGCTGGTCTATCTGGCGGCGCGCCGGGCGCCCCGATGGGCGGCGACGCCGGCCGCCGTTCCCGTGTTGCTGGACGCGTACCAGGTCGAGCTGGAGCATCTGCTGGTCGCCGACACGCTCTTCATGTTCCTGGTCGTGGCCGCCGTCGTGCTCAGCACGACGCGGCGGCCCGCCACCGTGGCGGCGATCGGGCTGCTGCTGGCGGCGGCCGTGCTCACCAGGACGGTCGGCCAGCCGCTGATCGTCGTGCTGGCCGGCTGGTTCGTGCTGCGCCGGCGCATCCGGCCCGCCGGGGTGCTGCTCGCCGCCGCCCTGGTGCCGCTCGTCGCGTACGGCGCCTGGTTCTACTCCACCTACCAGCGAATCGGCCTGGTGGGCGCGAACGGCGCCTTCCTGTACGCCCGCGCGATGTCGTTCGCCGACTGCGCCAGGATGGACCCGCCGCCCGATCTGAGGGTCCTGTGCGACCCCCGCCCGCCGGAGGAGCGGCCGCCCTCCCAGGAGTACATCTGGGCCAAGGACGCCCCCCTCGTCCGGCTGCCAGGGATCACGTTCACGAAGGAGAACGACGAGCTGGCGGCCAGGTTCGCGGCGCTGGCGATCACCAGCCAGCCGCTCGACTACGCCGCCTCGGTGCTGGGCGAGCTGGGCCGCACGTTCACCTGGGGCCGTCCGGTCTATCCTGACGCCGAGATTTACGGCTACTACGAGTTCCCTGTCACCGAACCGGGTCCGCCTGGCCGTTATCCCGCACAGGTGGGCGCCGAATATGCCAAGCTCTATGAGCAGGGTGCGATCGGCACGAAGATCGTCGAGCCTTACGCCGGATGGCTGCGGGCCTACCAGAGCGCAGCGCGGCTGCCCGGCCCGGTGCTCCTGGGGGTGCTGCTGGTGCCGCCGGTGATGGCCGTCGCCGGGCTCCGGCGCAGGCGGCAGGGCCGGCCTCGCGCGGGAGCTCCGGCCTGGCTGGTGCTCTGGTCGGCGGCCGCCGTGCTGCTGGTCACACCGGCCGCGGCCGCCGAGTTCGACTACCGTTACGTGCTGCCGGCCGTACCTCTGGCCTGTCTGGCGGCTGCCCTCAGTCTCAGGCCTGATGTGCTGCGACGAGTACCCGGAGGGTGAAGAGAGTTTGGCGATGATATTCCACGCAATGTCCGGCTCTGAGTATGCTTTCCGGCGAAAGCGTCACACCCGGGTCACGATCGTTGCCCGCGATCAAGGCCACGGGCCCGCCGCACGTGTCCTACTTTCGTTGCCCGGAGCGACCAAGCCGGCGCGTCAGGCGCAAGAAGTGAGGCTAGGGGGCGTATGAGCGACTACAGGGGCGCGCCAGTAGCTGATTTCCCGCACGACCATCGAGGCGCTCACTCCCAG
Source organism: Nonomuraea longispora (assembly GCF_004348345.1). GTDB lineage: Bacteria > Actinomycetota > Actinomycetes > Streptosporangiales > Streptosporangiaceae > Nonomuraea > Nonomuraea longispora. The sequence goes on from NZ_SMJZ01000079.1 coordinate 7,832, forward strand.
CCCGGCAGCAGGATGGCCCGCAGGGCGGCCGCCGCCGCGCCGCCTCCCGAGCCGCCGGACGACGGGCCGCCCCGCGGCCATCGCGGCGGTGGCGGCCAGGGCGGCAGAATGCGCGTGCTGGCCTGGGTCAGCATCGGCGTCACCTCGCTCATGGTCGCGGGCGCGCTGACCGGCTACGTGGTCTACCGCGACGCCTTCGGCAACATCAAGCAGAAGAGCATCAACGACGACATCATCAACCCTCGGCCCTTCGACACCGGCGCGCTCAACGTGCTGCTCGTGGGCTCCGACACCCGCGCGGGCGAGGGCAACGCGAAATACGGCCAGGAGGACGCCAGGAAGGCCGACGGCGGCGGCAAGCGCACCGACACGATCATCCTGCTGCACATCTCCCCCAACCGCGACCAGGCCCGGCTGGTCAGCTTCCCGCGCGACTCGATGGTGCAGATCCCGAAGTGCAAGAACGAGACCACCAAGCAGGAGATGCCCCCACGCCGCGACATGATCAACTCGGCGTACAACTCGGGCGGCGTCGCGTGCACGATCTCCACGCTCGAGACCCTCACCGGCATCCGCGTCAACCACTTCGTCGAGGTCGACTTCAGCGGCTTCAAGAACATCGTCGACGCCCTGGGCGGCATCGAGATCTGCCTGCAGAACGGCGTCAACGACAAGAGCTCCAAGCTCGTGCTGCCGCCCGGCAAGAGCCTGCTCAACGGCGAGAAGGCCCTCGGATACGTACGCCTGCGCAAATACGGCGACGGCAGCGACCTCCAGCGCATCAAGCGGCAGCAGATCTTCCTCAGCAAGGTCATCGCCAAGGCCACCAGCAGCGAGCTCATGACCGACGTCGGCAAGCTCAGAAACTTCATCGCGGCCGCCGCCGGCTCGGTCACCATGGACCCCGCGCTCGCCAACGACACCGAGAAGCTCATCTCCATCGCCATGAGCACGAAGCAACTGACGGCTAAGGGGGTCGAGCTCACCACGGTCCCGGTCCTGCCCGACCCGGACAACCCCGATGCTCGCGTGGTCTGGAGACAGCCCGACGCCCAGAAGCTGTTCACCGCGATCAAGACGGACACCGAGGAGACCCAGCCGTCGCCGTCCGCCAGCGCCAGCTCCAGCTCCAAGCCCAAGGTCACGCCCAAGCCGGAGCAGGTGCGAGTCCAGGTGCTGAACGGCACCAAGGCTCAGGGCAAGGCGAACGAGGTCGCCGGCCAACTGGCCGAGCAGGGCTTCAAGGTGATCGGGGTGGGCAACTACGAGGCCCCGGGCGGCGCCAGCCTGGCCAAGAGCGAGGTCCACTACGCCAAGTCGATCGACACGGCGCCCGACTACGCCGACGTGCTGGCCAAGGCCGTCGTGCCCAAGCCCTCGCCGGGGTCGGGCAAGGTCAGGGCGACGAACGCGCAGCCGTACACGTCCACGACGACCAGCACCGGCGGAGCCAAGCTCAAGGGCACTCCGGTGATCCAGTTCGTCATCGGCGAGGACTTCGACTCGGTCAAGGTCAGCAAGCTGCCCGACAGCGTCGAGCAGAACTCGATCAACGCGTCCGAGCAGAAGAACGTGTGCACCTGACGCTCCAGATTGCCTGTGTAATCGCGTCATATCCGCCGCGTGAGGGACAGCACCCTTGAGCGCGAGATAGTGTGTTGCGGGTCGGCGACGCAGCGCGACACGGGGCCGCAAGGTCGTCCGGGTCGTGCTGCCGTCGTGTTCCCCGGCCCCGAGCGAAGCTGAGCGACTCCCCCAGTGTCTGACACCAGATGGTCCCCACAGGTCACGACCCCGCGGAGCCCTGACGGCGAGGGTGGGCCCGCCGACACGGGGGCCCGATGGCCGCTACCGGAGGAGACCTTCTGGAGCGAGGCCACCGACCCGCACGGCGTGCCGCCGGGCGAGCGCACGGAGCCGCAGCCCGCGGTGCGGGCCGAGCGCCCCGTGATCACGGCGCCCGCCGCGCAGCCGGAGGCGCAGCCGCAACCCCGGCCCCAGCAGCAGGCCGAGCAGCCGCCCAAGCGCAAGCGTGACCCGTTCCTCGACAACGTCAAGTTCATCCTGATCGCGCTCGTGCCGCTGGGCCACTCGCTGGTGCCGACCTTGTCGGCCGACTCCTCCAGATCGCTGTACATCTTCATCTACACGTTCCACATGCCGCTGTTCGTGCTGATCAGCGGCTACCTGTCCAGAAATTTCTGGAACTCCAACGCGAAGACCAACAAGCTGGTCGACACGTTCCTCGTCCCCTACGTGATCGTCGAGGTCGGCTACGCCGCGCTCCGCTTCGCGCTGGGCCAGAAGTGGAGCCTGACGATCATCGACCCGGCGTGGCTCAACTGGTATCTCCTGGCGCTGCTGTTCTGGCGCCTGTCCACGCCGGTGTGGAAGCGCATGAAATATCCCGTCCCCGTGTCGATCGCGATCTACCTGTTCGCCGGGTTCTCGCAGATCTCGGGCGACTTCAGCATGGACCGCTTCTTCGGCCTCCTGCCGTTCTTCGTCATCGGCCTCGTGATGCAGCCCGAACACTTCGAGCTGCTCAACCGGCGCTGGATCAAGATCGTCTCGGTGGTCACGGTGCTCGGCGCGGCGGCGGTGGCCATCTACATCGCGCCCAAGGCCCCGCTCGGCCCCTTCTACTACAAGAACAGCTACCAGGACCTCGACCTGTCCTGGTACATGGGGCTCGGGCTGCGCGTCGGCCTGCTGGTGTGCGCGCTCGCCATGTGCTTCGCCGTGCTGGCGCTGGTGCCCAGGAAGGAGACCTGGTACACCGACCTCGGCACCCGCACGCTCTACTGCTACCTCCTGCACGGCATCCCCGTCCTGATCGCCAAGGACCAGGGCTGGCTGGAGTTCCCGTGGCTGCACGGGCCGCTCGGCGTCCTGGCGATCAGCTTCAGCTCCTTCGCGCTGGCGATCGTGTTGTGCCTGCCGGAGACCCGTACGGTCTTCAAGTGGGTGCTTGAGCCCCGCCTGACCTGGCTCTATCGGCGGCCATCCCGAAGTTAAGCAGCCGTTTGGCCCGCATTAACGCCTTTGACCTGGTTAGCGCCGAGCATCGACACATGCGCGCATGTGTCGCCACGACCGTCCACCATCCCGAGGACGCCCGGATCATGCACCGGCAGATCCGGGCGCTGCTCGACGCGGGCCACGAGGTGACCTACGTCGCGCCGTTCACCCACTTCAACGTGACGCCGGCCATGGGGCTCAGGGCCGGCGACGTGGCGTACCACGCGTCGTACGGGCGGGCCCGCGCGGTGCTCAAACGCGGTGTGAAGGACGCGGACCTCCTGATCGTGCACGACCACCGGCTGCTGCGCGCGCTGCCCCTCCGGCGGCCCCCTGTCGTCTGGGACGTACGCGAGCGGGTGAGCCCGGCGCGGCTCGCCCGCGCGGGCCGCCGACACCGGGTGGTCACGACCGCGGTGCTCCCCGAGGCGACCCTGGTGTCGCCCGCCCCTCCCCCGCCCGGCGACACCAGGGTCGTGCACATCGGCCGCCTGTCGGCCGAGCGAGGCGTGACGGAGCTGATCGGGCTGGCCGAGCGGCTGGTCCCGCACGGGGTGAGGCTGGACCTGATCGGCGCGGCGGCCCGCGACGTGCGTCCGCTGCTGCGCGACGCCCAGCGCGTCGGCCTGCTCGACTGGTACGGGTACGTGCCCAACCGGCACGCCCTGCGCATGGCCGAGGGCGCGCTGGCGGGCCTGTCGCTGGCCGCCGGCACGGTGGCGACGCCGCCCACCAAGATCATGGACTACATGGGCCGCGGGCTGCCCGTGATCACCACCCCGCAGGGCGCGTCGCTGGTCGAGCGAGCCGGCTGCGGCCTCGTGGTTCCCTTCGACGTGGACGCCGTGCTGAACGCCGTCCTGGACCTCAAGGAGGACCCGGCACGCCGGCTCGAACTGGGCGCGCTGGGCCACGCCGAGGCACGCCTGCGCCACCACTGGCCGGACCACGCGCAGGACTTCGTCCGCCGCGCCGAGTCGTGGGCCGGCCTGACGGCGCACGCGCTCGCCGTCTAGGGCTTGTCCAGGTCGAAGGCGACGTCGGCCAGGCGGACCGTGCGGACGCGCGGATCCTTGATCACCTCGCGCAGTTTCTCGACCGAGCTGCCCTGGTCGACGTAGGCGTAGGAGAGACCGCCGTCCGCCGCCCTGCGCAGCCGGTCAAGGGACAGGTCGAAGGCGCGCAGGTTGGCGTCGTCGTGCTCGTGGAGCAGGCCGACCCAGGCGCGGAAGTCCCGCAGCCCGCCGCCGCACGATTCCTCGGTCATGTCGCCGCCCTTCTTCCCGGGGTTTGTCCGCGCGTCGGCCCAGTAGCCGAAGCCCCAGGTGATGGAGAGGGCGCCCGGTCTGCGCTCGTAGGCGACCCGCTCGGCACAGGCGCCGTGCGTCTTCATGAAGGCCTTCATGTCGCCTTCGGGCAGCGGCGTGGCGAACTCCACCACCGCCATCGCCCTGAGGTCCCCGGGCAGCCGGTCGAGCACCTTGCGCACGTCCTTTTTGGGGGCGAGGGAGGTGCCGACGTCGTACAGGGCCGTGGAGAGCCTGGTGTTGGCGACGCTGCCCAGCGGCAGGCGCCCCACCCGGCCGAAGAGGTTCTGACTGATCGTGTACGCGGCGCCGCCCGCGGGCCAGAAGTCGCCGGCAGGCCGCAGCGGAGCCGCCTGCACCTCCAGGGACATCGACATCGGGGTGGTCTCGCAGCAGGCGCCCAGGCTCACGGCGTAGGCCGGGCTGTACATCTTGAACGCGGTGCCGAGCACGGCGGCCATGCGCTGCTCGCGGTCGCCGCGGGTCTGCACCGCGGCCGAACCCCACGTGAGCGCCGCGGCGAGGAGGACGAGTACGGTCAGGACGATCGCGGCCGTCCTGAGGACACCCCGCCGCACGGCGTTCCGGGTGGCCTTGGGGTCGAAGTCCGGCAGGTCTGGGAAGTCGTCGGTCATTCGGGGGCTCCGTAGATGTCGGCGAAGGCGTTCCTGGCCCGCCACACGGCGGTCTTGATCGAGGCGTGATTCCTGCCGGTCATCGCGGCCACCTCCACGAGCGAGAACCCTTCGAGGTAGACCAGCGTGAGCAGCCTGCGGTGCCGCTCGGGCAGCCGGTCCAGGGTGTCGCGCACGTCGAGGGAGACCACGTGGAGCGCGGGCACGCCCAGCTCGCCGGGGTCCGGCAGGGCCACCTCGATCCGGCGGCGGCGTATGTGGTCGACCAGGACGTTGCGGGCGATGGCGAGCAGCCAGGCGGCCGGGTTCTCGCCACGCCAGCCCAGCAGGGCCCTGGTCGCCTTGACGAACGTCTCCTGTGCCAGGTCTTCCGCGAGATGGCTGCGCAGGAGGAACCCGCACACGAGCGGCCAGTGCTCGCGATACAGCTCCTCGATGATGACGCCCCCCGTGTCGGTTGGAAACTCACATCACATCTAGACGGCACCGGGGCGGGAATGGTCACACGGCTTGCCGTGCCCGACCGGCACGCCCTGCGCATGGCCGAGGACGCGCCGGCGGGCCTGTCGCTGGCCGCCGGCACGGTGCCGACACCGCCACCAAAAGCATGGACTGCATCGGCCGCGGGCTGCCGTCGATTCGTTCGCCGGGCAGACGGCGTACGCAGGTGGGCGTAGGCCACGGATACGGCGATGGTGGGAAGACCCGGGCGCCGTTCACGGCAAGGGTGGGCGCATGTTGAGAACCCGTTTCCCCAAGGCGGCGGGGGTCGCCTCGCTGCTCCTGTCCATCGTGGCCTTCCCCGCTGTGGCCTCCACGGCCGACGACGCCGTGGTACGAACCTCCGACGGTCCTGTACGCGGCAAGGTCACCGCTGACTACCGCCTGTTCCAGGGCATACCGTTCGCCGCCCCGCCGGTGGGGGCCAGGCGATGGCGCGCGCCCGCCCCCGTCAAACCGTGGACGAAGATCAAGAACGCCACAAAACCCGGCCCGTCATGCCCCTGGCGGCTCGCGCCGTCGGAACCGCCGTTGGGAGAGGAGGACTGCCTCTATCTCAACGTGGAGACCCCGCGTACGACGTCCTCCCGGCTGCCCGTGATGGTGTTCCTGCACGGTGGCGGCTTCACCGGCGGCACCGGAGGACTGTACGACCCGACGCGGATCGTCAAGCGCGGCCAGGTGGTCGTGGTGACCCTGAACTACCGGCTGGGCAGCCTGGGCTTCCTGGCCCATCCCGGGAATCGGGATCGGTACAACGGAAACTTCGGGATCGCCGACCAGCAGGCGGCGCTGCGGTGGGTGCGGAGCAACATCGCCGCGTTCGGCGGCGACCCGGGCAACGTGACCCTGTGGGGGGAGTCGGCGGGTGCCTTCAGCGCCTGCGCCCAGTTGGCCGCACCCGGCGCGAAGGGGCTGTTCCACAAGGCGATCGTGCAGAGCGGGCCGTGCGGCAACGACCTGCTGACGAGGAAGGACGCCGAGCGCCGGGCCGTGAAAACGGCGCGCGAACTCGGCTGTGCCGACCGGAAGACGGCACTCGCCTGCCTGCGCCACAAGCCGCTCAGCGACCTGATCGGCTTGTACGAGGCCCAGGTGCAGTCCATCGAGCCCAGAATCGCCTCGATGCCGTGGCTGCCCGTCGCCGGCACCAAGGCGCTGCCGGTCCAGCCGCTGGAGGCGCTGCGGACCTCGTCAGTGCCCTTGATCCACGGCGGCACCAGGGACGAGATGCGGGTCTTCGTGGCCCAGCAGCACGCCAAGATCGACAAGGCGGAATACCGGCGGACGGTCAGGAAACTCTTCGGGGCCAGGGCCGGCAAGCGGGTGCTGGCGGAGTATCCGGCCAAGCGCTACCCCAGCCCGGCTCTGGCGCTCGCGACACTGCTCGGGGACCACGGAGGCAAGGTCGGCGCCTGCTCCCAGCTGCCCGCGAACGAGGCCAATCGCGCGCCCGTGTTCGGTTACGAGTTCGCCGAGCCGGTGGACAAGGTCGAGAACGGCATGCCGATGGGGGTTCCGCACGGCGCGGACGTACGGTACTTCTTCGACAGCTTCCACCCGGGGAACCTGCCCGCCCCGCCGACCGCGCTGCACAACAAGCTGGTCGACTACTGGACGAGCTTCGCCAAAACCGGCGTGCCGGGCCCGGACTGGCCCGCCTATGACCGCTCGACCGTGCTGTCCATCAGCGCCAAGGGTGTCACGCCGATCAACCTGTCCGCCGAGCATCACTGCGGCTTCTGGAAGCGGCTGCGCCCCGCCTCCTGACGAGTCGTCCCAGCGGCACCAAGGCCCGCCCGCGTGCGCTCACGCCGGCGGGCCGAGGCCCGACTGGATCGCGAACACGACGAGCTGCGCCCTGTCACGGGCCCTCAACTTGAGCATCGCCCGGCTGACATGGGTACGCACCGTCTCGGTGCTGAGCACCAGCCGGGCAGCGATCTCGTCGTTGGACATGCCGGTGGCCACCCAGGCCGTCACCTCGCGTTCGCGCTCGGTCAGCTCCTTGACGCCGGGATGCGCGATCATGGCGGGGGTGCGCCGGGTGAACTGAGAGATCACGCTCCGGGTGACCGACGGCGACAACAACGACTCGCCGCCGGCGACCACGCGAACCGCGCGCAGCAACTCGTCCGGCTCGGCGTCCTTGAGCACGAACCCGCTGGCCCCGTCACGCAACGCCTCGAACACGTACTCCTCCAGGCCGAACGTGGTCAGCATGACCACACGTACCGATGACAGCGCCGGATCGTCGCTGATCTCCCGCAGAGTCGCCAGGCCGTTCATCTCGGGCATCCTGATGTCCATCAGCACCACGTCCGGCCTGGTCTCACGGACGACGGCCAGCCCGGACCGGCCGTCGGCGGCCTCTCCGACGAGCTCCGTATCAGGCTCGGAGCGCAGCAGCGTACGCACGCCGACCCGGATCAGAGCCTGGTCATCGATGACGACGACGCGGATCATGGTACTTCCTCCACAGGGATCCGGGCCGTGACGGAGAATCCACCGCCGGGAAGGGGGCCCGCCTCCAGCTCCCCGCCCAGCTGCTCGGTCTGCGCTCGCATGCCCCGGATGCCGAGACCGCCGCCGGGACTCGTGGCGTGCGAGGCCCGGTCGCCGCCGGTGTCGGTGACCTCGACCAACAGCTCATCGCCGTCGCGGCGGATCAGAACCCGGACGGCGGCCGTGCCCGCGTGCCGTAGCACGTTCGTCAGCGCCTCCCGCACGATCCGGAACGCGGCGGAGTCCACCGGCCCGGCCAGGCCGAGGTCCGGCTGGACGTTCAAGGTCAAATCGATCCCGGCCGCCCTGACCCTGCCCGCGAGCTCGCCGAGGCCGTCCAGTCCCGGCACAGGCTGGCGCTGCGCGGGTTCGTCGCCGCGCAGGTGCTCCAGCTCCGCGCGCAGGCTGTCCAGCGCCTCGCGGCTGGTGGCGCGTACCGCCTCCATGGCCTGACGGGCCTCCACCGGGTCACGATCGAGCACGTGCAGCGCCACCCCCGCCTGCATCGCGATGGCGGCCAGCCCGTGGCCGATGGTGTCGTGCAGATCCTGCGCCATCCGCAAGCGTTCCTCCGATGCCATCCGCCGCGCCTGCTCCGTGCGCACGCCCGCGGCGGCCTCCCGCCGGATCCGTACCGTGGTGCCGATCGTCAGCACGACCAGCGTGACCGCTCCCCACACGAGTACGTCCACGACCATCGCCGACCCGCTGGCCGCCGGCTCCGCGGCGACCTTGGCGAACAGGCCCACGATCAGCACGCCGAAGTCCGCCGCCACGACCAGCCCCGCCTGGACGGCCGGCCATGCCGCGGCCACGCCGTACATCGCGGCGGGCACCGTCAGCAGAACCGGCCCGAACGGATAGCCGGCCGCCAGATAGGTCACGACTGCCGCGCCGTTGAGCAGCAGCACCAGCCCCGGTCTGCGCCGCCAGGCCAGCGCCAGGGCCGCGGCCACCACCAGCGCGTACGCCCCGGCGTCCAGCGGGCGCGCCGCGTCAGGCTGGTACACGGCCGCCGGCCCGGTGCCGACCAGGTTGGCGGCGAGAAAGGGCAGGCACGGCCACGCGTCGACCGACCAGCTCCGCGTACGGTCCGCGATGCTCGTCACGGTCCTGACTTTAACTGCTGTCGTAACCGCTGCCGTCCTCACCACAGCTACGCGGATCCGCGTATCCGGGAGGCCGCGGCCACGGGGACGACCCGGTAGCGGCGGCCGGGTCACAGTGAAGCGTCGGATCAGCGCAGGCGAAGGAAGCGATGAAAATGAACAGAACGCTGTCGGGCGTCCGCCTGGTCACCGTGGCCGGGCTGATCGCCGGTGCCGTGGGCATGGTCGTCCAGCGCGTGGCGGGAGTGAACATGCCGGTCGTGCCACCGGGCCTCGTCCTGCTGGTCGGGTCGGCGCTGCTGATCGCCTTCACCGGCTGGCGCTGGACCCCGGCCTTGGGCGCGTTGATCGGGCTCTCGGAGGCCGCCGCCATCGTCGCCACCGGCCAGCTCGCCGTCCTTGCCGACGTGACCTCGATCGGCGTCTTCCTCGGCACCTGGATCAGGACCATCGGCGTGGTGGTCGCCTTGGTCGCCGGGGTGCTCGCCACCGTGGCCGCCTACCGCTCACGAACGGCGTGACTCCTCCCGTCCGCCGCCGGCGCCGACGGCGGCGGCGGCGGACGGGGACGAGGCCGCCCGCTGAAGCCCCGGCCCGCGCATCCGCGGACCATGAGAGCAGTACGTGGACCCTGTCCGGCAACCCCAGCTTGGTCAGGACGCTCGACACGCTCGGCGGGCACCGGTACCGGCTGTCCGGCCGACCGCGGGGACGCGCCAGGCGGCCGGGTTCTCGCCACGCCGGCAAGGCAGGGCCCTGGTCGCCTTGACGAACGTCTCCTGTGCCAGGTCTTCCGCGAGATGGGGGGTCACGGGTCGTGCGCAGGAGGAACCCGCACACGAGCGGCAAGTGCTCGCTATACAGCTGGAAACCCACATCACACCTAGACGGCACCGGGGCGGGAATGGTCACACGGCTTGCCGGTTGATGTACTGAAAGCATGGCAACGCATCTGATCCAGGGCCGGACGGTCGGCATGCCGGTGCGGGTGCGGGACGCGGAGATCTGCGGCGCCTTCTACCCGGTGCGCGCCGACGCCGCCAGGGCGGTCATCGCGTACTCCGGGCTCGACGTCGCCGAGGTCCTGCCGGGCAAGGCCGTCTGCGTGCTGCTGTTCGTCGACTACCGCGACGGCGATCTCGACGCCTACCACGAGTTCGGCATGGCCTTCCTGGTGCGCCCTCCGGGCGTGTCGGGGCCCATGAAAGCGGCGGACCTGGCGCGGGCCGGGGTGTTCGTGCACTGGCTGCCGGTCGACCAGCAGTTCACGCTGGAAGCCGGGCGCACGTTGTGGGGGTTTCCGAAGGAAATGGCCGACATCGAGTTGCGGCTCGGATCGCCGTACAAACGGTGTGTGCTGCGCAAGGACGGCCGGCTCGTGCTCGACATGCTGGTCAGGCCGGGCGTGCCGGTGCCGGGGGCCACCGTGGTGAAGCCGCTGGAGGCGTACACGCACCGGGAGGGCGTCACGCGGCGCGTGCCCTGGTCGGCGCGGGCGCGCCGCGCCAGGATCCGCCCCGGCGGGGCGCTGATCCGCCTGGGCAACCATCCCATCGCCAAGGAACTGAGCGAGCTGGGGCTGCCGAAGCGGGCGTTGTTCAGCATGAACGTCGCACGCGCCGAGATGCTCTTCGGCGCGGCCAGGGAGGCGTGAGCTCAGACGATCGGCGGGCGGCCCAGCTTCACCATGCGCCAGGCCGTGCGCCACGCCATGGGACGGCGCTCGCCGGCGGGGGTGCGCAGGCCCTCGAAGAAGCCGGCGAACCAGGCTTTGAGCGCGCCGCCCGAGCCGCGCTCGCGCACGAGAGTGAGCACGACCCAGTTGGTGAGGTAGAGGAACGCCAGCGGCCACGGCAGGTTGCGCCGGGCCAGCCAGACCCGGTTGCGGGCGTTGAGCCGGTAGAACTCGGTGTGCCGCGTCGGCGGCACCTGCGGGTGGTACATCACCGTCTCGGCGTCATATTCGATGCGGTAGCCCTCGCCGAGCAGCCGCCAGGCCAGGTCGGTCTCCTCGTGCGCGTAGAAGAACCGCTCGGGCAGGCCGCCCACCTGAAGGAAGGCGGAGCGCCTGACGGCCGAGGCGCCCCCGAGGAACGTCGTGACGGGTGAGGAGCGCTGCGGGTCGCCCGCGCGCAGGCGGGGGACGTGCCGCCGCTGACCGATGCCTCCGTCGGGATCCATCACCCGGAAGGAGATCACCGCGAGGTCGGGCTCGGTGGCGAAACGGTCGCGCACGTGGGCGACCACCTTCTGGCTGGCGTACCAGCCGTCGTCGTCGAGGAACAGCACGACGTCGCCCGAGCACTCCTCCACGCCGCGGTTTCGGCCTGCGGGGATGCCGGTGTTCTGGTCGAGCCGGATCGATTTCACGATCGCGGACGACCCCTCGGGTGGCGTCGCCGACACCTCGGGCACGTCGGCGCCATTGCCTACGATCACCACCTCGACGTCGCCGTCGACCTGGTTGAGCGCGGACTCGACCGCCCGGTTCAGCTCCGCGACCCGGTTGCCCATGGTGAGGATGACGCACGAGATCTTCAACGAATCATCGTCCTGACGCGTTGAGAGCACGAGCGGAGCATTCTTTCATGATCACCGAGTCTGCTGGTCTGCATCGTTTGGGATATGGGTGGAGCTAAGCGTATCGGAACCGTCAGTGAACCCCCACCGAACGGAGGACGTCCGATCAATACGACGGACGAGGGGCTCCATCGGTTCCGACATGAGATCACGCAAGTCGCCTCGATGCCAGGATGCTGACCAGATGCAGAACAACCTGGAGGCAGGCCGCGGCGAAACAGGCGACGAGCAACACCCTGGTGGGGGTGAGATCGCCGGTCACCAGATCGATCACCGCGGTCGCCAGCGCGAGCAGCGACAGCTCCACCGGCTGCACGATGCGGTGGAACTTCGTCGCCGACAACACCCGCCTGCCCAGCCCCAGCAGCCCTGAGCGGAACTGGCCCACCGAGGCCTCGGTCGCCGCCGCCAGCCCGCCCTTGGCCCGCGCCACCTCCACGAGGTCGGTTTCGGCCTTGATGAGGATCGCGCCCAGCGCGGCGGCGACCCCCAGCACGGTGTACCAGTCGGGCAGGACGGCCGAGGCCCGCCAGCCCAGCCCAGCGAGCAGCGCCGCCTCGGTGAAGTAGGCGCCGACGCGGTCGAGGTAGACGCCGACCAGCGAGGTCTTGCCCGTCCAGCGCGCCAGCTCGCCGTCGGAGCAGTCGAGCAGGAGGTAGACCTGGACGAGCAGGGCGGCGAACACGGCCGCCCACAGCCCCGGCAGGGCCAGCACGACCCCGGCCACGACGCCGGCCACCGTCATCACCCAGGTGAGCTGGTTGGGCGTGACCGGCGTCCTGGCCATCAGCCACGTGACGTAGATGGACATCCTGCGCATGTAGAGGACGCCCGCCCAGTGCTCACCGTTCCTGCGCTGGAGGTGTCCGTCGGGTTGGGCGACCCGCCGCAGCTCAGCGACCGAAGGCCCGGACATAGTCCTCCACCCGATCGTGGATCTCGGAGTCCTGCATGCGCAGGTGCTCCAGGATCGTGTAGCGGCCGGGACGGGTGGCCGGCGCCAGCGCGACGGCCTCGGCGAACTGCTCGCTGGACAGCCCGATGTCGGCGGGGACGACCGGCAGCTCGTGGCGGCGCAGGCATTGGGTCACCTGCGTCACGCGAGCGTCGTCCTGCCTGAGGAAGAAGCAGAAGGCGGCACCGATCCCGGCGAGCTCGCCGTGGTTGGAGGTGCCGGGGAAGAGCTGATCCACGGCATGAAGGATCTCATGGTCTCCACCGCTCGCGGGCCGGGAGGAGCCGGCGATCACCATCGACATACCCGAAAGGATCAGCGACTCGGCCAGCACGGTGAGGAACGCGTCGGACTCGATGGAGTCGGCCCGCCCGATCAGCGCCTCCGCGGCGGTGCGGGCCATGGAGCAGGCCAGCCCGTCGATCGGCTCGCCGCGCTCGACGTTGCCGAGCTGCCAGTCCTCGATCGCCGACAGGTTGCTCACCACGTCGCCCACGCCCGCCCTGACGAGCTGCTGCGGCGCGCTGTGCACGAAGTCGAGGTCGACAAGGATCGCCAGCGGCATCGGCACCCCGAACGTGCCCTTGCCGCCGTCGTAGACCAGGGAGGCGGTGGGCGAGCAGATGCCGTCGTGGGCGAGGTTGGTGGCCACGGCCACCATCGGGATGCCGGCGAGCGACGCGGCGTATTTCGTCGCGTCGATCGTCTTGCCGCCACCGACGCCGACCACGACCTCGTAGGCGCCCTTGCGCAGGTCGGCGCCGAGCGAGACGGCCGCGTCGACCGTGCCGTCGGCCACCCTGAAGACCTCGGCCTCACCCAGCGTGGGCGCTATCAGGCTTTCGATGTGGTCGCCCTGGCCGGGCCCGACGGCCACGGCGACCCTGCCGGACGTGGCCACGCGGCTGTCGGCCAGCAGCGCGCCGAGCTCCGCCACCGCGCCCCGCCTGACCTGCATGGTCAGCGGCGTCGGCAACATTCTCGCTAGAAGCGGCATCGCGCCCCCTCAGTAGCGCACGGCTATGGTGCGGGCCTTGGCCAGGTCGTCGTGGTTGTCCACCTCGACCCAGTCGACCTCACCGATGGGCGCGGCGTGGATCAGCTCACCGCGCTCGACCATCTCCTGGTAACCGTCCTCGTAGTAGAGCTGCGGGTCGCGCTCGAACGTCGCCTTGAGCGCGTCGGCCAGCCGTTCGGCCGCGCCCGGCCGGATGAGTGTGGCGCCGATGTACTCGCCGTAGGCCTCGGCCGGGTCCATCAGCTTGGTGATGCGGCGCAGCGCGCCCTCCGGCGAGAGCGTGACCTTCATCTCCTCGTCGGCGAGCTTCTTCACGTTGTCGACGGCCAGCAGGATGTCGCTCGTCCCGGGGGCCGACAGCAGGGTCTTCTCCACCGAGACGGGGTGCACGGTGTCGCCGTTGACCAGCAGCGCGCCCTGGGCGAAGTAGTCGCGTGCGCACCACAGGGAGTAGGCGTTGTTCCACTCCTCGGCCTTGTCGTTGTGCACGAGGGTGAGCTTGACGCCGTGCCTGTCCTCCAGTTCCTCCTTGCGGTCGTGGACGGCCTGCGCCGCGTAACCGACGACGACCACGACCTCCCGCAGGTCCACCTCGGCCAGGTTGCGCAGCGAGATGTCCATGATCGTGGTTTCGCCGTCGACCGGCACGAGCGCCTTGGGCAGCGTGTCGGTGTACGGCCGCAGGCGTCGTCCGGCCCCGGCGGCCAGAACCATTCCCAGCAACGTGCACTCCTCAGTCGTAACGTGCGGCGGGGCACTGGACGCGACCCGCGCAGGGGGTGGGGCGGTCGTTGGACGCGCCACCGTAGGCCCAAAGGTTAGTTCCCTTTCGGCCTACGGTGGGTAATCTGTCATCAGTCTTGTGTTCCCGTATCCGCCGCCTCCGCACCCGCCTGGGGGGCGGCCAGCCAGCATGTGAGGCTCTCCCAGCCGAACAACACCCACAGGTAGAGCGCGAGCACCACATAGCCGCCGGCCAGCCAGCCCGTGAGAGCGACCAGCGAGACCACCATCATCCGCCCGTCCCAGCCGAGCCCGAACGTCGACAGCCAGGCCGGGGCGTAGACCCGCTGGCGCACCCGGTGGACCAGGTCGTAGTGGTGGAAGGCCAGCGCGCCGAGCAGCATCATGATGATCACCGGGTGCACCCCGTGGGCGAAGCCGCACGCCGCGATGAACGTGTACTCGATGACCCGCAGGATCGGCGGCACGAGCCAGTCGAGCCGGCCGTCGTGCGCGTGGCTGCTGCCCGGCCCGGCCAGCAGCAGCGTCACGGCGGGCGCGAACACGGCGAGCCCGTCGGACCCGGCCACCCCGAGCACCAGCAGCACCCCGGTGACGAACGTGCCCGCGATCACCGGCGGCAGCGGCGGCAGTTGCCCGGCCACGAGCATGCCCATGGCGCGCGAGAGCGGCCCGTCGTCGCGGTAGGCCACGACCGTGCTGCTGGGGACGGGTGCCATGTGGACCGATGTCACCGTGCCGACCTCGCGATCCGTCCGCAGAGCTGGTAGAGGGCCGCCACGCCGCCCCAGCACAGCAGCGACAGGAACGTGACCTTGGCGTTCCAGCATGCGGCGGTGACGGCGATCAGGGCGGTGCGCTCGCCGATGGGCAGCACAATGATCTTCTTGAGCCAGCGGGTCAGGGTGTCGCGTTCCAGCCGCTGGGCGAGGCCGAGCACTCCCCTGGCGCGGCGGGCGTCCTCCGACTCCAGCAGGGAGCGGGCCGGCCGGCCCCACAGGGCGCCGACGCGGGCGGTGTCGGCCACGGCCCCCGCGTACGTGTAGTCGACGGCGTGCCGGACGATCTGCAGGATCATCGCGGCGACCGCGAGATACCAGATGCGGGGCCCGGCGTATCCGGCGGCCAGGCCGATGTAGACGACGTATTCCTTGACCCGGTCGGCCATGCCGTCGGCCCACGCGCCGAGTGGGGAGAACGTGCGGGTGTAGCGGGCGAGCTGGCCGTCGAGGCAGTCGAGCGCGAACGACAGGTAGAGCAGCACCGCTCCGGCCAGCCGCGTGGCCGGGGTGCCGGCGGAGAACCAGACGGCCGCCAGCAGCGCCAGGCCGACGGAGACGCCGGTGACGGTGTTGGGCGTCAGCTTGAGCAGGGCGGCCGGCCTGATCAGGTGGCGGGTCCAGGTGGAGACGAAGTAGGTCGCGAAGAAGCCGTCGTCGTGCTTGACGGCGGTCTCGATCTTGACCTTGGCCTCGTCGACCTCGGCCAGCTTGGCCAGGGCGGCGTCGGCGGAGATCTGGCCGGTCACCCGGTCGGCGTGCAGCGGCCCGAGAGTCGCCGCGCGCACCGCCACGCCCGATCTGACCAGCCCGACGAGCAGCAGGTCGACGGCCTCGACCGGGGTGACAGGGCCGAGGCGGCCGGTGTCGGCCAGCTCGGCCAGCTCCTCGGCGATGTCGGCGAGCACGCCGAGGTCGGACTCGGAGGCCTGCAGCACGCCCCTGAACGTGGCGTTCGCCTCGGGGACGAGGTGGAACGAGCTGCCCGCGGCGACGACCTTGGCGCCTTCGACGCGTACGGGCGGCCGCAGCGGAGCCGCGGCCGTGTCGCGGCAGACCAGCGCGCCCGTGTCGTGGGCGGGGTGTTCGAGCAGCAGGGCCAGCGCCTCGGTGTGGACGACGAGGTCGCCGGGCAGCACGGCGACGGCGCCGTTGGTGGTGCGCGCGATCTTGGCCACCCCGCGCAGGTCGGCGCCGAGGCCGCCGCTGGGGGTCACCATGTGCACCTCACGCACCGGAAGCGTGGCGAGCTGGTCGCCGAGCCGGTCGAGCAGTGTGCCGGCGTCGCAGGAGAGCCCGCATGCCGGGGTCGTGGCGAGGACCACGACGGTGGTGTGCGGGCTGGTGGTGCCACTTCGCGTCATAGAGTCGGGCAAGGCACAGGTCTCCTCCCGGTCGGGTCGGGAGCGCGTGGGCACGTGGGTGCGTAGGCACAGCGTAGCGACAGGTCAGCGCGATATCACGGAACAGGACCGTTAGGCTCGCGGTATGACGTCACGGCTGCGGTCGGTTGGGGTGCTCCTCGCGGGCGGCGTGGGGCAGCGGTTCGGGCGCGACACGCCCAAACAGCTCGTCGAGGTGGCGGGACGGACCATCATCGAGCACTCGCTGGAGGTGTTCGAGCGCGCCCCCGAGATCGACGAGATCGTGGTGCTGATGACGCCGGGACACGCCGACCGGGTGCGCGAGATCGTCGCCCGGGGCGGCTACGGCAAGGTCAGCCAGGTGGTCGACGGCGGCGCGAGCCGTACCGAGAGCACGTGGCGGGCGTTGCGGGCGCTCGGCACGCGGGAGTGCAACGTGCTGCTGCACGACGCCGTACGCCCGCTCGTGGGGCCGCGCATCATCGCCGACTGCGTCAGGGCGCTGCGCGAGCATCCGGCCGTCAACGTGGCGATCCCGAGCTCCGACACGGTGCTGGTGGCCGAGCCGGCGCCCGGCGGCGAGGTGATCGGCGACGTGCTCGACCGGTCGCGGTTGCGCCGCAGCCAGACACCCCAGTGTTTCCGGCTCTCGCTGATCCGCGAGGCGTACGCGCGGGCCATGGCCGACCCCGGCTTCGGCGAGCGGCCCGCCACCGACGACTGCGGCGTGGTCCTGCGCTATCTGCCCGGCGTCCCGATCCATCTGGTGCCGGGCAGCGAGCACAACATCAAGGTCACCCATCCGGCCGACCTGCACATCGCCGAGCGGCTCTTCCAGCTCGCCGCGAGGGTGCCGGCGGGCGGTCCAGAAGGGCTGGGCGGGCAGAGCGTGGTGGTCTTCGGCTCGGCGGGGATCGCGGAGCTGGCCGCCGCCCGCGGCGCCCGGGTGCACACCTTCTCCGAGGCCGACGGGGTGCGCGTCGACGACGCCGGCGCGGTGGCCAAGGCACTCGACGGCGTGGGAGGCGTCGATCACGTGGTGAACGCGGCGGTCGCCGGCCACACGGGCGGGCTTGCCGAGGCCACGGGCGAGCACGTCGCCGAGGCGGTGGGCGTCAACCATCTGGGCGCGCTCAACGTGGCCCGCGCCGCCCGCCCGCACCTGCGCGGCAGCCTGCTGCTGCACGCCCCGCCCGGTTCCGGGGCGCTGCACGCGGCCTCGCGGGCCGCGGTGGCCGGGCTCACCCGGGCGCTGGCCCGCGAATGGGCCGTTGACGGCATCCGGGTCAACTGCCTCAATATCGGTACGTCTCCGCACCACGTCGCGCAGACCTCGCTGGACATCCTCATCTCCGACCTATCAGGGCAAGTCATAGAGGCGGGCGTGGACGACGCTTGACCCGGGACTTGTTACCGTGCGATCACATGAGGAGACTCATCCTGATCGCGGCGCTGCTCGGCTGCTACCCCGTCCTGCTGGCGTCGGCCCTGTGGCCGGCGCCGGTGGTGTTCGGGGCCGTCGCCGCGGCCTCCTATCTGGTGGAGCACGTGGCTCCGCGGGCCGGCCGGCCGCTGCCCGACCTGCTGTGCAAAGTGCATCTCGGGCTGACGCTGCGCTTCGCGGCCAGGGAGACCATGGCGCTGCTGCTGGTGGCGCGGACGGCCGGGCCCGACTCGCCGTGGTTCCTCGGGATGGCGGCCGGCGTGTTCGCGATCCACGTCGTACGCGCCGGGCACGCCGGCCTGGCCCTGCGGCTCAAGCAGATGCTCAGCCGGATGCCGGTGACGACCCGCAACCTCGACGTCTCCACACTGCGCGTCCCCAAGCTGCCGCCCCGCTTCCTGCGTGACGACCGCGGCGCGCGTCTCCTCTATCTCGACGCGCTGCCGGTGCTCGGCGCGGTGTTCGACGTCAGGGTGGCGGCGCTCGGGGCGGGCCTCGCCGTCGCGCTCGGCGCCGCCGGCACGCTCGCGCTCATCCCGTACGTACGCCGTGCCGCCCCCCTCACCGACCGGGCGAGGGTCATGGAGGTCGTGGCGGAGCAGGTGGAGAAGTACCGCCCCGAGGTCGTCCTGTACTTCTCCGGCGCCCCCGCCGCCGCCTACCAGGCCCGGATGTGGCTGCCCGTGCTCGAACGCATCGACAGGCGCGCCATCGTCGTGCTCCGCGAGCGCGGCATGGCCGCCCACCTGGAGCCGACCACCCTGCCGATGGTGTGCTTCCCTTCGTCGGCCGACCTGATGAGCTTTCGCGCCCTGGCCGACGCCAAACTCTGCCTGTACGTCTCCAACGCCGGCCGCAACGTGCACATGCTGCGCATTCCGACCCTTCGCAGCGTGTTCCTCAACCACGGCGACAGCGACAAGGAGGCGTCGTTCAACCCGTTCTCCCGGGTCTACGACGAAGTGTGGGTGGCCGGACCGGCCGGCCGCGACCGCTACCGCCGCGCCAGGGTCGGGGTCAGGGACGAGAACATCCACGAGGTGGGCAGGCCGCAGCTCGAAGGCATCTCGACGGAGGGGCCAGGACTGCCGTACCGGACCGTGTTGTACGCCCCGACCTGGGAGGGCTGGAGCGACGACCTGCTGCACACGTCGCTGATCAGCATGGGCCCGCGCATCGTGCGGGCCCTGCTCGACCACCGTCCGCGCCTGCGCGTGATCTACAAGCCGCATCCGCTGACCGGCCACCGCGACAAGAGCGCCGTCCGGGCGCACCGGAAGATCGTCACCATGATCGAGGAGGCCGAGCTGGCCACGTCGAAGGCGAGGCATCCGTCGGCGGCGGCCGGCGAGGCGCCGACGATCAGGCACCTGGTCGTCACCGGCTCGGAGCCGCATCTCTACGACTGCTTCAACCAGTGCGACCTGCTCATCACGGACATCTCCAGCGTCGTGGCCGACTTCCTGGCCAGCGAGAAGCCGTACGCGGTGACGAACGTGGCGGGCCTGCCGGAGCAGGCCTTCCACGAGCGTTACCCGAGCACCGAGGCGGGCGAGCTGCTCGGCCAGGACCTGGCCGGGCTGGCGGACTTCCTCGGGGGGAAGGACACGCTGGCCCGGGCCAGGGTCAAGCTCAGGGCCTATCTGCTCGGGCCGGAGTATCCGGACGCGCTGACCCGTTTCAACGCGGCCATCGAGCGGGTGCTCGCGGGCTGAGCGACCTCACCGCGGCGGCCTGGCCAGTTTTCTGGGGCTGGTGAGGAAGCCCCAGCCCCAGGAGCAGTGCATGGTGGCGTACACGATCGGCAGGCGCAGTTTCGCGGTGGCCGGCAGCCCGCTGCCCGTCAGCGCCGAGCCGGCCACGATGGCCAGCGCGTAGCCCCCCGGGACGACCAGCGCGAGCGGGAAGAACGGCGAGGCGGCCAGCGCGAGCAGCATGGCCAGCACCGCGGCGGGCGGCGCGAGATAGCGCAGGTTGATCGTGCCCTCGTGGGTGCGCGCGACCACGCGCCGCCAGCGGCCGTAGTGGAAATACTGCCGGGCCAGCGCCTTGACGTTGGGCCGCGGCCGGTAGGTGACCCGCATGCGGGGCTGGAACCACACCAGGCCGCCGCTCTGGCGGATGCGGTGGTTCATCTCCCAGTCCTGGGCGCGCTGGAAGTGCTCGTCGTAGCCGCCGACCCGGACGAGCGCCGAGCGCCGGAACACGCCGAGGTAGACGGTGTCGGCGGGGCCCGCCGTGCCGCCCACGTGGAAGGCCGCGGCGCCCACACCGATCTTGGAGGTCATGGCGCAGGCCACTGCCTGCTCGAACGGCGTGACGCCTTCGGCGGCCATCACGCCGCCGACGTTGTCGGCGCCGGTCTCCATCAGCGTCTCCACCGCCACGCGCAGGTAGTCGGAGGGCAGCATGGCGTGCCCGTCGACCCTGGCGATGATGCCGTTGCGCGATGCGGCGATGGCGGCGTTGAGCGCGTTGGGGGTGCGGCCCGTGGGGTTGGGCACGACGGTCACCCGTGGGTCGGCGGCCGCGATGGCGTCGGCGACCTCCTGGGTGCGGTCTTGTGAGGGACCCACGGCGAGGACGACCTCGATCTCACCGGGGTAACTCTGGGCGAGGACCTGGTCGACGGCCTCGCGGAGATGCCGTTCCTCGTTGAGGACCGGCATGACGACGGAGATGGGGGGCCAGGCACGCGTCTCCGCGGGAGCGTGCGGCGAGTCGGGGAACTGCTTCATGGCGGGGCTCACGCTACTGTACGGGCAGGGGAGGAGGGCAATCGACAGCCCGATCCTCCGGCGTGAACAGAGGGGGACTTGCATGCGCGAGCCGGGCGAGGAGGACGCCGGTGTGCTCGTGGGCGGAGACGCCTATGGCGGCGTCAAGCTCCCGCCATCCCGCACCCGCAGGCCGCTCAGGAGCGCCAGGGCCCGCCGCCGCAACCTGATGATCGCGGGTTTCCTGTCCACGTGCGTCCTCGTCACGACCGGCGTGGTGTGGGCGACCCCGCGCCAGATCGGCACGGTCGACGCGGGCGTGACCGCGGCCTCGTCCCGCGGCGCCGAGAACATCCTGCTGGTGGGCGTCGACAAGCGCGACGACCTGACCCGCCAGCAGCAGAACCGCCTCAAGCTGGGCCGCGAGTCCGGGCAGCGCACCGACACCATGATGGTCATCCACCTGTCGGAGGACCACCGCAAGGTCACGGTGGTGAGCCTGCCGCGCGACACGTGGGTGACGGTGCCCGGCAAGGGCAATCACAAGATCAACTCGGCCTACCAGTTCGGCGGGCCCAAGCTGGCCAGGCAGACCGTCGAGGCCGCCACCGGGTTGCAGATCAACCGCTACATCGAGGTCAACATCCTCGGCTTCATCGACGTGGTCGACTCGCTCGGCGGGGTGACCGTGTGCACGCCCGTGCCGATCAAGGACCAGCGGATCGCGCTCGACCTGCCGGCGGGCACCCACAAGCTCGACGGCGTGCAGGCGCTCGGCTACGCCCGCACCCGCGCCACCGCCCGTTCCGACCTCGACCGCATCGACCGGCAGCAGCAGGTCATCTCCGCGCTGCTCGACCGGGCGTCGAGCGCGGGCACGCTGGCCAACCCCGGCACACTGGCCTCTTTCGTCAACTCGACGCTGAGCACGGTCAAGGTCGATCCCGACGACGGGCTGATCGGCCTGGCCACCCAGCTCAGGGACGTCTCGCTGCGGGACGTGAAGTTCGCCGAGGTGCCGCTGGCCGACGTCGACTTCGAGACGCCCACCGGGGAGTCGGCGGTGGTGTGGAACGAGCGGGCGGCCCGCGACATGTTCGCCAGGATCGACGCCGACCGCGACCCGGCCCAGCCGACCCCGTCGGCCTCCGCCACGCCGTCGGCCAAGCCGTCCTCCATCCCGCCGGAAGACATCTCGCTGACGATCAAGAACGGCACGCTGATCAACGGGCTCGGCGCCCGTACGAAGGAGGCTCTGGTCGCGTACGGGTTCAAGGTGCCCGATCAGCCGGGCAACACCAACAAGCACGACTACGACAAGACGATCGTGCGCCACGGCAAGGGCCAGGAGGCCGCCGCGCGGGTGGTGGCCGAGGCCATCCCCGGGTCGGAGGTGCGTGAGGTGGACATCGACGGCATCGAGCTGATTCTCGGCAGCGATCAGCCCAAGGTCCGGCAGAAGGCTACGAAATCCATGCCGACGCCGAAGCCGAGCGTTACACCATCCACCAAAACGGCAATGCAGAACATATGTAAGAAATAGGCATATCTTTCTGCCGGTCGGGACAGGTGAGGCCCATGCTGGTCAGACAGTGGCGGGAGGACCGCTGCACGGTGGTCCACATCGTTGGCGACCTTGACGTGGCAGGGGCCCCGAGGTTGCAGGCGGAGCTCGAGCAGGCGATGGCCGCCGCCGACCCGCTCCACCTGGTCATCGACCTGACCGAGGTCCCCTTCTGCGACTCCGTCGGCCTGGGCGTGCTGGTCTCCACGTTCAACCAGGTGCACCAGCGGCACGGCCGCCTGATCCTCGTGGTCGGCCCCGGCATGATCCGCCACCTGCTGACCATCACCAACCTCGACCACCATTTCGAGACCACGGAGTCGCTCGGCGAGGCACGCACGGCCCTGGACGACGCCGCCTGACCGGCGAGCGGGCTTGAGCGGCGCGGGGCGTGCGAGAAGATGTCCTCGTGGGCGCACCCTACGGGAGCCCCCTTCGCGCGCATGGAGGCTTTCACGTTGTTCGACCAGTTCCCCGAGCCTGCCCGCTCCCAGCTGGTGTCCGCTTTCGACGAAGGCAAGACGCGCCCCGAGTGGTGCTTCACGGAAGGGCAGGCCCGCCTGGCCTACTGGGCGCCCTTTCGCGGCTCCCCGCCGGTGATCACCTGGCAGTTCGACCCCGGTCCCGACCCCGTCGCCGCCGCCGGCCTGCTGCGCCGCAGCCTGGACGAGATGGGGCTGAGCAAGATGATCCACGACATCCCCCTCAAACCCGGACTCTCCCCCGTCGTCGACCGCGCCGTCGAGCACGAGGCCCTGACCCTGGCCGGCTTCACCATGGAGGTCGAGCGGCTCATGCTCGAATGGGCGGCGGGCACCGACCTGCCCGACGACCCCGGCCGGCTGTCCTACCGCCCCGCGCGCCGCATGGACCCGTCCTACGTGCTCGACATCCTCGTCCGCGTCTCCGAAGGCTCGCTCGACCACGACACCCGGGTCGAGGTGGCCACTGTCGGGGCCGAGCGCGAGGCCCGGTGGATGTACGACGACCTGCTCAGCCGCAAGGCCAAGCCCGACTGGTTCGTCATCGGCCACCTCGGCGACACCCCCGTCGGGCTGGTCGCCCCCGACGACCACTCCATCGCCTACATCGGCGTGCTGCCCGAGCACCGCGGCCGCGGCTACGTCAACGACCTGCTGGCCAGGGGCACCCGCACGCTCGCCGAGGCGGGCGTGCCGCGCATCGTCGCGGCCACCGACACCGCCAACCTTCCGACGGCCGCCGCGTTCCTGCGCGCCGGCTACTCGGAGGTCGGCCGGCTCTACCGCTACTACTGGAGGGCATCGTGAGGCTTGGCGTCATGTTCGACCGGGACCTGCCGCCCGAGCAGTTGATCCCGTTCGCCCGAGAACTCGACGGCACCGTCGTCGGCGACCTGTGGGTGGTGGAGGACCTCGGCTGGACGGGCGGCGTCTCGGCGGCGGCCACCGCGCTCGCCGTCACCTCCCGGCTGCGCGTCGGCATCGGCATCACCCCCGCTCCCCTGCGCAACCCGATGCTGCTGGCGATGGAGCTGGGCAACCTGTCCCGCCTGCACCCCGGCCGGCTCGCGGCCGGCGTCGGGCACGGCGTACCCGGATGGATGCGCCAGGTCGGCGCGGCCGTTCCATCGCCGCTGTCCCTTCTCGAGGAGACGATCACGTCCGTACGCGCGCTGCTGCGCGGCGAGACGGTCACCCTGGACGGCCGGTCCGTACGTCTTGACGGCGTGTCGCTGGTGCATCCGCCCGCCGAGCCGCCGCCCGTGCTCGCCGGGGTGAAGGGCCCGCGCTCGCTGGCGCTGTCGGGGCGGGTCGCGCAGGGCACGATCCTGCCCGAGGGAGTCGGGCCGGAGCAGTTGCCCGGCATCCGGGCGCGGATCGGCGGCGGCGCCGGCCACGAACTGGTGGTCTTCACCTACCTGCACATCGGGGACGACGCGGCCGGGACGACCGGTCAGGCCGTGGCCGGGCAGGCGGAGTTCCTGGGCGTGCCGCCCGAGGACGTGGTGATGGCTGCCGGAACACCCGAGCAGGCTGCGGCGCAGGTCAAGAGCCTGTGGGCGGCGGGCGCCGACACGGTGGCGGTGCGCCCGCTGGGGTCTGGCCCGCTGCGCCACGTCCACGCGCTGCTGTCGGCCCTCTGAGACGAATGGCTGAATGGCCGATGGGCGGCTGACGACGTTCGGTCCTCCGGCCGATGGCGGGCGGGCTTCGTCTCGCCACCATCGACCTCATGAGGCAGATCACAGTGTTAGTGGCCGGCGCGGCCGTGACGGCCATGGCCGTCACGGCCTGCAGCGTGAGCCTGGACGCCGACGAGGTGCGCTCCGCGAAGTCGTTCGCCTTCACGGGGGCCGCGTTGTCGATCCGGTCGTCCATGGGCGGCGTGCGCGTGCTCCAGGGCACCGGAGGGCGGGTCGAGGTGGAGCGGTGGGTACGCGGCAAGGCCGCCGGCGAGGGCAACGCCACCTGGTCCCTGCGCGACGGCACGCTCCGCCTCGGCGCCGACTGCACCATGGTGTTCGGCGACTGCGGCGCCCGCTACCACGTCCGGGTCCCGCCCGGCGTCCGGCTGTCCGTCCAGGCGGCCGACGGGGTCGTACTGAAGGGCCTCGCCCAGGACGTCGACGTGGTGAGCCGCGACGACGTCCAGGTGACGGGCGCCTCGGGACGGCTGCGGCTGCGCAGTGAGGGATCGATCAAGGCCGAGGGCCTCACGTCGG
The DNA here is from genome assembly GCF_004348345.1 of Nonomuraea longispora. Lineage (GTDB taxonomy): Bacteria > Actinomycetota > Actinomycetes > Streptosporangiales > Streptosporangiaceae > Nonomuraea > Nonomuraea longispora. The sequence goes on from NZ_SMJZ01000079.1 coordinate 32,779, forward strand.
CCGCGGTCAGGTGCCGGACGCTCGACGGGTCGATCGACGTGACGTTCGACCGCCTGCCCACCGACCTCGACCTGATCTCCCACGACGGCAGGGTGACCGCGAAGGTGCCGCCCGGCCCGTACGCGGTGACCGCCACGAGCAAGGACGGCCGCGAGCGCACCACGGTCAAGCGCGAGACGAAGAGCTCCCGCACGATCGTCGCCCGCAGCGGGACGGGAGACGTCCGCGTCCTGGCCAGATGAGCCCTGTCCTACTCCCAGATGGCGGCGTACTTGCCGTTCTCGGCGCTCACCTGCACGGGGTGCAGGCCGCGGCTCTTGAAGGTGTCGAACCGCTGCTGGTAGCCGGACGCGGACATGTCGACGTAGTGGGCCCAGGACTTGCGCCCGTCCTTGCGCCACACGGCCGTGTACGTGCCGTCGGGCGCCACCGCCACCTTGACCGGCCGGTAACCCTTCGCCTTCTTCTCCTCGGCCGCCGCCTTGTGCCGCTGGGGCGACAGGCCGTACGTGTAGTACCAGGCGCCGCCGGAGTTGGTGGTCCAGACGCCCACGTAGCGGATGTCGCCGGGGCTGCCGTAGGCGTCGACGGAGGAGAGCGCGAGCCCCTGGGCGGTGGCCTTCTTGTTGTAGGCGGCGAACTGTGCGGGCGTGAGGCCGTGCTTGGTGTAGAACGCGCCGCGGCGCTTCTCCCAGATGGCCGTGAACACGGCGGAGGAGCCCGAGCCCGTGGCGGAGACGGAGATCGGCTGCGCGCCCTGCTTCATGGCGCCGTCGAACTTGGCCTGGAAGTCGGCGGGGGACATGCCCTGCCAGATGCCCCACTCCGGCCCAGAGCCCTTGACCCACACGGCCGCGTAGCGCTCGCCGTCGGAGACGTTCACCGTGATCGGACGGTATCCGCGGCTCTTGAGGGTCTTCACATGAGCAACGCTCTTGGCGGGGCTCGCATTGTGGTAGGCGTACCACGCCGGCCCGGTCTGGGCGGTGGCCGCGGGAGCCACCGCCACGGCCGGTGCGGCGAGTCCGGCTACCACGGACGCGACGACAGCGATCTTCCTCTTGGTCCGCATGACCCCTCCGATGAAGAAATATTTACTAGCTTTTTAAGGCGAGGTAAGACCATAACAGGGGATACGTGTAGGCCGCTGGCGGGTACAGGAGGCCGTGGCAAGAGAGGACGCCCGGTCAAACACTGGTTCATCCTCGGTCAAGACAGGCTCAGCCGGCCTTCGTGAAGGGCGTCGGCACCTGTCCCGTCCAGCGGTAGAGCGGTCTCCCCGGCCCTGGACACGTAGTAGCGAGATCAGGCCGGACTCGCCGGTGAACCTCCACCGCGCAGGCCGGAGCCCGAGCAGGGCGACCTGCTCTCCCTGGCGCCCGGTGGCCTTGGGCACAAGGAGTCGGACTGGCCGACGATCTCGTCGCCCTTGTCGTCGAGCCGGGCCCGGCCGTCCACGTGGAAGGCCAGGTGGTTCAGGCCGGGCCGGCAGCGGTCGTGCCGGTCGGCGGTGAGCGCCGGCGACTGCTCCAGCACCACGTACGTACGCCCCGACCGCCAGCTACGGCCGTCGCTCCACTCCTGGTAGGGGGTGTCGCCGAGGGCCCGCAGCAGCCACCGCCACCTCTCGGTGGCGCGTCGCAGGTCGGGCACCCACAGCTCGACGTGATGCAGCATCCCCCTATTGGATCAGCTCTTCGAGATGTAGTACATGTTTCCGCCCGACTGCAGGACCTTGGCGAGAGTGGAAGCGCTGATGGTGTGCGAGCCGCCGGTCGGCTTCCACGGGTCGTAGACGGTGATGGTGTTGGCCAGCTTGTCGTAGCCGTACGCGATGATCGCGTGACCGACCTTCTCGCCCTTGACCTTGCCCTTGTTCCAGGGCAGCTGCTCCATCCACACCGCGAGCACGGGCGCCTTGTGCAGCTCGCCCACCTGGGTGGAGACCCGGTCCATGAGTTTCAGGGCGTTGCCGTCGGCGTCGGTCGTGCTGGAGACCTTGTAGCCCTTCGACTTCAGGTACGTGTTGATCACCGGGATGGCGTACTTGCCCTTGGTGCCGCCGGAGGCGGTGGTCTTCATCTTCTTCGCCAGGGTCGACTGGCTGACCTTGACGCCGAAGGTCGACAGGCTCATCGAGGACGAGGCGGGCACACAGTAGTAGTTGGTGGTCTGGTACTGGCCCTTGAGGCTGACCTTGTACTTCAGCGGGCTGAGCAGGCCCTTGGTGCTGGCGCTGGGAGACGGGGTGGACGTTGGGGC